>DPYP01000152.1:0-10783 GCA_003545375.1 Lentisphaeria bacterium
GTGTTCATCGCCGATATTCCGGCACAGTGTGAGACTGTTTATCTGCCCGATCCCGATGCGTCGACGCCGGACGGTATAGCGGTTTCCTGGCACGATGGGGTTTTGCGGATTTCGCGGCCTGCAAGTGACCTCACCGTAGAACTGACATTGGGTTTGGTCGAAGGGGACATGTGCCTGTATGAAGCGCCTCCCGTCGATGCTGCCGAGTGGCCGGAAATGACCATTCACGTCCCCGAGGGCGGCTCTGTCTTCACGCGGCTCGAGCTGACCGGCCAATGGCAATCATACCGGATCGACCTGGCGGTCCTGTGCTTTCACGCTGGATACGTAGACATCGAAGTGGGCGTGACAAACGAAGCGGCGGAACGCAAGCACGCGTATCTCGCCCTGGTGAAGAAGCTGTCCGTCAACCAGCCGGTGACCGGCAGCGCTTCCCGCCTCTACGGCCGGGTCAAGGACGAGCTGCAGTTCGACTCGCCGCCGGATATTCTGTTCCAGGGGCTGGATTGGGCGACGATCGAAGGCAGCGGATGGGCCGTCGAACTGATGAACGACCAGACCTTCAACTGGCACAAACTCACGCCCGACGGCAAATGGTATCTGGAGTGCAACGGCCGCATGGCCATGCATCGCCTGGCCGAGTCGGACGCGGACCTTTGTTGTGTGACGGCAATCACCGGACGGCGATATGAGAAGACGAAATACGATGCCGATGGCGATTATGATCATATCACACCGCCCACCGGCAAACGTGTGTCATACGCGATGCGGCTGTGCATTGACGACCCGTTGGCGACGGCCCGGGCAAACGAGAATTTCATTCTCTATGAGGGCTATCGCAGGAGTCACAACGACAACGGGGTGGCGGTCATCGATCTCGGTGTCCGGCATACCACCATCGGAGTACTCTACATTCCCGATCGTCTCGCGGAGGATTTCGTCCTCTGGCACAGCGACACGACCGTCGGCAAAACCAATGACCTGCTGATGAAACCGGAGAGTCGGCAGCTGATAGATTTTATCGAGCGCGATTTTCGCATCATGAGTGCGCTCGGGCTCGTTTGCCGCTACCACCATCTCAAGGCCCGCAACGATGTCGAGCTCGAAATGGTCCGGCTCATCCTCGAAACAGCACGCACGTACGGTGTGAAAATGTGTCTGGACATTGATTATGAGCCGGGTGCGATCGCTGCAATCGACGAGCTGAACCGCGAGTTTTCGGATATTATCGAATTTAATGAGCCAATGAACGAAGCAATCTATGCCGATGCCGCGACCGGTGAGTATTGTCAAGGGGTCAACGTCGATTACCTCGAACGTGCCCGGGAGATGTTGACGGAGTTTCACAAATCGGACGTGCCGGTAATTATCACGATCTCAAAAGGGATGGGGGCCTATCTCGGTATCGCAAAGCAAGCGGGCCTCGAGTTCAGTGCTGCCTCTTCTCATGACTATTTCTCCGGCTTCCGTCGCGGATGGCAGCCTGTCGAGGAACAGATCGAACAGACTTATGAATGTGCAAACTATCCCATCTCGCTGGGTAATTATTGCGCTGCACACGACCTGCAGCCGATGGCAACGGAGGCGGGATGGGGCGGGTTGACACATTTGAGCGACGAGGATCGTGTCAAAGTGTGCGAACACATGTACCGCGAACAGATGATGCCGCGCGGCCTGACGCACATCTATAAATGCTGGTTCATGGATACATTCTGGAAACGCCACGGCCGGCGCCACTACGATCTTGTCCGTTGGGACCGTACGTTGCGCGGCGAAGGCCGGTTGTTGAGTGATCTTCAGAAACAATACGGGCCGCGTGACCTGCCGATCAACCAGGTCGCGATCACTTGCAACGAGGGCGAGATCGAGGCAGCAAACCCTTTCGAACTGACCTTCACTGTTCGTAATATCTCAGGTGGCGATATCACGGTTTCGTCGGTCACGGTTGACGGGCCAGTGGAAATACATGTCGCCATTGCCGAGGCTGCATCATTCGACCTGGCCGATGGCGAGGCCCGGGATTTCACGGCTGTTCTGGCGATGGAGCCGGAAAGTAAATCGGGTTACTATCACGTATTTCCAGTTGTCCGCTACGCTGACGGACAAGGTGACAAAACAATTTGTGGCTGGAGCCTGCTGCGGCATCGCAGCTTTACACCGGAACGCCTGGATGTCGAACGCGTGCCGTACGGGGAATTAGTATATGAGGGCGGTGTCGAGGTGCTGCGTCAAATCGACCTGAATCAACCCACGACAATCGTTGTCGGCGAAAAGGCTACCCGCAAGGATGCCGAATGGGCCTACAACCTGCACAATGTTCTGCATTCGATCCTGGCCAATGATGATCTGGATATCCGCTGGGAGACGTATCGGCCGACGCAGCCGCACATGTTCGAATACAACTTGATTGTCATTGGTGCACCGGAGAATTGCCGGCTCATGCGAGAGTATGCGGCGTCTGCAACCGGGCCGCGGATCCTGCTTGCCGAACATCGTGAGCAGCCGGGTAAGAAGGTGCTGCTGTTGCTGGGTGATTCGCAGGACGCACACGGCTGGCAGGATATGGAGCTCGCCCGTCACGACGAGATTGAAGATATTGATATTGTCTGTGCCGATGTCATACGTCGATTCGTTTCATTGTCGCGCTATTATATATCACCGCGGATCGGCATCATAGAAGCGTTTGGCGGTGCCGGTGTGGTTGATACGGACAAAACTCTGACGTGACCTTCTTCCTCCCCAAGCCAAGGAGCAACGCATGGCCCCTCCGAGAGTAGTTGTTGCCGGCGCCGGCGGCCGCGGTGTCGGTTGTATGTCGACAATTGCGGCGTCCCCGAATCACGGCGTGATTGTCGCCTATGCCGATCCGCATGGCCCTTCCCGTGAAAAGGCAGCGGCCGTATCACCGGGAGCGCGGATGTTCGAGGGCTGGCGGGAGATGCTGGCCGAAGTCGAGTGTGACGTGTTGCTGGTCACCGCCCCGCAGTACGTGCACTGCGAGATAGTCCTGGCCGGGCTCGAGGCCGGTTTGGATATCTACTGCGAAAAGCCCATGGCGCACAGTCTCGAGGATTGCAACCGGATTGTCTCTGGGGTAAAGGCTTCAGACTGCCTCTTCTATGTCGGGCTTCAGCTGCGCACCGTGCCGGTGCTCAAGCACATGAAGAAATTGGTGGACAGCGGTGTTGTGGGCAAGCCCTCCATGATGTTTGCCCGCGAATTGCGGGCGCCATTTCTCCCGAAGGTGGATGACTGGATTGGGGACGAAAACAAATCCGGCGGCGCCCTGGTGGAAAAGAACTGTCATCATTTTGATCTCTTCAACTGGTACTGCGGGAGCCGGGCGGTGCGCGTCAATGCCATCGGCGGCAAGGCCCTCACAGCCGAGGACGGCGGCAACGTTGGCGAGCTGCTCGATCATGCATTCGTCCTCGTTGATTACGCGGACGGCACGCGGGCTTGTCTGGAGATGTGTTTCTTCTGTCCCGCCTTCGCCCACGAATTGGAAATTGTCGGAGACAACGGCCGCCGCCTGGTGACCGACCTGGAACAGCTGAAACTGTGGGAGGCGGACCAGGAAACCCGCAGCTTTCAAACCTGGAACTACGAATTGCGCCAGGCCCACGGCGATCCTTCGGGCTGGTTGGATTTTCTCGACTGCAGGGCATTGGCGCCGGACAATGCCGCTTCGCTGGCACGGGCAGAGGCTGGCCGGGACAGCGTGCAGATCGCTCTGGCAGCGCAAGAATCCATAAAGATCGGCGCGACAGTCACCCTGCAGTAACAGAAGTCACATAGGTATCACACAATGCAAGAGTTTCTGAACAAGCTGGAGAACGGTCAGAAGGTCACGGTCGTGGCGCTTGGCGATTCGATCACCGAACTGACCTGGCACACGGTGGGACGGTTGAACTGGGTGGGGTATTTGCAGGAGGCGCTGTTCGAAACGTATGGCCGCAACCGTTGCTGCGTCATCAACTCGGGACGCTGCGGAGACACTGCTGCAGAAGGGTCAAACCGTCTCGAGGAAGACGTACTGCGGTTTAACCCCGACCTGGTGATCATCAGTTACGGCATGAACGACGCCAGTGGTGATGTCGAGGAATTCCGGACCGCATTGGCCAGTCTCATCGACCGTGTTCGCAACCACAATGGTGCCGCTGTGCTCTTGCGCACGCCGAATCCGATTGTCAATCCGCCGCAGACCGTGAACTTGCAGGACGGCCAGGAGCCGGCCGTTGAAACGGCGGGAACGAAACAGTCGCTGTTCGCGGCGACGATTGTCGAGGTTGCGGACCAGAGAGGATGCGCCGTCGTCGATCATTACAAGTGTTGGAAACGGCTCGAGGGACAGCGTGGGGTCAGGCGTGAAGAGCCCAACGAGCTTTGGCTACACATGTCGGACTGCACCCATCCGGGGCCACTGGGGCACCTGGCGTTCTTCCGGGAGCTGGCGCCGCTGTTCAAGGTGCCGTCAACTTTCCCATGGGAATAGGGGTTCGACCCACCTGCTTGCCTCCGTTCCCATCCGTTGTATTCCCTGTCCGTTGCAGGAATCTTTACGGCCAGGGAATAGGCCCAGAGCGCCCGCCCCAGTATGGCGTGTCGTGATCGGAGGGAATGTCGTTCTGGCTGTTCCAGCCGGCATGGCCATCGGCGAAAACAGCGTTTCTGCCGTCCTGGTGCCGGGGGCCATATCGTTGCTCGGTCAGGTCACTTGCCGCACTGAGTTGTTCCCAGTCCGACCAGACTGTTCCGGACGCGGTAAACATGACAAAACCGTCGCTCAGCATCATACCTGACGACAGGAGGTCCAGCTCACCGCGTTTCCGGATCCGCCGCCCTTCCGAGGTCGCGGCCACGTTTGTCATATACCCTTCGTCGTAAATGCCGACGTTCAATCGCCATCCGTTGAGATGAATGTTGATCCCATAGGAACCATAACCGCTTTGCACCGGTAGATAATAGGGATGCGACGGGCATTTGAATATCTCTTTGTCCTCGATGTAACCGCCCACCTGACGCACCGAATCAACCCAGCCGCCTCCAGTATAACCGCTGGGCTGTGTCGGCGGGTCAGCGGATCGATAGTCTGCACACGGCAGCCAGTCCTCATTCTCATCGGCGTAATATTGAAAGGCGAGGCCGAGCTGTTTTAATCGTGACATGCATTCAATGGTCCGCGCTTTCTCTTTGGCGAAGGACAAGGCCGGCAGCAGCATTGCAGCCAGGATCGCAATGATCGCGATGACCACGAGTAACTCAATGAGGGTGAAGGCATCTTTTACTGCACGATTCATTTGCATCGCGATTTCGCCCTCGTGTTGGTCAAAGCCGGGCTTCACAACTCATTGCCATGCCCGCTTGCTTCAATTACCCTGTCTGCAAACAATGTCAACCAGCAGCAGCAATGTACAGATGTGTGCGGCGAATTGCCGTTTCATCATAATCGTGCTTCGCTGATTGCGTGAGTACCTCGATGCGTCCGTGTGCTCTCCAATGGCGGCAGAGAAGGAACTGCATTTTACTGTTTTTTCGGTTTGGTTGCAAGGTATTTTCAAATGTCGAGCCTCCGAAAACGACCGGTCCGATCCACACGGGGCGGGCCTTTCTTTATGGCCCGGGGGCTTTGTTGTATCGGGACAGATACGAAGTTACTCTACCGGTCGGACAGAAAACTTGAAGGAGATTCCATGATCGACCCACCGCCTGTTCTCACAGTGAAACGTGACATTCAGCGCCCCGCCCCGGCTGACGTGGCGGCGTTTGTCGGTGTGCCGTCGAGCTTCGTAGTTGATGCTATGGACGGACAGGGTGCACTGGATTTTGACATTCAATCGATAGCTGGCGGTGATCCGCAGATGAGCAGGATTGTCGGTCCGGCGTTGACCTGTTACTGCGGACCGGCCGATAACCTGGCCTTATTCGCTGCCGTTGCCGAGGCGCAGCCGGGCGATGTTCTGGTCGCGGGCACTGATCGTTTCGAGGGCCGGTGCGTGACCGGTGATCTGGTGCTCGGCATGGCGAAAAACCGAGGCGCAGCCGGGCTGGTTACCGACGGGCTGGTCCGTGATCTGGAGGACATCCTTGCGGTTGGTCTGCCGGTTTTCTGTCGCGGTGTAACCGCGAACTCGCCGGCTCGCACCGGACCCGGCACTGTCGGTCTTGAGGTTACGCTGGGCGGCGTCACCGTGGCTGCCGGCGATCTGATTGTTGCCGACCGCGATGGTGTCGCAGTAGTACCGCAGGCTCAAATCATCGGCGTGCTCCAGCGCCTCGAGAAGATCCGGAGTGACGAAGCAGAGTTGAGCGCCGCCGTGAAGGATGGGCTCGAGATTCCGGATCACATCCGGGAATTGCTCGACTCCGACCGGGTCCGTTATGTTGATTGAAATTCAGCCGCCAAGACTGGGAGCGACCCATGAAATTCTGTATCATTGGCACCGGTGCGATGGGCTCGCTCTACGGCGGTGGACTGGCGGCGTCCGGGCATGAGGTCACTCTGATCGATGCCCGGTCCGAGGTCGTCGAATCAATCAACCGCGACGGCCTGCGGCTGGACGGCATCGGTGGCGATCGCCGGATCAGCGTCCAGGCAGCAACGCCGGACACTGCTTCCGGGCGCGTCGATTATGCCCTGGTTCAAGTGGACGCCAACAACACCCTCGCGGCGGCACAGTGTGCCCAGCGCCTGGTGGGCGACGACGGCTGTGCGATTACTCTGCAGAACGGTATCGGTAATGTCGAAACGCTCAGCGATTGCCTGGGCAAGGACCGAGTCCTCGGCGGCATCAGCTACAACAGCGTCACCAACACAAACCCGGGGCACGCGACCCATACCAACGCCGGGCAAACCTTGATCGGCGAGCTGGACGGCACCCGGACGGACCGCGTTCAGCTGCTCTGCGAAGCGCTCGAAGGCGCCGGCTTCGAGACCGTGATTTCGGACAATATCGTCGGGGTCATCTGGAACAAGTGGATCCACAACTCGGCGATCAACCCGATCTCGGCAGTGACCGGACTTCTGGCCGGCGAAATTGCCGGTAATCCAGCGGCCGATGAGTTACAGGATCATCTGTTGTCCGAGATTCTCGAGATCGTGCGCGCCAAGGGAATCGTCCTGGCAGACGAAAATCCAGCAGTGGAAATCAAGGAGACCTCCGCCACGGTCATGATCAAGCCCTCCATGCTGCAGCATATGGAAAGCGGGCGACAGACCGAGATCGATTCGCAGAACGGCGCCGTCGTGCGCGAAGGGCAGGCTCTCGGCATCCCGACGCCGTGGAATCATGCCATCACACTGCTGGTGAAAGCGCGCTCAGCCTGCCCGGACAGAGTGAAAAAGAGCGATTGATTGGCGCTCCGCCACCTTACAAAGTTGTCTCCGTACTCGTCAGAACCAGCAGCCAGTCGTGGCATTCTCCCGGCAACGGGGGAGTCCATTCACCGGCGTCCGACACTTCGACAGGACCGATATCGATGTCCTTGCCGGTGCACGGATCGAACCAGTACGCTGTGTATGAAACGTCCGGCTCGATCGCGACGATCACACCTGGCGTCCAGAACATCGGCATATAGACGATTCGCAGCTGACGTGGAATCCCGGCGCACACGGGGCCGTAGATAACAACATCCGCCGGCCAATCCCAGGTCCAGTCGGGCTCACACCTTATCCAGTCAGGTCGAGGTTCCATTGCCCACCATGGGAACCGACGGATGAATTGTCCGCCAAGTCCGACCTGCCGGGAACCCGGCAGTTGCGCCGCCTCCTGCCAGGGCATTTCACCCCAGCTGCGGCCATGGGGTGACCGGCCGTACGGCTCCTCGGTCGTGCTCATTTGCCAGATGCCGTTGGCGCCGTAGTTATGTCCGGCGGTGCCGCGCATGACGGCGTGATAAAAATTGAGCCGCTGGACATTTTGCCAGGAACGCCCGAGGATGCCTTCGAAGTTCACTTCCGCTTCGATGACCGGCATGACCGGTTCGGCACCGACCGCTTCGGTGATCTGCTCGATGGAGCGCACGACGGACCCGATGTCGCGGTGCCCCGCCTGCAGCATTTCGAAATCCATCACGCTCGGGTCTTCCACCTGTTCGCGCCCTTTCAGGGTCGGGTGAATCGAGATGAGGTTACCGTACGGATCGATACTGCGGACATAGACTATGACCTCCGTCCAGCCACGCTTTTGCAGTGCCGCATCTTCTTCCGGCGACTCGGAGAGGTAGTACGGCATGATGCCTTCGCCGCAGGTGCACCACACAACCGGGTAGGCACCGTAGCGGGCCACCAGGTAGCGCCAGTAGCGCTTCACCGCCTCGACGCCGATCATCTTCAGATAGTACCCCCACATGCCGATGATGCACGGCATCAGCCCCGCCTCCACGAGGTAGGCGAACTTCAAGTCGGCGTGATCGTAATACGACGGGTTGACCCGCTCGAAATTCTCGGTGAACGGGAAGCCTGCTTCGTTGCGGCCGCGCGGATCCCCGACACCCATGTCGGGGAGAGGACCGGCAACGATCTGGATAACGTTGAAACCTTTGGCGACGCGGTCGTCTGCGAGTTCCTTGAAGCCGTCGGGCCAGTCCAGACGCTTTGTCAGCCCCATCAACCAGGAATCGCCGGTCCAGAAAAATGGCGTGCCGTCATTCTGTTCGAAGTGTCGGCGATCATCCGCGAGGCGCAATCTGCCGTGGCGCAACAAGGCGTTGTCGCCGTCGTAAGGGGCTACCGTGAACGAGCCGGTCTGCCCGTGCAGACCGTCATCGGTATCGACGTTTGCCGCCGTCGTATAGGCGTAGTTGCCGGGGGGATCGCCGGCGATCCGTACTTTCCAGACATTGCCGCCGGCCCAGAACGCCGGGACGCGAAGTTGCTCGCCGCCGGGCGTCGTGACCAGCGCCTCGAGGTCGACGTCGTTGTACGGATCGTCATACGTGATATCGCTCGTAAAGGCAATCTCGACTATCTGGTTTTGCGGCATATCGGCCTCCATGTTTCGATCGGTCCTTCCAGTTATTCAGCAGATATTAAACTTCACTCGTCGATCAACAATACAAATCCGCGATCCGTGGTACTGTACGACCAATCGATATTCAACAGGTCTTTTCTCGATGGACATACACAGTGACAAGCTGAAATTGGACTGGCGGTTTCCGCTGCCGAACACACACGCCGGCATCCTGCTCGGCAACGGACTGTTCGGTGTCGTCGTCTGGGGTGACGAGCGCCTCTGTCTGACGATCAATCGCGCCGACTTCTGGGACCGCCGCAATATTCGTCCGATCACCGCGAAGATGAATGTGGCGGATTTGCGGAAGCACTGGCTTGCCAGGGACGATGACGGTATTGCGCAGATGGTCGAGCCGACGGACCCATCGATCGGCATCGACAGCCCGAGCGGTTTGCCGATGGGCCGGATCGAACTCGGCCTGCGCATAGCCGACGCGACGCTGCAGATGGCGGACGGCGCTCTGCATTTGTCGAATGAGCAGGCGAGTACGATGCTCAGGCTGTCGGTTGCTGCCGATCAACCGGTGTTGCTGATCGAGAGCGACAACGCAGACCTTGACGTGAGGTGCCGGCCGGCCTGGGATTTCATGGGTGATCGCCTCGCGGGACTCGACCATGCGCCACCGCAGATGTTCGACGACAGTTCCATGCGCGGCTGGATCCAGGAGCTGCCGGCAGACCCGACCCTCTGCCTGGCATCCAGCCGATTTTCCGGCGGCCTGGCTGTCACCGCTGTATACGGTGAAACGCCGGAGGCGGCCAGGGCGAACGCCGGTGACATGCTCGAGAATGCGAGCGCCGCTGTTGAGTCGACGAAACGCTGGTGGAACGGATACTGGCAGCAGGTTCCGCAGATAGACCTGCCGTCGGTGGAGGCGGAGGAGGTTTACTATTACGGCCTGTTCAAGCTGGCGGGCATGTCGAAGGAGTACCCGGCTGTACTGCAGGGGCCGTGGGTGGAAGAGTATCAGATGCCGGATTGCGGCAACGATTTTCATTTCAATGTCAATATCCAGATGTGCTATTGGCCGGCGTACGGCGCTAATGCCCCGGAACTGCTGCAGCCGTTGTTCGATAAGTTGAAGCAGTGGGAACCGCGCCTGCGAAACAACGCCAAGCTGCTGTTCGATATCGACGACGGCATCTTCCTGCCGATGGCGGTCAACGATACCGGCGAATGGATCGCCAACTACTGGCCGTCTTTCACTGATTTCGCGTGCACCGGCTGGGCCGCACACCTGATGTGGCTGTACTATCGCTACACCATGGATGTCGACTTCCTTCGCGACACCGCATATCCCTTCATGAAAGGCGCGATGCGTGTTTACGAGTCGCTGCTGGAAGAGGAAGACGGCCAGATGGTCCTGCCATTCGGCACCTCAGCCGAATACAACTGGGGCAGCTTCCAAGCGACCGGCAGGAACCCATCGTTCCAATTGGCCTGTATCCATTTCCTGCTCGAGTCATTGATCAGCAGCGCCGAACTCTTAGACATCGACGCCGATGACGTGACGACCTGGAAGCAGTTGCAGCAGACCGTGCCGCCGTACGCGGAATACATCCAGCCGGCTGACAAAGTGGTGCCGTGGAGCCCCTCCTCGGACGAGCTCGCGACGCAGCCGCGAATCGCCGTGTACGAAGGGCAGGATTTAGAGTTGTCGCACCGGCATCACGGCCACCTGGCGGTGGTGCATCCGTTCGATACGCTCGGTCCGGAGCACGCCATCGTACGGCCGACTCTTTATCGCTGGCTCGAGGCAGGGCAGGGCA
>DPYP01000119.1:0-8338 GCA_003545375.1 Lentisphaeria bacterium
GTCCTGGGTGAGACCGATGACTCCGGCCTTGGCCGCAGCGTAGTCGACGGGTTGGCCGGCCATGCCGCTGCGATCGTACATCCGGCGGTCGCGGCCGACCAGGGCAGCGGCCGAGGCGATGTTGATGATCTTGCCATAGCCGGCCTCGACCATATAGCGGCTGACTTCTTTGCAGCAGTTAAGGCAGCCCGTGAGGTTCGTCGCGATCAAATTCGCCTCGTCCTCGGAATCGCGTTCATGGATGTTTCCAGGACTGTTCCCGGAGCCGCCGCCCGCGTTGTTGATAAGGATGTCGATGCGGCCCTTCCATTCAAAGGCCGCTTTGGCCATCGCAACGGTCTGCTCGTGACTGCGCTGATCCAGGGTCAGACCGAGGGTCTCAACGGCATAGGCGTTACCGAGTTTCTCGGCGGTCTCGTTGGCGCGGGTTTCGTCGCGCGAGGTGACGATGATATGACAGCCGGCCTCGGCGAGGGCACAGGCCATGTCGTAGCCCAGCCAGGCGTAAGCGCCGGTAACAATGGCGACGCGACCGTCGAGTCGAAAGAGATCGAAAACATTCATGACATTTCGTTTCTTGCTGCGTTGATTCGCAGCGGGCAGGGTAATGTGGCAACGGCAATTTTCAACCGTATAGCGCGGTATCGTCTGATTTTCTCACCATCATTCACGCGTGTCTGCAGCGCAACACATGGACTTTTCGGCTCACATTACTCCAGCACGGCCAGAACTTCCTCGGCGTGCTCGGCCGGCTTCACCTTGGGGAAGACGGCCTTGAGGTTGCCGTCCGGACCGATGAC
Source organism: Lentisphaeria bacterium (assembly GCA_003545375.1). GTDB lineage: Bacteria > Verrucomicrobiota > Lentisphaeria > JABSQK01 > CAJWLW01 > CAJWLW01. Next base: position 801 of record DPYP01000119.1, read on the forward strand.
GAAGGTGGCGCGCTGAATTCCCATCCGCTTCTTGCCGTACATGTTTTTCTCTACCCAGACACCGTAGGCCTCGATTGTCTGGCGATCGACGTCGGCCAGCAATTCAAAGGGCAGCGAATACTTGTTGGCGAACTTCTCGTGCGATGCCACCGAATCGGCACTGCAGCCGATGATCACGGTATTCTTGTCGGTGAATGCGGAATGGTTGTCGCGGAAGGCGCAGGATTCGGTGGTGCAGCCCGGCGTGTCGTCTCTCGGGTAGAAGTAGAGCACGACGTTCTTGCCGGCAAAATCGTCCAGTGAAATGGTCTCCCCGGTCTGTGTCTGGCCGGTAAATTTCGGAGCCGGGGTCCCAGGTTCGAGTGCCATCGGGTTACTCCTTGGTTTTAGCGTTCGGTGTTCAGCGTTCGGCATCTGTTCTGCGCCTACTGCGCGCGGCAGACGAGCCCTTTCAAGTACTGTCCTTCGGGAAACGTCAGGGCAATAGGGTGATCGCCCGGCTGGGCGTGTCGATCGATAATCTGGACGACCCGATCAGCATCGAGCGCTGCGTCCGACACGATTTTCTGGAAGAGATCCGGGGCGACATGGCCGGAACAGGAGTATGTCAGCAGCAGGCCGCCCGGTCGCAGCAGTTTCAGCGCCAGCAGATTGATGTCCTTATAGCCGCGGCTGGCCTGTGGCAGCCGCATCTTTGACTCGGCGAACCGCGGCGGATCCAGCACGACCACGTCGAAATTGCGGCGACTGTCGCGATATTGCCGCAGCACCTCGAATACATCGCCTTCTACGTCCGTGACCCGTTCGCTTGGCAGCTCATTCAACTCGACATTGCGGCGGCCGAGTTCGAGAACCTTGGCCGAGGTATCGATGTTGGTGACGTCCGTGGCGCCGCCGGTCAGGGCGGCAATGGCAAAGCCGCCGGTGTATGAAAAGCAATTGAGAACGCTCTTGCCCTCGGCGAGGGCCGCGAGGCATGTGCGGTTGTCGCGCTGGTCCAGGTAAAAGCCGGTCTTTTGCCCGGTACGTATGTCGACATGATATTGACGTTCGTGCTCGGTGATCGTGATCAACTCCGGCGGCTCACTGCCTGCCAGCACGCCGGCTGCGGGCGGCAGGTTCTCCTTGTTGCGGACGCTGACATCGGAACGTTCGTAGATGCCCTGGCAGCCCGTGAGCTCCTGCAACAGTTCGACGATCTCCTGTTTGAAGGCCTCGACTGTGCAGGCCAGGAACTGGCAGACAAGAAACTCACCATAGCGATCCACGATAAGCCCCGGCATGCCGTCTGACTCGGCGTTGATCAGTCGGCAAGCTGCCACCGGCAGCGACGGCAGCACCGACCGCAAGTCGATCGCCGTGCTTAGTCGTTGCTGGAGAAATTCCCGGTCGATGGTGTCTTCCGGCACGAATGACCACATGCGCACCGTGATCTGCGATGCCGGCGAATAGCCGCCGCGACCGATCAGCACGCCATCGCCTGTATAGACATCGACAACTGCGCCGGCAGCCGGGTCACCCTCGATGCGGTCAATCGCGCCGGAAAAGATCCAGGGGTGCAGACGGATGAGGGACTTTTCGCGTCCGGCTTTGAGAGTGATCACGGGCATGGCGGCTCGGAGGTTTTTCGGTGTCAGGTTTCGCGTGTCAGGAAAAATCGATTCGATGAAGTACTATGAAACCCTGAAAACCTGACACCTGAATCCTCGAATCCTACACCTGACACATCAAACCTGTAAGGGAAAGACTTGGGAAAGATAGACGAAACTTGTGAATGGGCGGTTTCCGACCTGGCCAAAGCGTACCATGACAAGGAGTGGGGCGTGCCGGTGCATGACGACCGAAAGCTGTTCGAGTTCATCGTACTCGACGGTGCTCAGGCCGGTTTGAGCTGGGAAACCATCCTGAAAAAACGCGAAGCGTATCGCGCGGCGTTTGACAACTTCGAGCCGGCCATCGTCGCCTGCTACGGAGACGACAAGATTGCCGAGTTGCTTGGCAATGCCGGTATCGTGCGCAACCGGCTGAAGATCAACTCAGCCGTCCGCAATGCCAGTGCCTACTTGAAGGTACAGGAGGAATTCGGCAGTTTCGATACCTACATCTGGGGCTTTGTCGATGGCCGCCCGATTGTCAACCACTACAAAGTGTTGCGGGAGATCCCCGCCTACACGGCGGAGTCGGACGCGATGAGCAAGGACCTGAAGGCGCGCGGCTTCAATTTCGTTGGTACGATCATCTGCTATGCCTTCATGCAGGCAGCTGGCCTGGTTAACGACCACGTCGTCAACTGCCCGCGGCATGCCGAGCTGGACGGACTGGAATAGATCTCATGCCTCGGCGGCGCCGAGACCATAGTGTTTGATGATCTTGTCCGCGGCGGTATCGATGTCATTGCTGTAGACGATCAGATCGGCGTTGTTCCGGAAGAAGCCGATACGTTTGTCGTAATGTTCCGCGACAGTGTGCGCTGTAACCGAATAGCGCCGCTGTTTCTCGCGATTGTAGAGAATCTTCCGGTTACGAAAATCGAAGCGGCTGGGCAGCACCAGAACCACCTGACCGCGCTCGCGGCATTTGTTCAGCGTCTCGATGCAGCCGTCCGGGGCACTGTGAGAATTAATCAACGTCCCGCCGCCGAGGCACATGACGATGTTGTCGTGACCGAGGTACTCGAAGAGGATTTCCCGGCTGCGGTTGTAGTATTCGTCGGGGTCGGGATTGAGCCGCTGACCCGTTTCCATGAAGCAAATCCGTTCATACTCGGTGTCGAGGTCGAACGCTGTCCAGTCGTCGAGTTTCATAGCGACGCTGTTACCGACGCCGGTCTTGCCGCAGGCACGTGGCCCGATCATGAAAATATAATCTGTCGCCAATACGAGAAATCCTTGTTCCCGAGTTCACGAGGCGGGCAAAAGTACACGTACAGCAATTCTCGAGGTCGGGTCGCGGCTCGGGCGTGAAATTGCTCAAATACTGCCGAGCAACCGTGGCCGATAGACGCTTTTCATGCCGGCTTCGTGGCCTATTGCTTATGTCCCGTTGGTCCAATATAAACCCGGGTTGCCCCTTTGCGACGTGCTGCTCCGAACTTCTCGCCGAGCTTGTCGAGGTCGGCGCCGCTGGCTGCGATGTACTTGTCACGCTCCGCCATGAAAAGATCCATGAACGGCGGCAACTGCTTCGCTGGAGCCTCGTGGTACTTCGCCTGATGCCGCTTCCACAGCAGTTGCGACAGGTTGTAGGAACCATTGGCGCGGTCCACGTGGCCAATATCGAGCCATTTGAAAACCTCATACAGTGAAGCCTCGATGATTGCCTGCCGTCCCTTGCTGCCGTCGGCATTGAGGACCTGCTCGATACTTTGCGCCAGGAACGTTTCGTAGCTGATCGGGTTGTCACCAAGGTAGTGGGAGCTGTAGTGCTCGTAAGTTTCGTATGCCAGCGAATTGAGATTATAGATGTACAGCACGGCGATCGCCTCCTCGAGGAAACGTTTGTGCTCGTTGTCCGCCGCTTTGCTGTAGTCGTTTGCGAGCAGGTTCTCCATGTGCTCGTGGATGCGGCCGATGATCTGGACATTGTTCGTCATCGTCATCGTATTGTGCTCCTTACTGTAAAACATACGACCTTCGCGGAAGGAGCTTATCATGCTCTGGCGCAGGATATGACCGTAATTGAGATTGCCCGACACCATGTCGTTCATCGTGTCGCTGGCGAGCCAGTAGATGGCGTGCGCTTGATGCAGGCGCCAGTCCAGCGGACCGTACTGGCCGTCGACACTCAGCATCCGCTCGATGTCGAGCTTGAGCTCTTGCTCGACGCGCCGGCGCTGGTAGAAATGAAAAACTTCGAGCGCCGCTGCCTGCATATTGACAGCGTCCGGGCCGACATTGAGTGGGCGGTCGATTGGTGAATACGCCTCGAAATCGAGCACGTCTATCTGCTGCGCCTCGCCCGCGGCGATGTATGCTGCCACGCCCGGGCGTTTCTGCAGCACTTCCAGCGATTCGGCTGCAGCGGCCAGACGCTGCAGTTCCTCGGTGTCGCCCCGGGGCAGATAGTCCCGCATCTTCAGCGCCCACTGGTTACGGAACTCTGCGGCATGCGGATCGATTTTGCTGCCGATACGGTCGAAATACAGGCGCGCGAGCTCGTGGCGGATGACTTTGTCCTGGGGATTGTACTTCAGTGCCTCGTCGCGCAGCAAGACAATGGCGCGGTCGATCCACTGCCAGCGGTCGAGCGGGTCGGCGAAGTCGTGCGAGATGTTGTACGCCATGTTGAAGGCCTGATATGTCCAGATCGACGAGAAATTCGGCTGCAATTGGGTGATCCAGCTGGTGAGCTGCAGGGCATCGAAGTACTCCCCGCGGTCTTGCTGTTCGATGGCGCGCCACCACAGGGCGTCGACGGTCAGTGCCCGCATTGGCCCAAGTGCGAACGTCGTGACTGCCAGCGAGGGCGGGATATTCGGATTATCGACCATGCGGTTCAGGTCGCCCTTTGCGTGGTACGTGTCGATCTGGGACTGATTCCACACCAGCCCGGCGATGGCGAGCACAATGGCGGCGAGCTGGATGAGTCGTTTCTTGGTCATGGCGGTGCCGGGAAATTGATGGTTGCGTACATAGCCTCATTACAATACCGTACCGCCGACAACCACGCATCTGTCGCATTGTAACAACTCTGTAACGTTGGTACCGCCGTCTCGAATTTTACGGCTTCATCGTTGGCGCTGACTCGTGTCGTTGACAGTGGCTGTAACTCACACTGCCGTGGGCGGAGGACAAATGAGCTGCGTAAACACATATCCGCTATGAAATTTAGAGAAAGGTCTCGGCCCGATCGAGGGCATACTTCTTATTGCAGTCCTCCCGTTCTGGATTGATCAGTCGGCTGATGTCATTACCTTACGAGCAAAGGGGAAGCGTTCGCCGGGCGGAGTGTCAGGTGGATGTGTTTTGGGGCCTTCCGGTTTTCCCGTGAGGCCTTCTGTTGGTGGGAACGCCTCCGCCCCAGGGTCATGTGGGGCGTGCAAAGGGAACAAGTACCGGCGAATGGCATTCTTGGACAAGGGGTGATGCCCCAGCCATGTGCCGGGGTATCAATATGGCGTCGAAGCACTTTTCAACGCTTATAGTATGCACATCTAAAAACCCGCGACTGCTTTGGCTCATGTCCTTGCTGACCCTCTCCAACATTGCCAAGTCCTACGACTCCGGCAACGACCAGGTCCACGTGCTGCAGGATCTCGATCTGACCGTCGAGGCTGGTGAAAGCCTTGCCGTTGTCGGACCGTCCGGCTGTGGAAAGAGCACCCTGCTCAATATAATCGGGGCGCTTGACCGCCCTTCGTCCGGTCGTTTTCTGTTTCATGACCGTGACATGGAGCAGCTTGATGACGTGGCCCTGGCGCAGTTCCGCAATCGCGAGATCGGTCTGATTTTTCAGGACCACCACCTGATGCCGCAGCTCTCGGTACTTGAAAATGTTCTGCTGCCTACGTTGGTGCCCGGTGCCCCGACCGATCCAGCCAGCGCCACAGACATTGCGAGAGATCTTCTGTCGCAGGTTGGCCTGGCGGAGCGCCTGACACACCGCCCGGCGCAGTTGTCCGGCGGCGAACGCCAGCGTGTCGCTGTCGTCCGCGCCCTGATCAACCGGCCGGCCCTGCTGCTGGCAGACGAGCCCACCGGTGCGCTCGACCAGCAGGCGGCCGACAATCTTGCCGAGCTCCTCGTCGAGCTGAACGATCAACATCAGGTCGCTCTGATCACCGTCACCCACTCTGCTGCGCTGGCAGCGCGTATGCAGCGGATCTGCGAACTGCGCAACGGAACACTGGTCGATCGGCCGGCAGCACAATGACTTTCGTGTCGCTCATTCGGCGTAACCTGTGGTATCATCGCCGTGCCGTGGCTGGTGTGTTTGCAGGTGTTGTGATTACCACCGCGGTAATCACCGGTGCGTTGCTGGTCGGTGATTCCGTGCGCCACAGTCTCGCCGCTACCAGTGCCGAGCGTCTCGGTAACGTCGGTGGAGCAATCATTTGCGGGGATCGCTTTGTAAGCCATGCGCTTGCCACCAATATCGGGGCCAGGTATACAGGCGACACGGCTGCGGTCGTGCACGTCACGGGTATCGCGACGGCCCCCGACCGCGACACCCGGGTGCCGGCAATCGAGATTCTTGGCGTCGACGAAGCGTTCTGGGAGTTTGGAAACGCATCGTTGATCCGCCGCATCGCGCCGGAGCAGATCGTCCTCAACACCCGGCTTGCCGGGCGGCTCGGTGTCGAGAAAGGCGACACGGTGCTGCTGCAGATGGAGCAGCCGAGCTTTCTGTCGCGCGACGCGGCGTTGGTGTCGGTTGAGCGGCCGTACGTGACTTTGCGCCTGAGCGTTGCGGCGGTGATCGATGGTGCCGGGTTCGGCAACTTCAGCCTGCGCAACAGCCAGCTTGCCCCGTACAACGCTTTCGTGTCGTGCGCGGTGTTGCAGCAAGCGATCGGTCGCGAAGGTCTGGTCAACCTGGTGCTCACTGAGCACGAGCAAATACCTGACATTGCCCTGGTTAATGCCTGGACACCTGCTGATGCCGGCCTCGTCGTACATGACGGTGTCGATGTCGGCCATCGTAGTGAGCTGCGCAGCCGCCGGGTATTTTTTGACCGCCCAACCGCTGCTGCCGCGGCTGCGCAGCCGGGTGCTGCGCGGGTTTTAACCTACTTCGTCAACGAGCTGCGCATCGGCGACCGGGCCACGCCATATTCGATGGTCTCGGCATTGGACCCCGCCCTGTTGCCGGTTGCCGATCTGCGTGACGATGAGATCATCCTCAATCAATGGTGTGCCGATGACCTCGGTGCGCAAGTCGGCGATGCGCTGTCGTTGAAATTCTACGTGCTCGACCGTGGCCGGCAACTCACCAGCCGCGAGGCGAATTTCATAGTTCGCCAAGTGATTCCGACAGAAGGGGCCGGCATCGATCGCTCGCTGATGCCTGATTTTCCCGGCCTCGGTGTTGCCGAAAACTGTCGCGACTGGGACACCGGTACGCCGGTGGATCTCGACCGTATCCGTGACAAGGACGAGAAATACTGGGACGATCATCGCGGCTCGCCGAAAGCGCTCATCACCTGGCAGCGCGGCAGCCGCATCTGGGACAATCGATTTGGTACAGTCACCGCTGTGCGCTATCCGCAATCATCCAATGCGGCGGGCAATCTGGCTGCTGCGGTGCTGACAGATCTCGGTCCCGCAGCGCTCGGGCTGCAAAGCACAGCCGTACGTGGCCAGGCCCGCGATGCGGTGACGCTGGGGATGGATTTCGGCGGGCTCTTCATCGGCTTCAGCTTTTTCCTGATCATCGCGGCCGTGCTGCTCACGGTTCTGATGTTTGTTTTCCATCTCGATCAGCGGCTGGCCGAGCAGGGCACCTTGGCCGCACTGGGCTTCGGCAGGCGGCGCATCGGTTTGATTTACCTGGGCGAAGCAGTGTTGCTGTGCACGCCCGCGGCGATCTGCGGAGCGGTT
>DPYP01000100.1:0-5462 GCA_003545375.1 Lentisphaeria bacterium
GCCTGTGCCTTCGGCGATAAATCCGTGCTCGTCAGTAAGCAGCGCCATGGCACCATCTTCCAACTGATTGGCCTGCAGTTCCGCCAGCTTGTAGTAAATTCGGCTGCGATTCTTGGCTTTCGGGTCGATGTACCGGGACGGCACGGTTTGCTGCGGGGGGACGACAGAATGACAGCCTTCGGTATACTGCGGCGCGGTGCTGCCGAGATGCTTGACCAGTGGAAAAACGTTGATCGTCACGATCGGTGCGAGGCCTTCCCGGACAATGTCCTCGTAGATGCCGAGGCCGCCGCGTGTGACGTTGTGCATGATCTGGCAATCAACGCCCTCGAGCATCGCCAGATTTTTCTCGAGCGTCTCTATCGTCGCTGCTTCCATCTCATCGATGGTCAGGCCGCAATCGATTCTTGCGTACTTGAGCGAGGCATAGAGCCGATCTAAATGGTCGCCCAGACGAAAGGGTTTGTGGTTAAATGTACGGGTCATCTCGAACAGCATATCACCGAACATCAAAGCGCAATCGAAAATGGAAATTCGGGCTTCCGTCTCGGGAACGAAATTGCCGTTGAAATAAACGAGCCGATCTGACATGGATGAGTCCTCGATTGTGGCGGTGTTGTACTTAGGCTATTCGTCGTGTTCTCGCCAAGAAGGCGGTACAGGAAACATCGGTGGAACATCCCATCGACATGGTTTGGCGCACCCGGTGCGTACATTGGTATCGTCATCGCCTGGTGGCAGGATTGATTGACGTTACGGAAACTCGGAAGTTGTGGTTGATTGGGGCGGAATTGCGCGAACAAGATAGTTCGGTGTTTCGGTGTCTGCCACCGTATTCGCATACAACCGGCGCAGTCGGTAGAGAGCTTCGGCGCGGATGATTTTTACGCAATCACGGCTAATTTCCCTTAAATCCAGACGACCTGGGCCGACCTGCAACCGAAATTCAAAAAATGACAGAAAACCGGACATTCAGTGAGGCGCACAATGCCTTGATTGAACGGGCCCACCGACTCCTCCCGGGCGGCAGCATCGGCAACGTCTACGACGACACCATTCTGCAGCGCGGCGCCGGTAGCCACGTGTGGGATGTCAGTGGCAACGAGTACATCGACTACCTGATGGGGTCGGGACCGATGCTGTGCGGGCACGCGCATCCGCGGGTAATCGATGCGGTGCGCGAACAGGCAGGGCAGGGCACCACCTTTTTCGCTACCCACGAACTGGCCATCGCCCTGGCACAGGAAATCGTCGATGCCGTACCGTGCGCTGAGCAGGTACGCTTCACCAGCACGGGTACGGAGGCCACGCTGTTCGCCATGCGCACGGCGCGAGCAGCGCGCGGCCGGGACCGGATCCTGAAGTTCGAAGGCGGTTTCCACGGCATGAACGACTATGCGCTGATGAGCACCTTCGCCAGCGGCTCGGCCGAGTTGCCTGCGGCCGAGCCGGACTCCGCCGGGCTGCCCGGGTGCATCGCCGACCAGGTGCTGGTCGCACCATTCAATGACATCGAGGGGATGACGGCAATCATCGAGCGCCACCACGACGAGCTCGGCGGTGTTATCGTCGAACCGTTACAGCGAGTAGTCAAGCCGGAGCCCGGTTTTCTCGAAGCATTGCGCCAGGTAACGACAAGATTCGGCGTGCCGCTGATCTTCGACGAGATCGTCACCGGCTTCCGCCTGGCCTACGGCGGAGCGCAGGAACGCTACGGCGTAGTGCCGGATCTGTGCACGCTTGGCAAGGCGCTGGCCGGCGGTTTCCCGCTCGCTGCAGTGGCGGGGCGAGAGGAGCTGATGCGCGGTTTCGATCCGGTCGCGCGCGGCGATGGTAAATACATGCCGCAATACGGCACGCTCAACGGCAATCCGATCTCAGCCGCCGCCGGCCTGACGACCTTGGAGATTCTGCGTGAACCAGGGACGTATGATCGGCTGTTCGCTACCGGCGAGCAACTGATGACCGGGGTGCAGTCGGCCTTTGATACGGTCGGGATCGCGATACAGGTAGTGGGTGTACCGCCGGTATTTGACGTGTTCTTTACGGATCAGCCGATCACTTCATACCGCGACACGCTGACAAGCGACAAAGCGATGGTGACGCAGTTCAACAGGCAGTTGCTGGATCGCGGCATCTTTCGGCCGGACAGCAAATTTTATGTTTCGATCATGCATTCGGCCGAGGATGTGGCAAGGACAATTGAGGTCTTTGCTGCGGCTGCAAAGGCTCTTTGAGAGTGGGCTGAACCAGTGGGGCACACGCCCTCTTGTCACTCGGCCCCGCTTGTACCTTGCCGGCGGAACGAAATGGGTGGCACTTCAAATTGGATGTGGTCACGCGAGTGGACCAAGATGGTCATGTCTTCGTTTTGATCTAAAAGCGTAACAATCACAACGTTGCCCTGCGCTGACTTCACTTCATAACGCAATCCTTGTTCACCGTCTTGCGACAGACCCCCTATCGTGATCGTATCCGCCGTGATGACGCACTGCAGCTGACTGAACTGGCGTCTGATCATGTCTTCGGATGTCGCATCCTGGGCCGTTCCTGAAAGTTCAGGGGTCTTCATTGTTTCCTCGACATCGCATTCCCATGTGCCGATCAGGTACTCTCCCGTGCCGGTTGCTTGAAGGGGCGCCCCGTCTCCTTCGAATCCCGAGTCCTTGTCCGATCCTTCCGCCTCGATCATTGCCACGGTGAAGGCGTGCCTGCTCATCGTGATCTTCGCACCGTCCGTGAATTCGAACGGTCCGTAGGCAGTACCTGAATCGTTGTTGACGATCTCGTACAAGGTCGACTCGGGTTCAGACGTTGCAGCGGCATCCTTTTTGTCGTAGCACGATACGCAGCAGACTGCAAACCCGACGGCAATGAGTAATTTGAAGAAATCCCGGCCCATCTGCTATTTCCTCTGCTTGCGTCGGACATTCTTGAATGCACCGCGGACTGTTATGTCAGATTCTTTGCTGCCTCTAATGCCAGTGAATTTGAAATGGCCGCTGACTCGTGCCTGACTGATCTCGGTGATCGTAAACGACACCCTCCCTCTGGCGGTCAACAGGACCCCCGGTTTGTCTTTGTTCACCGCGAAAAATGTTTTATCGCTCGAAGTGTAGCGGGCCACAACCCGATACTGCGATCTCTCGTCGTATGTACCCCAGGAGAAATTCGGAGCTTCGGTACTCAACAAGATTACCTCTGTGCCGTTCGAAAACCGCAGCAAATTCGACCCAGACCGGATTTGATAGGCTGTGTTCAGGTCAAACAATTTCTCGCCACCGTCGACGGCCGCGACTACCGAATCGGGCTTTTGTAACTGATCAAGCAATGCCCTTTCCTGTGAGGTGATGCGGCGTAGCGGCAGATTGTACTTTTCGATCAGCAGCTGCTCGTCCGACAAGACTGTGAACGCTTCGGTCTGTGGCCGTTGCCAGTGGCTCCACGACTGCGCCAGCGTCAGTGTATTTCCGTCGATCGCGGTCACTTCGTAATCCAGTTCCATTTGATTGGCATCGAGATTGACGATGATCTTGTCCCCAGTGAATGTGCGAAATTTCTGGTAATCCCATTTCCCGGCGAACTCTGGATTGTGCCCTTTTTCGATTGCCGACGCCACCAGTGCATCGCTGTCGGTCACCCATGTGCCAAGCAGTGCCTGCTTCAGTTTTAACGCCTCGGGTGAGTCCAGGTTGGTGGTTGTGTCGTCCTCAAAACCACTATCGTCTGCCTGCTTGAGGGTAAACGAAAACTTGTCGAGTTGGATTTCGGCGCCATCCTCGAGATCGAAGGGGCCATAGGCCTTGCCTGATTTCTCGCTGATCAATTCGAACCGGCGCGGCGTCGGATCCGTGGCAGGCGCGGTGCCCCCACTCTTTTTCCAGCACGAGCAGAGCATGATCAGGCATGCAAGCGGCAGGAACAGGCAGCTGACTCGTTTCATTTTGTACCTTATCCAGTTGGGAGCGGGAGCACGACGGTCAAATATTAACATGCCTGACTATCGTTGCAATGCGTAGGAACCTGCTACACCATAATTGCTATCGTTGCAGCATGGTTTTGACGCCGCCCGCGACTGGGGCGTTGAAGGCACCCTCGGTTTTTACTGATAATGAGGCAGGGCAGGCGGGCTGCGGCAATGAGATGACAGCTCGATTCATCGGGCGCACTTGAAACGCGGGCGCTGTTCGTCTATGCTGCTGTATCAACAACCATCCAGGCTAAACCGGGAGGCAGACATTGGCTGATATCCAGGAACTCTCAGCGGCGAACTTCGATACCGAGGTGCTTCAACACGACGGCCGTGTACTCGTCGATTTTTATACCGACTGGTGCCCGCCGTGTAAGCAAATGGCGCCGGTCCTAGAAGAGATCGCCGCGTCGGATGACAGTGTCAAAATCGTCAAGGTCGATGCCGGCAAAGAGCAGGAACTTGCCCTGAAGCATGAGGCGACCATGGTGCCGACCTTCGTCCTGTTCGAGAACGGCAACAAGGTACGCACAACCGTCGGCGCCATGCCGAAGGCCAAATTTGTCGACTGGCTCAATGGCTGAGCGCGAACCGCAGCTGAGCATGCCCATGAGACGCGTTCTATACGCGCTCGTACTGGTCGTTGGTGCGTGTTGTTTCTCAGGATCTCGAGATCGTTAATGTGCTGGTACTGGTTCCGGAAATTCATGACCGGAACGAGGTTGTCGAGCACTTGCGATGAATCGTAGACGGCCAGACGGTCATCCGCGGATCCTGCGGGAAGCAGGCGCCAGCACAACCGTATCCTTTTTTCGCTGCAGCCTTTCCCGCGCTGTAGAATGACGGGATCTACAAGTAGCGGTCTTGAGAGACCCTCACGTTGGAAACTATGCCGTGGCTACTATGGTATGCGCGGTAGCAATCAACCCGACCCGGGGATTTCCCGAATGGCGTTACACCTCGATCGACTACGGCTCCGACGCGTTGGGCCTCCCGCCACTGCGGGTGTCGTCTCGTTACCGCTGCCGCCGCAGTCCGCCGACAGCCTGGCGGTCGACCATCGCTGTGCTGCCTGGCAGCCCCTTGGCCACTACGAGCGCGACGGATCGCCGCGCCGTGTACTTGCCTGTATCGCGGATGCCAGGGGCGTGCCCGAAACGCTTGGCTTGAAAAAAGTCGCGCGGCCTTCCAAAAAACTCGGAAAACATCCTTGGTCGGCCACGACGCGGATTACCCGCGAAAAGCTCGAGTTTGAGAAAATCCTGAATTTTGCGCAGCCTGATCACATGCGTGGCGCCCCAGTTGAGGACTGTGCCAGTGTGGAGAGTGAGCTTGTACTGACGTATGGCGGCGAGACCATTTGCATCACTGCCGGCGCAACCGGGCGGGAGGATGGCAAGTGCGTCTGGCAGAACGTTCAGCTCGAGCGGTTGTGGTCGAACGCCGCAGCCGAGGCGGTGCGCGTCGGTGGTATCATCTACAACGGCGACAC
>DPYP01000389.1:0-6732 GCA_003545375.1 Lentisphaeria bacterium
TTAACTACCTGCAGGTTCATCCGTACCTCGAGGAATGAGGCCGGACAGGTTTCAGGCTCAGTTGGAATTCATGTCGGTACGAGATCGAGTTGCCGGACAAACAGGACTGATCGATGAAATCGCGCGTAGGCTCGACAGTAACCGGGGCTAAGCAACCTGTCCGACAGGGTTCGTACGTCACTCATTCAGGACGGGGACCTGCCATCAATAGTCGTCGTTGACGCTGCTGAAGCGGTCCGGGATCCCGGCGTGAGCGAAGATGTTATTCTCGTTGGCGACGAGGGCGGCGTACCGCCAGGATTCGGCATGGCCATCGCCGAAAATCACGTTGCAGAAGCCCGAATACTCGTCAATGCCGTCTCGAGTATGACGGGCAGCGGCCTCGCCGTTGCTTGTCGTACCGGTGGTCCAGGTGTCACATGGCCACACGCCGTCCGGACAATTCACCCAGTCATCCGCTCGGTGCCAGTACGTGTTAGCAGTCCCTCCGCCGACTTGTAACATCCTGGTGGTGTTCGTCTGTGAGTCGCCAACCAGCCAAATCTCGGATGGCCGGCTCATTCGAGAGAAGCTCACGTAGTTCGGCGGTATGTTTGGCCCCGGCGGAGTACCTTGGCCCATCTTCATCACATGCGACTGATTGACTCCGTAGCCCGCACCGGCGACCCAATTCCAGGTCCCCGCTCCGGGCGCATCCAGAGAAGGACAACGAAATATGCCTTCGGTAGCAATGCCATACTTCTGCCAGGTATTATTCACCAGGTCGATATCGCCGCGGTCTCCCCAGTTCGATTCCGAGTTCGCCGCATAACCGGCACTGGAATTGCCCGCTGGCCAATTCACAGACCCGCCGAAGACCATCTGATTGATCCATTTATCTCCCTTATTCCAAGGCTGCCCCAGGTTCGTGGCCGGCAGAACGCCGTAATCATCTGCATAGTAAAAGAAGCCAAGTCCCAGCTGCTTCAGGTTGCCCGTGCAAATGATCTGCTTGGCCTTTTCCTTGGCTTGCGACAGGGCTGGCAGGAGCATTGACGCTAGAATGGCAATGATCGCGATGACTACCAGCAATTCGATCAGTGTGAACCTGGCGTCGTGTTTTTCCTTGATCGCAGCCTGGAGATTGGAGACAGTACGTTTATTTATGTTCACAGGCTTTTTTCCTTTAATTCCCAACAAGTTACATCCCACATAATAGCAATATTTTGTCATCCCTGCAAGAGAAAACCTCCGTGAGGATCAGGTTTGGTCTCAGCGTCATGGAGCGGGCGCACCTGCAGGCGCTCCCCAGATCTCTATTTCACACAACTCAAAGGTATCCCCGGCCTTGCGCGCGGCGAAATCGAACAGCACATGGCGATATTCACCGGGCTTTCCCCCAGCCTTGTTCAAGGTGAGCCGGACATCTTTCACATCTTCACCGGCGACCTGCTCCGGCGATTTGGCGAGCGGCAGCCACTCGTTCCCGTCTTTGCTCCCTTTCACCGCAAGCATCGGCATCGTGCCGGAGTAGACCAATCGACAAAAGGATAGCGGCTGATCTGATTTCAGGTCGAACGTAATCGTGATGGGCGCGGGGTCGTCCCAGCCGACGATCCATTGCGCAGTTATTTTGTCCAGTTCTTTGGGATCTCGGGGCCTGGAACCGCGGCGATTACGGGTTTCGAAAGCCGCCAGGCGGTTGGTCAGGTGGCCGCTCGCAAAAGGAATCGCCTCACCGGTTTTGCCTGTGTCCGTAAATGTCGAGGGAGCACGGCTGTATGTATAGGTGCCGCCGGATTCCACATTATCCGGTTCGAGCAGGGGGTCGTTTGCATCATAGATGTAGTTGTTGGTCAGGCACTTGTCTGTTTCTTTCTGGTACACATCTGTGTTAAATGGCGGCAACGTGAATCGCCAGATGTCGTGCCCCATTTTCACACCGGCAACCTTCTGGATCGCCTCGATGAATTGCACGATCGGCGCCCCCTGTGCGACGGTGGAACGTCGCGCCTTGCCGTCGCCAACGACGTAAAATGGATCGGCAGCGAAGTAGATGACTTTACCCTTTCCATAGTTGTGCAGCGTAATGGCAGGCGAGCCGTCATCAAAGACTGCGATGGCAATTACCTTTTCGTTCAACAGTTCGATCTGGCTTCCCGATGCGAGGGCGCCCAGTTCGAGGGGCACAGCGTTGAGAGAGTTGGGCGTAACGGTTGTCATGATAGCGGCGCCATCGCGCGTGCCGGTTTTGCGGACACCGGTCAGTTCATCCCATTGGGCGCCGAACTTCTCGCCGTTGATGTTCCACGTGAACGCGTCGGAATCCGTGCACACCACAGTGCCACCACCGCGGACATACGATTTGACCTTCTCGAGCACTTCGGCCCGCTGATAGGGGGCGTATGGGATATACAGAATTTTGTAGTCGCCGAGATCGCGGTCGCCGCGGTCGATCTGCCGGTCAGTGACGAATTGCGGCCAGCTTCGCAGGCAGGGACCAACGACTGCATACGCATTGACGTCCTGATGATTGTGGTAGGAAAAGCCGCCATAGAGAGTCGTGTTTGTGCTGTCCGATGCATACAGGATGGCACAGTCCGGCTCAGGCAGTTTCGGCAGTTTCATCTTGCTGATCATTTGCGAGAGCTCGAGAACGGCTCGCCACTTGGCTGGTTCGGCAAAGCGCGCATCCTCGAGCTCGCGCTCGAAGAATTCTGTGTTCATCAACCACAGCCCCTGCCCGCCGCTGCGAAAAACCTGGCTGTACATCTCCCGGATGAATTCAGGATCCGTCACTTTCGCGTGGTCCTTGGACAGGTGAACCATCATCCAGATCGGTTTGCCCGTCAGATCGGCATAGAGCTTGGTATTGCAGCCCGGGCGCACCCAATCCAGCAGAGCCGGGGAACTGCCGCCGGAGACCTGGCCGCCGAGAATATCGAAGTACGGAGCCCAGGCCTCCATGTCTGCGGACGTTGCATTGCTGCCGTGCGTCGGACCGAGGAGTTTCATATCGGGGTTGACGGCTTTCGCCGCCTTGTACGCTTTGGCGAAGGCTTCCGTCAGTTTGTCGGACGCCCACCTGCGGTGCGCGATCCGCCGGAACGGGTCGCCGTCCTGGTGGGTTTCGGGCATGCCGAATTTACCGAAGCCGTACTGTTCACGAATCTCCTTCTCTGCTTCATGAACTTCCTTGTACCACTTGTCTTTGGGGACCGGCTTGATGGCGTAGTAGCTAAATATTTCGTCGAATTGCGGGATGCCCCATTGCTCGCCGTCCTTCGCCCGCTGTTCGATTTCACTGGCCATATAATCTAGGAATCGCGGGTCGAAGAACCAGCCGCGGGTGCCGTACACATAAGGCAGGGAATCATCCGGAAGCGAGATGAGGGGCAGCCCGTTCGGCGGTTCGATAACGCGGCTCTGGGTGCGGATGCCGCGCCTGGCAAATTCCGGATCACTCATATTGCCGTAGACAACGAGATTGTACTTCGCGGCCTCGTCCAACGTCTCATCCACTACAAAACGCATGCCGAAGCGTTTGGCTGTTGCCCTGTACTTACGCTGCGTGCGTTCCGCGTAGTCAATCGCCGCCCCGCCCCGTCCGATGCCGTATATCGTTCCATACGTGGGGAAGATGTCCTGCGCGGGCGCGTCGCTGAAAAGTTCTTCGAACAATGGATCTTCGATTTCGAAGCCGGTGACTTCGTAGGATTGCACCGCTTGTTCCGACCTTGAGGGCGGGATTGCTTTCCCGTCGTTCTTCGTAAAGATGCGCACATTGTCGAATCGACCCGGTGCATAGACCGACATGCCGACCCGATCGAAGCCGGGCTTGTCGATCGGCTTGTCGTGAACGTATGAAATGATCACCTTGCCGTCAACGGTGAAGGTGATGTTCTTTCCCTCACGTTGGCAGACCACCTGGTAACGTTTGCCCGGCACAATACGAGTATTGGCGCGTTTGACGACTGCAGCTCGCGCGATCAGGAACGATTCCTTGTTGTTCTGCCCGCCAAGCCCGAAATAATAGCCGCTCGATTCCTTGCCAAATTGTGCGCTCAAGACACCGCTCAGATCACAGGGGTTCTCCGAATCGGTGATGGCTTCGTACTCGAGACGCACATCACCGGTGAACCGCCAGTTCGAGACGATGTGGGCGGAGCTGTCGGCGGTGAGCATGCGATTCTTGATCGTCCAGTTGCCGCGGACGTCGTTCCAGTTTTCGCCGAGCTCGGTGCGGCTGAAATCATCTGAGAACTGTAGTTTCCAGCCTTCTGCTTTGGCCTCGGCGCCGGCCATGTCCGCCCCGGCCTGGCCGCGGGAAATGTGGGTGACAAGTACGAGGGCCACGAAAATCGGCGTGAAAACGGTGAACTTGCTGAACATGGTATGTCTCGTGGGTTGTTAGGGTGTCGGGTGTCGGGACTAATGCCGGGTGACACAGTTCAGGTTCTGGTGCTCGAGATTAAGGTGAAAGATTAGGGGATAGATTAGGGTCACGAATCCCTCAACCCTAATCTTTCGCCCTGATCTAATCAAGAGTGTCAGCTAATCACGGCACCCAGAGAGGTCGCGTGGTTGATCAGTTCGTCCTGCGGCTCGAAGTTCGGCTCGACCTTGTCCAGCCCCTCGTCCAACCACCATTGATAAGTCATCGCCAGCCCGTCACGAAGGGAATACTGCGGCTGCCAGCCGAGGCCGTAACGGATCTTCTCGCTGTTGTAGGTGATGGTACTGTCGTGCCCAAACGGGAACAGGTCACGGGACTCGAGAAAACGGTCTTCGACCGGGCAGTTCCCCGTCAGGATCAGCTGTAACGGCATGCCCATGACGGCGGCGATGGTGCTGACCAGCACCTTTTGCGAACTGGCATAGCGGGCGGCGACATTATAGATCCGGCCGGCAGCAGCATCGTTGCCCGCAGCCCGTTCGAAGGCGGCGGCGAGATCGTCGACGTGGATCGGGTGGAGCAGCGAAGCGCCGGTGCCGGTCAGCACCACGGGCCGCTCGTGGGTGATCTGGGCAAAGAGACTGGATTCGCGGTTGGTGATAGGGTTGCACGGTCCGTAGACGACCGGCGGCCGGATCACGGTCGCTGTAAAACCGCCGTCCGCAGCGCTGTTCAGTAACAACTGTTCGCTCTGGATCTTGTCGGCTTCGTCATAAACCGGTTGTTCTTCGTCGATCGGGGTCACGTCCGTGGGCATGTAGTAGCCGGTGGAGCCGCAGAGGATGTACTGCGCAAATGCACCGGCCAATCCATCGAGCACGGGCTGAACTTCTTCCGGCTTGAAGGCGAAGGTGTCGATGACGGCGTCAAACGTCTTGCCGCTCAATGCGGCCCGGACGGCGGCCGGTTGGCTGCGGTCAGCAATCAGTTGCGCCACGCCGTCGGGTAACGATGCCCGGGACAGGCCGCGGTTGAGCACAGTGACCCGGTGCGATTTCTCGATCAGCAGTTTCACCAGGCGCAGGCCCACGAACTGGGTGCCGCCAAGTACCAGAATATTCATTCCCGTGTGTCCTTTTTTCGACTACCATATCGCTGCCGTTCGGGGCCGTCAATAGTAGGAAGTAGATGTCCATGCGAATCTCCGGGGTCAGCAGTTCTATGGCCCCGAATATCGCCACGCAAAGCAGCGAGAAACCGCGGATACAACATCACCTGTGGGCCGAGCCGAAAGTGTAAAAGTGAAATCGTCACTCCGGCAACTCGATCTCATATCGGTACAAGTTCCAGTCGTAGCCGTCGTAGACTGGTCCGTTTTCCAGTTTCATAAACAGAAGCATATTCCTTGTATCACGATCTTCCAGCATCTCCCAGTTGGAATAGCCGGTGTGGTAGTCGTGCTCACCCTGTAACTCGTCGATTATGGTAATCGTATCCCGCTTGACAGATAAATTTTCAGTGTCGACCTCGGCGATATGCAGCGTGCTGCGGGGATTACAACCTTCAAAAGGCCGATTGAGAATGTTCAGGATGACATAGACCCGGCCGTTCTTCGCAGAGCAGAACGCCGATGAGAAACTGACGGACGTATTGACGTACTTGCCGTCCTGATAGGTAAGCGGCTCTGGCTCGCTCCAAGTTCGGCCTTCGTCTTCAGAGACGCTGTATAGCTTGACGTTCGGGAACCCCAGTTCCTCCTGGCTGGGGAGACTGCCGCATTGGCGGAACAACGCGAAGATGCGCCCGTCCCGAAGCTGACATGCTGATGGCTCGTCCAAGCCCTGGAGGCCCATTCTGGGTTCGACACGCAAGGTGGCGACCGGTTCCCAATCAATGCCGCTCAGGTCCGGGCGCCAGTCGCCGATCCACGTTTTCACCACAAAGAAAAGTTCGCTGTTATAAAGTGTGGGATCTGTGCTCAGCTCCGGACGATTCTCGGTCGTGAACCATAGCAACCGGCCGTTTTGCAGTCTTGTGATCGTATAATAACAAAGCACGCGCTCGTCGAAATCCAGCGGCTGACGCGGGCCCCACGTGGTCCCGGCGTCAGAGGAGATTTGTTGGTAGTAGGCCTGGCTCTTACTTTCGCGATCACTTTCCGGCAGCGGCAGGCGATTGTAACGCAGCAGCATGCCGTTTTCTTCATCCAGGAAATAGTTGGCGATTGGCTCGGTCAATGGGCCGGATTCGAGTTGCCGCCACGTTTTCGCGCCGTCATCGCTGAGCCGCGTGATCGTTTGCAGCTTATCCCATGTCAGCGGTTTTGTGCCGTCGTGAACGCGACTCAGGATGGTCGG
>DPYP01000500.1:0-3452 GCA_003545375.1 Lentisphaeria bacterium
AGCAATCGGCCCAGAACATAGTACACCGGGCCGTTGAGCCCCCAGTTGTGCCCATCACCGCCATTGAAAAAACCGATCACACCATGGTTCCGCAGCTTGCGAATTTCGTCTGCCACTTCCTTGGGTGTAGCATCCGGAGCGTGCCCGTATATCCAGGACATATCCCACCAGATCTTGTACGAGGTCATCGCCGACACCTTCTCCGACCAGGCGCCCAGCATTTCCGGAATGTCGTGGCACAACTCGGCGACGATATTCGGACTGTATTTGTCGATCTGCTTCGACGGCCAACGGGTCGGGATGTAGGCGAGGTAGTGGACCGTCTTGCCCGGATGCGAAATGGCGCACTGCTCGGCGATCCAATTGTGCACGGTATGGATGCGTTCGACGGGGTTGTTGCGGTTTGTTGTGTGCAGCCATTTGTACCAGTCCGGACCGTGCACGTCTTTGTCCCACGGCTTGAAGTTGTCCATCGCTTCGCATGCTTCGCACTCGCAGCGTTCCCAGCCGTCGCTTTGGCCGAGCTGCACCCAGTCGAAGCCGTTGTCGAATTCAGAGCGGATACCTTCGAGCAGAAGCTTCTGCACCTCGGGGTTCGACGTGCAAAGATGGTTGCCCTCTGCCGTTCGCTTGCCGTCGCGCATTGCAAAGTACTCTGGGTGCTCTTTGAAGTACCCGGCATTCACCCAGTGATACCACGAGTGGCCACCGAAGGTCTTGAGCCGGATGCCGTACCGGAAATTGTTGGCGAAGGCGGCCGGATTCAGCCGCGGGCTGCCGTAGAGAAAGGATCCGACTGCGTATGCAAACGGCGGCGTGACCGTCTTTTCAAACGATCCGGCAACGCTCAGGTCAGCGGTCTGCGGTACGACGATTCCCTGCTTCATCGGCATGAACCAGCGGACCCCGCATACGTCTTCGAGGAAGGTCACGACGGCCTTGCATGTCCCGTTGGCGCCGGCCCGATCTGCTTTCTCGTTTGCGTGGATTCGATCGGGTCGCCACGGATCGCCCCCGAACCAGTCTTTCAATTGCTCCGGCGATGGGTCCTCACGGCCGATGCCTTTGCTGTCGCGGCCGATGAGGAACAGCACGTTGTCTTTCACCAGGATGTGACAGCCATCCCACTTCAAGTCGTCGGTCGTGACGCCTGCGGCCTGCGCCAACTTCGTGTGGCCGACCGATATCAGCGTGCCTTCCGGCGCGTCACTTTCTTTGACGATCGGCAGTTCGGCGCCGGTTGCTTTGTCGACATACTCCTGCAGCCAACCGGCGGCCATGCGCTGCCACCAATCGGCGTCGTCGGCGACGACAATTGTACTGCGTGGCTGATTGTCGACGACCAGTTCGAGCAGATTATTTCCGGCTGTGTCCGTCACTTTTTTTTTTATCTCGACTACCGTGACGTTTTCGGGTGTACCGATGATCTCCGGCGGCTGGGATGTGTGAACGTTTTCAAGGCGGATGCGAGGCTCGTAATCGGCGTGATACTTGGCTCCGAGCTCGGCGTTCGCATTGCCGGTCTGGGCATTGATCTTGAGGCGCTGAATTGTGGAATCCTTGATCGTCACTGAACGCACCGGCAATCGGGCGTCGCGTTCGGTGACTGCGTCGGTCTCGAAGCCGATGGACACCAGGTTCTCGAACTTGCTGCCCTGGACCAGCACGTCCTCGACCCCACAGGCAATGATCACCGGTGCGTTGGTCTGACAGTCGATGAGCCGCACGTTGCGGGTGCGCAGATTCGGCTTTACCGAACGAACTGTGGTGCCGGGCGTCGTGGTCACTATGAAGCCGTTACCTGAAAGGTTGTTGGCCGTGCATCGTACAAAGGTCACGTCGTCGACGTGCAGCGGCCATTTGTATGCGTGATGGCGCACATAATATCCGGTGCCGGCGCCGCCAAGGTTGGTAATTTCGCAGTCCTCGAGGTACACCCGCGCGGCGCCTTCCTCTATCTCCCAGGCCTTGACGCAGTTGGATGCGTTGACCGCTCTGCAGTTGATGAATCGAATGTCGGTGCATCCGCCATCGACGCCACGGCCGGAGGCGCCGTAGGCATCGTGGTCCCAATCTGTGACGGTGAGGCCGATCGCCTCGCAGTCGCGACTGCCCGGACCGAAGGTCATGCCGCAGAACGTATCTTCAAACCGCAGATCCTTCAGCGTGACAAAGTGCGCATGGCCGGACCACAAGCCGCGGGGATTGTTTCCCCGGCGCGCCTGCGGCTGGGTTCGATAGCTGCCGTCGACGACAAAACCCTCGACTTTAATATGTTCGACGACCGGCTTGACGGGGCCGGGGCCAATTCCTGGAACGTGAATGCCGACGGCGATTACATCCATGCGACCGGCGCCATTTTTCAGTTTGATCGTTGCGCCGGGACCGTAAAGATGGATCCAATCCGAGCGCACATGGATGGTATCCGAAATGAGATAGAATTTATTGGTCGGCGGGAAAATGATCTTACCGCCGCCGTTGTCCTTAGCCTTCGCCAGCGCTGCGTTGATCGCCGGCAAATCGTCCGTCGCACCGTCCCCGACAGCGCCGAAATCCTGCACGTTGTATTCGACTATCTTCGGCGGCGCCGGTCGTGCGACCGGTGGGAACGCCCCGATATAGGTGCCGTCTTGACCAGCCTTGGCGGCTGCTGAGTTGTGCGGAATTCGCAGGAAGTACGGGCTGTACGGGTTGCGCGAGATAAACTGCGGGTCGGTCTGAATATCGTGTGCCCCGCCAATGCCCGTTTCCTTGCCGTTCCATCCGTTACCGTACTTCAGCCCGACGTGCCAGATGTTGTTGTAGTCACCGGAGCCGTTGCCGCGCATCGCCGGGATCACGGTGGACGGGACCTGCGTAATGATGCTGTTGGTGACGGTGACGGTTCCCTCACTTTCGGCATTGATCGCGCCATATGTGTTGATTGCATAGACCGTGCAATGATCGACGGTTAGATGGGCCGGAAACTGGTTGCCGGCTGCCTGGATGCCGTTGAAGCTCTCGTATACGGCAGTGTTCCGGATGTCGATCTTGCTGGACTGCCACGCCATGATGCCGTTTGCCATGCGACTGCGGACACGGCAGTTCCTGATAACAACGTTGTTCGCGCCGAACAGCTTGATGCCGTCGTTATCGCCGTTGATGTCGCGGCCGGAGATGTCGACATCACAACCATCTACAATCAGGTTGGCAACCCCGTACAGCTCGATACCGCCGGCGCCGTGATTGCCTTCGGCCTGGTTACGCACGGAAATGTTCTCGAGCACGAAATGCTCGGTCTTGTCGAAGCGCCAGGACCCGAGGCGCCGGATCGGAGCGATGCTGAAAACCTCGGAAACCAGCAAGGCGCGCTCACCGTCCGCCGACCGATAGGTGATTGGACTCTCTGCCGTGCCAGAGCTGCAGAACCACAATGGTCGATTGACATAGGTGCCGCCGGCCAGGTTAATCAC
>DPYP01000500.1:3840-4540 GCA_003545375.1 Lentisphaeria bacterium
GCTGGCACCGCCGTGTCAAACGGCTGCTCCAGGACAAATGTTTTTTCCGTAATTGCGGAGTACGCACGGGTGACCCCGGCGACCGTGATATTGCCGGTCGGCAGAAAGCCGTGCGTGGAATACACCGGCAATTCGAGGTTGCCGGCTGCGTAGCCCTCCTGGACTCGGCTGGGTTGCCCGCGTGACGGTGATGCCCAGGCGCTTTCGCGCGATGTGCCGGCCGCGGTGTCGTCGCCGTCGGGTGCTACCCAGTACTGCACCGCGATTGCGGAGTCGGCAAAGGCGAAAAGGAGAATTGCCAGACTAATGAGAGAATTAATCAGTTTTCCCGGAATCTTCATCTTCTTCATACCCCCCACTCGTTGCGAGCCGTATTCATATCGACAAGTTTACCGGTCTTCCAGCCGTAATGTTGCTTTGGATTCTCGCCGATCCAGCGGTCATCGGCCGGTTCACTGGCGAGCTGATAGCGCGTGTCGCTGCTGAGGCGGTATCGACTGGTTGTGTTACTCAAGGACCCGTGCATCATGAACATGCCGAATATGATGATGTCGCCGGCCTGGAAATTGGTTGAAGCGAACTGGCCGCCGTGCTTTTCCATCACTTCAAAGGGGTCCTCGGAGAACGAGCCCTGCACTTTGTCGATATCAACATCCATCTTGCCGTAGCTCGCTTTGACTTTCTCGAAATCCTGGGAGCC
>DPYP01000500.1:4928-6170 GCA_003545375.1 Lentisphaeria bacterium
GTGCAGATTCTGTGTCCCGCGTCCCATGTACACCCGATCATAATGCAGCCCCGCAAAACCGCTGGGGCCCGTCGCCCGGAGCCACTTGAAGTCGAACGTCATGGCCGGGCCCTGAAGGAACTCGGAAAAGAATTTCATAACCCTGTCCGAGTTGACGACATTGAGAACAGCCGGCAGCCGGTCATAGGTGACTTCATGTTCAAACATCGTGGATTTGGCACCGGCAGCGATCTCACCGTCTTCAAGCGGCGTACCCGGCTTCAGCATGCCACGGTCCTGCAGTTCCCGGAGCAATTCCAGGCGCGCATCGAGGACTGGCTGCCGATCATGAAATCCGCGAATCAGCAGATACCCGTCTGCAGCATAACGAGCCCGCAGCGCATCGAAGTCCTCGAGGATATCGTTGCTGCTGCGGAACTCCCGGATGTTCTTGCCGAACTCCAGGACATGTTCGTTCATCTCTACGCGCGTGCCCGGCCCGATTGGTTTCAGAAGTTTCACCGTTACTCTCCTGCGATCACCAGGGTTCCCATCTTTGAGACATCGCCAAAGGTCACAATGCCGTCGTATTGCCAGGACCAGATGTAGCGATTGCCGTCGGTGGTGCGGTTTCGCACGAAGTTGGCACGGACCTGTTCACCGGCTCGCAGTGCGCCGCCCAGATCGGTCCAGGGAATGCTGAGCTCGATCACATACCGGTCGTCATATTGCTTGGCGGCGGCAGTCACATTACTGGTCCAGGCTTCGCCTGTGGCCTTGTCGCCGTCATAGATTGCGCCTGCTGCGTTGATCATCCATTGTCGGAAATGATTCGGGGCATCACGGTCGCGATGGATGAAAAGCTCGATGCAATCATCCTCCCAGAGATCCGCGTCGCGCCTCGTCGCGGTCGTCCGCAGCTTGTCCATTTTCGATTCGCGGCAATCGAAGGAGACATAGACGGCGCGGTCATCGTAGCACATCCGGACAAAAGTATGCCCGCCCTTGCTCCGGACCGGGCGTTCGAAATGGTTGACAATGTCATTCGGGTGTCCCTCGCGCCAGCATGCATCTTCGAGCTGTCCGTCGACGATCGGTGGCTCGGCACAGAGGGACATGGTGCCGCTGGACAGCTCAATCGGTATGCGCGTGTCTTCGAGCGCTTGAAAATAATTCGCAGTCGTTACCGCATTAATCTCGCCGGTGACGCGGCAGCCGGTCATCGTCGGCGGTGCGGCTGATCCGACTATGTAGAGGTCGCCG
>DPYP01000500.1:6530-16825 GCA_003545375.1 Lentisphaeria bacterium
GCGTGCCCGTCATGACCTTCTGTCGCGTTGATCCGCAGATCGCCGGCAACGGTGACATTCTCGAAGCGCACAGTTTTCGCCGGTAACCTCGGGAAGGCGTCTTTGGTGTTGGGGTCGAAGCGAAAGTGATGTGGATCGTCGTAGTCCGGGTAATAGCCGATCGAGACATCCCCAAAATTCCCGCCCTGAACAAGTACCTGGTCTGCGTTCATCTGCATCGCCAGGTCGCCGGTGTCGGTGGAACAGTCGATCAGCGTGATGTTGCTGACCGGCTGATCAGCGGTTGCGCTTTGTACGTTGAAGGCCAAGTCTCCGGCATTTTCGACACGACAGCGTATGAGCTCGACATTCTTCGTTGCAAAATTGGTGTGGGCTGAATGCGGCCGTATGTAAAACCCGTTCGCGCTGGTATTGCGGACCGTGCAGTCGATGAGTTTGATGTTCTGCGCGCCTTCCTCGATCTCCCAGCCTTTGATCCGCGTGCCCGGCCAACCGCCCTTGGCGCCGTTCATGGAATCCGCGGCCGTACAACGCTCGTAGGTGATATGCGATGCACCGGCAGTGACGTAGCCCGGGGTTACGCCGAACGCATCGTGATGGAACTCTGTGACGGTGATGTTGCTGGCGTGGCAATAATGAGAGCCCAGCCCGAATGTCATACCCACAAACGGGCGCCGGATGGCAACGTTGTCGATCTTTATGTGCCGCGCGTGGTCGATCCTGACGCCCCGTGTGGTGCCGGCCACCTTTCTGCTGCCCTGCCACGACGCGAGATTGCCGGTTTGCCCCCAGTAATTCGCATCGATGGACAATCCGTCGAGCCGGACATTCTCCACGGGGCGTTCGGGTGTCCCGTGAATCCAGACCACGTGCAGCATATTCTCGAGCGTCGTGCGACCGGCCGAGGCACCGTCCTTCAGATAAACAGTGGCACCGGCGGCGGTGAGGTGAAGATTGTCGGTCCGCAGATGAATGGTGTCCGTGATCACGTACGGTTTGTCGGCAGCGGGCAGCACGACCGTTCCGCCGCCGGCCGCGCTTGCAGCTTCGATAGCGGCAGCAATAGCCGGTGAGCAATCGGTCGCGCCGTCGGCGACAGCGCCGTAATCGGTGACCAGGAACTCTGCCGCTTTTGTGAACTCCGCAATGCATAGGATCGTCGCGAAGAGCAGGATTTTTATTTTGTTCATTGGGGTTTTCCTTGGTTATTCGAATATGAATCGGCCGAACGCTTTGGGATCTGTGAACCCGCCGCGGCCGCCCTGCGACCAGAGTTGTAACTCGGTGCCTTGTACCCGGCGTTCTCGGGCCAGGTTGCCCATCCACACATCTCCCGGTTTCGGTATCGGGGCGTTGATGTCCTGGAGTGGAATGCGCAACTCTACAGTCCACTGTTTGTTGACTTTGTCAATGTGATAGCTGAAAGCGAAACCCTCGGCATTCCAGGCTTCGTCCTGATCGCGACCACCCTTGAAGCCGGTCCGTAAATCGAGGATTGCGTCTTTGGCAGGGGCCACCAGGAAGTGGTAATAGCGGGTGGCGTAAACCGAGGTTTCCGACGAGACCATGAACTCGACACAGTCGAACAGGCTGACGTCGCCGTCGCGATAAAAGTCATGGGCTACGATCTTGTCGATGTAGGGTTCTTCGCAGGTATAGGTGAGGTACAGATTCTCATCGTCATACATGCCGCGGACATGGGTCGCGGCCTTTTTCTGGAACGTCGTGACGGGCGTGTCCCATTCGCCGGTACTGTGTTTGCCGTCGAGCACCGGAGGTGCAGTCGCCCGGCGCAGCCGGAACTCGCGCCCGCCACCGATCGCATCGAAGTCCAGGGTGATCGGCCGGCTGACCGACGAGTTGCCCGGGTATCCCACGCCGGATTCGTCGAGCCGGTCGAAGTCGGTCGACTTTCGCAGGTGCCCCCAGTCGTGGTAGTAATAGCCGGAGTTGGCGCCGGTACTGAGAAATTTGGCGAAGTGTCCGTGGCCGGGGAAATAGTTGGTGATGCGATCGCCTTCGAGCATCACGATGCGGCGGCGCCAGGCCTGAAAACTATCGACAGCGGTCTCGAGCTCGGCAAAGATTGCCGGACTCTTGTTGATCAGGTACGCGTCGTACAGATGCAGCATAGTCGACATGTGCTTGAGGTAATCGAACTCGTCCCGTGTCAATTGAACCCATTGTTTCTCTCGCTCGGTGGCAGCGGCTTGTTCGGCCCGGCGCAACCGTTCTTCGAGGCCGTGGATGACGGGCGGCGGGTACAGCTGCTTGAGTGCCTCCGCCATAGTCAGCGACAGCGAGTGCTTGAAATTGAGTTGCCAATACGTTCGCTGGTAGAGCAGGTCGAAGAAAGTCTGCATTTCATCTGCCGCTTCGCCGTAGAGTCCCAGGCAGTATGTCCGGGTCAGCTGCTTGTAGTCCAGCGTCGGATCGCGCAGCAACTGGCCGAGCGTGTAGTAGGTGGGCCCCATCAGTCCCCAGGCAAAGCCGCCGCCGGCGCCGAAGATGCCGATGACGCCCTGCTCGTGATAGTAGCGAATGATCTCCGACATGTTTGCCGGTGATATACGCGGTGCGAAACCGATGCCCAGCGCTTCGTCCAGCCAGTAGTGATAGATCATCATCCCGCGCCCGTTGCCCTTCCACACTTCCACCCGATCCGGGCGACCGCCGGTCAATTCGATGACGACGTTGTCGCCGAACTGAATGTCGGGATAGGGCTTGCGCGTCGGACCGTAGGCGATCATCAGAATGGTCTTATCAGGGTGTGATTTGGCTGCTTCGTCACAGATCCATTTGTGCAGCAGCAGCATACGCCGGCCAGAGTCCGGCTCCATTGCCTGGCAACCGTCGCATTCACATGGGACGTGGCCGTCGGACTG
Source organism: Lentisphaeria bacterium (assembly GCA_003545375.1). Lineage (GTDB taxonomy): Bacteria > Verrucomicrobiota > Lentisphaeria > JABSQK01 > CAJWLW01 > CAJWLW01. The sequence continues at coordinate 9,416 of DPYP01000500.1, forward strand.
GCCCATCTCGACCCAGTCATAGCCGGCATCGAACTCCGCCTGCAACCCGCGCAACAGAATTTTTCGTACTTCCGGGTTCGATGGACATACATGGTGGCCGACTTTTGTGCGTTCGCCGTTGAACTCCGCGAAGTACTCGGGATTCTTCTCAAAGTCCGCATTGAACCAGTATATGTAGGAATGCCCGCCGTAGTGTCGACCCTGGATGCCGCTGCGAATGCTGTTGGCGTAAGGGGCGGGACGTTTGAGCTGACTGCGGTAGAAGAAGGTGCCGATGTAGAAACCGAAGGCGGCCGCGTCGAGATCATCCAGATCCCGTGGCACAGCCAGTCGCGTCGTCTTCGGAACCCGGGTACCTTTCTCCGCCGGCGCCAGCCACTGCACGCCGCAGTGTGATTCCAGGAACCGGGCGACGGCGCGGCAGGTGCCCTTGGGCCCTGCTTGCAGCGGCGGTCGAAGCGGCGCGCATTCGAGGAAATACTGCCACGGCTCCTCCGTCGGCTCGACCGCCCCACTGCGGACCGGGGAATCACGGCCGATCAGATACAGCACGTCGCCGGCAACGCGCATGCGGCAGGCATCGTAGGTAAGGTCATCGGTGGTGACGCCGGCTGCTGCGGCCATCCGGGTGTGCCCGACACTGATGATGGTGCCATCCGGTGCGGCACTTTCCTCGACGATGTTCAACGTGGCGCCGGTGATTTGCTCCACGTAGTCGGCAAGCCAGGACGCCGCCATGAGGGTGAACGAGTCCGCCTTATCCGGCACGGCGATGGTGCAGGCGGCACGCCCGTCGTCGACAAGTACGAGGTCGTCGGCTTGTGCCTGCAATACGAGGATCGACAACAGCAGGGAGGCTACTTGGGCAATACGCATACGCATGGTGTTCCTATCCATTGGTAAAAGCTTCTTCGAACAGTCGCTCGAAATCCGCGAAGGTAACGGTGTTATCGATGTTCTGGCAGTCAATCGCCAACCGCGAGGTGGTGTTTTCCGTAAAGCTCCAGACGGGCTGTTCCTCGAAGTGCCACAGTCGCAGCGAGCGGTAGTGGTCCTGCAGCAGCTCATCGGTGGGTGTGTTGCGTGAGCCGCTGGGGTAGGCAAAGTGCAGCGGCAGACGGCCGAGTTGTTCCTGAAAGGCGGCGCTGGGTCTGTCAACCTCGTCGAGCACGCCTTCGTCGCCTTCGGCCTCGTGCTTGTCCGCCATCCGGCAGTGGCTTGCGGTGTGGGCTCCGATCTCCCAACCCGCCGAGACGAGTTCGCGGATTTGGTCCCAGGTCATAAACGGTTTCTCGACGATGCCTTCGGTTTTGGTGCGGATGGCGGCGCGCTTGCCTTCGGATGTTGTGTTGGCCGAGTCGGTGATAACGAAGCAAGTGCCGGTGGAGCCGAACGTGTCGAGAACGGGTTTGGTTACCGTGAACGTGTCGAGCCAGCCGTTGTCGAAGTGCAGGACGACGGCATGTTCAGGTAAAGGCGCATCATCGATCAACCAGTCGACGACGCTCGAAGTCGAGACGACTTCCATCTTGTTGTCGGCCAGGTACTGCATCTGCCGGCGAAATGCGGACTCTGCAATCACGCCGGAGCATTCTCCCGGTTTGTTGACGTCCAATTCATCGGCGCCATCGGGATAGACATGATGATAGACCAGGATTGGAATGCGTCGGTTCACTCTACGCACCGCTCAGGACGTTTTTCATGCCGGGCAGCATGCACTTGATGTCACCCTGCCCGTCGGCCTGGACGAAGGAAGCGGATTCATAGAGGATCAAACCGTGAATGCCGCGGGCAGTGACTCCGCGAATCACTTCGCGCAGTTGGTCAGCCCAGGAATCCGAGGCGCTGAAAACGCAGTTGAGATATGGGCACAGCATGGTTTCGACACCGCAGGCATCGGCATGTGCGATAGCCTCGTCTAAATAGCCGGGGGATTGGTCCATGTTTTTCAGGGTGATGGCGTCGACGATGCCCTCATCGATCCATCGGTGCCAATCCCATTTGATGTTCAGCATCGGGCGGCAGCCGGGTGCAGCGAACATGGGAACGCTGACGTGATGCTGGAATTTTCCGCCAGCGGCGTGTACGCGACCGGCGGCGTGCCGAAGAAAGTCAGTGTACATGTCGCCGAGCATTCCGGTGTGTTGTTCGCGGCACGCGGCATCCGGCCGCAGCGGGTGTCCGAAACGGGTTTCGAACTCGCGCCGCTCATGCGGGCCGAATCCGTAGTTGGCCCAATCGAGGATTCTGCCGTGATTGATAATGCGCAGGTCGATACCGTCGACGCCGGCGTCGAGCGCTTCAGTAATCCAGTCATCCCAGAACTGAATGGTGGCGGGATGTGCCGGACTGGGCGCGCCGCTGCTGATATACTCGGGCCGGCCGCGCATGAATGCCAGGCCCAGGTCGAGACCGTCGAGCGCCTGATACGTGTCGATCCAGTCGCGGTCGTTGGTTGAACCGCTCGGTTGGCGAATCGTCGTGTGTCCGTTGAAGGTGAAACTGCCTTGGCCCTGCCACGGTTCAGCGCCTACCATCGGGAGCTCCGGCATATTGCGCGACGTATAGATTGCCCGCCCGTCCGCATCCCGGGCTTCGCAGAGGCGGTGCATCAGGTTGCGAAAGGTGCATTCGCGCTTGCAGCTGACCGTGACCGCGAAATACCTGGTGCGAATGTCCAGACCGTCGATGGTGATGGTGCTGACTGACCGCGGTTCGGTCTGGCCACCCTCCCAATGCCGGGAGAACTGGCGCGATTCAGTGCCGAGCGCGATCTGCGGCGGCGGGGTCACGGGACGGTATGACTCATTGTCGTCGCTGACCCAGACCGTGATGTCCTCGGGACGGATGCCATGGTCTGCGTCATTATCTTTGAAGAAAGAGATGGAGGTCACAGGCCGACCGCCGGGATCCTCGTTGACCTCCGCATCCGGATGCCAGTGAGTCAGTGCCGTGTCGCGGTTGGTCTGGCGGAAATGATCGAGTATGTATGCACTCGGATCGCCATGCGGCGGATCCCACCCGAGGTCGACCGACTTGTGGACGGCATAGACTTCCATGCCCCGTCGGTGCCCCGCCTCGACCGCCTTGGGCAGAAACGGGTAGCAGTTGCGCACTGTGGCCGGCACGACGCGCATGCCGTCCGGCCGGATGTGGGCGGCGAAATCGCAGAGATCCAGATTCCGGTCGAGCTCCGGATCGGCGTTGGGCCCAACCGCCTCCATCCTGATGCGTCGATTGTTGAACCAGTAAACGCGGCTGATGCCGAGCTCGCCGAGCCGCCCGATCAGCAGATCGATCAGTTCGGCGGTAAACGGCTGGTAGATCATGTCGTCGACGAAATCGACAACGGCAGCCAGTAGTGGCTGCGGGCTGGTTTTCTTCGGAACACGCGCGGGCTGGGCGCCGCTGGTTTCGATGCTCACATTCGAGATGACCACGCCCGCGAATGTATCGACCGCAATCTTGCGATACGGCCGGGGAACGCTGCGGCGGACACGAAAGCGTTCACGGCCATCCACGGAGATGACGATGGCATTCGCATTGCCGTTGATATTTATCCTGTGCGTTGTGTCGGGGCCGAGCTCGCCCCACGGCTCATCGTCATACTCATGAGCTTTCACGGCATTGAGCGTATCGAGGAGGACGGGTTTCATGGCGTAGTAGGGGCCCCACTCGATACCCCAATCGTCAAGCGAGATCGATGCCGGCTCGGCCCGTTGCAGGGACATGTCGAGCTGCAGTTCGACGGTCTCGACGCCGCCGTCGGGAAAGGAAAACACGATGCCGCCCAGGTGGGATAGCACGTCGGTTTCGCCCTGCGTGCCGCTGATCATCATCGATGCCGTCGGGTCCGGGCCCGGCGGCAGCACGTGTTTCAGCCGTCCATCCTCGACGGCCCAGTTGCCGAAAGTGATTTTCCACTCGCGACCGAGGTTCTCCGGGGTGAAGGGCGCAAAGCTGTGTGTCTTGGAATCGGTCACGATGAATCCTGCATTGGAGTCGTGGTTTCAGGGTTTCTCCAAGTATATTGTCACGGCAGGAACAAACAAGCTGAGAACCAATTGAATGCGGGCTGGCGACAGTCGGGGGGAAGAACTAAGAGATGACAGAGTACTGGTGGTCAGCCTAATGGAATTAGACATCGGGGACACCGTTTTCGTCAGTGTCGACATCCAACCGCGGGCTCGAATGCCGTGGACAGAGCAGAACCTTCTGGATGACTACCGTGAAGAGCAGTTTACGTTGGGCGAACTGAACCAGGCGGTCGACCATTTTTTTGACGTCATGCTGCCGGCAGCCGAAGCGGTCAGCAAATTCGCTCGACAACGAGGGATTCCGCGCGTGTTCGTACACTGGTCACGCAAAGCGATCGGCGACTTCTCGATTGTCGGCGATGAACCCCGGCCGCACGACGGTTTTGATGTACAGCCGGATGACTGCGTTATCGCCAAGACGGAAATGGATGCTTTCCCGTCCTCGAACCTTGCCGAGATTCTATCCGGCTTGGGACGCCGCACTTTGCTGATGGTCGGCGGGCACACCCGCGGCTGCCTGGGGCAGACGGCGAAGTCCGCAATTACCCACGGCTACCGTTGCGTGCTGGTGCGAGAGGCTTCGTTTGACTGCTCCCACTTGCGCTGGCCAAAGGGGATCGAGGAGGTGGCGTACGACCACGTGGTGTCACTCGCCGAGTTGTTGCGATACTGAAGCCGGACGATGCTCTTCCACGCTTGTCATTTGCGATCGACCGCCCAGCAACCTCTACGGCGACCACGCCCAGAATCTTGAGCCTTCGCCATAGTCGCTGTATGGCGGTGGTGGGTCGGTATGTCGCACGTCCTCGATCGACATGTCCGACATCAAAAAGTTGGCGCTGCCGATAAACAGGTCCCTTTGTAGGCCGGATGTCTGCCATTCTTCCATTGCCGCCAGCCGACAATGGCGGGATATCAAACTGCTTCAAATTCGACTCGCAGACCGACTAGTTCGCGGTTGCCTTTGCAATCTGTAGCGCTGCCGGGGGCATCCCTTCCATATTCAAGAATAAATCGCAAACTAATCTCTGTGCAGACCCTATGTTACCGTATGGATGCTGAAAAAACCTCGCAAGAGACTCCAATCCGAAAGCATCGACGCCGATGGTTGTTCAGGTTGATCGCATTGACCGCGATCCCTGCGTTTCTGCTGATATTGCTGGAGCTTGGCCTGAGGCTTGCAGGCGTTGGCCACCCGACGGCCTTCGCTGTCAAGACCCAACTGAATGGGCAGCCTGTATATGTCGAAAACAACCAGTTTGGACGGCGTTTTTTCCCTGAGGCGCTGATCCGGACACCTGTGCCGTTTGCCGTAGCGACGCCCAAGCCGGAGGGGACATTTCGAATCGTTGTTTTAGGGGGCTCTGCAGCTCAGGGAATACCGGATTTTACGTTCGGATTTGGTCGCTACCTCGAGGTCTTGCTGCGGTCGCGATATCCGGATATCGAATTTGAAATCGTCAATGCCGGCATGGTGGCAATCAATTCTCATGTCGTGCGTGAAATCGCCAAAGACTGCGTCGCGCTCGACCCCGATCTCTTTGTCGTCTACATGGGCAACAACGAAGTTGTCGGACCGTTCGGCGCCGGAACGGTTTTTACGCCGAGCTCGAGTGACCTTTGGTTGATCCGTGCCGGTCTTCTGGCCAAGACAACCCGGATCGGCCAAGTGCTGGACGCTCTCTTGAATACCCCGTCGACCGACAATGCCCCTGAGCATTGGCAGGGCATGTCGATGTTTCTGGAACAGCAGGTACGTGAAGGTGCGCCGGCACTCGAAACGGTCTATGAACGTTTCCGGCGCAATCTGTCTGATATCGCGGCGACTGCTCGCAGCAATGGGATCGCCTGTCTGGTCTGCACCGTCGGCACGAATCTACAGGACAGCCCCCCGTTTGCCTCGATGCACCGCCCGGATATCACGGAGTCGGAGAAGGCGCAGTGGGATCATCTTTTTCAACTCGGGATTGCCGATGAATCGCGCGGCGACATTGAAGGCGCTGTGGCGCGATATCGGGAAGCGGCAGGGATAGACGCGCAATATGCAGATCTGCGGTTTCGTCTTGGCCGCTGCCTGGCTGCATTGGAGAGCAGCGAAACCGCCAGGAGCCACTTCGCCGCTGCCCGTGACCTCGATACGTTGCGATTTCGCGCCGACACGCGAATCAACGAGATCATTCGCAGCGTATCCGACGTTGGGCGCGACGGGCTGTACTTCGTGGATGTTGAGCAGGCATTCGCAGCAGAAAGCGTCGAGGGTATGCCGGGAGATGAGTATTTTTACGAACATGTCCATCTGAACTTCACCGGCAATTATCTTTTGGCCAGGTCCATTTTGTCAGAGGTCCATTCAGTTTTGGCAGATCGCGGACATGACGTGGGGGCAGCACCGTCGCCTTTACAACAGGTGGACTGCGATCAGTACCTGGCGGTGACCCAGTGGGAACGCTTTCGGGCGGCAGATGCGATCCACCGCGGATTCTTGAGAAAACCGCCGTTCACCAACCAGTCGGGTCACACCGGGCGTTTGCGCAGTTTTGTTGCGAGAGTGAACAAGCTCAGGCTACCGGACAGCGAGGACGTGCTGCGATCACTCGATGCCGTGTACCGTGCCGCGAGGGATGAGAATCCGGGGGACGTGTGGCTGCTGTACAATCATGCCAGATTCCTTGCGGAAATCTCCAACGCCTATGACCAGGCGGAGCAGGAGCTGCAACTGGTCCTGAAAGCGCTCCCGAATTTCCCCAGCGCACAGAGCAACATGGCGTCTGTCCAGCTTGAGCTGGGGAACCATGGCAAAGCAGAAGCGCTGTGCCGTTCCGTTCTCGAGCGACAGCCACATGACGTCAACACGCGGGCGACACTGGCAAACGCGCTGCTCGCACAGCAGCGGTTCGCAGAAGCCATTGAGCAATACGCCGAAGTCCTGAAGTCCGACCCCGATGATCCGACTATACACAATCACCTGGGGGGGACGCTGATTGCGATGGGCCGGCCGGCCGAGGCGCTGCCTCATCTTCGTGATGCTGTGCGGCTCGATCCGGGCTACTTTGAAGCCTATTACAATCTTGGGCTGCTGCTCGGCGGGCAGCGCCAGTTTGATGATGCGATACCCTGTTTTCGCAGGGCCGTCGAACTCAGGCCAAACTCGGTGGCGGCGTTGTTCAGCCTGGCGCAGACATTGCTGCTGCAGGGGAACGTCGAGGAGGCCGTTGACCATTTCGAGGCCGCGGTAAAAGCGGACCCGAATGATCCAATTGCCAGGGGTGGCTTGGACGCGGCCCTTGAAATAATCGAGCGAGCAAGCGCCGGGCCGGAATGATTCAGCCCGCATATCGGGCGGCCCAATCAGGGACGGGTTGAATAGGGCAAT
>DPYP01000500.1:17219-19713 GCA_003545375.1 Lentisphaeria bacterium
TTTCGGCCCGGCTGGGAGGAGCAAGAGATTGGCGAGAAGGTGGTTTTTGTAGGTACTGCAACTATTCTTTCCGTATCGAATTCAGCTTGGTCGGTCGTTTCTACTCACTTTCAACTATGAGCCACTCCAAAATGCCGCCCCAAACTCCTACCCGCCTCGCCATTGTCCGTTGTGACACCCACGCCTATTGGTACGGTGTGTTCATGGAGGAATGCGATATCCCGTTGCTGGGTACGCAGACCGACGACTCACCGACCCGTTGCGGGGTGCACAACCATTTCAAGGCATCCAATGAATACGGCCGGCTGAAGATCGAGCGGGTGCCCGGCTTTACGATCGCCAAAATCTTCGATCGCCTCTTTGAAAAAGGTGCGGATGACGTCGGCAACCCGATCCTGCAGTACGGCACCTATCCCGGCCGGCCCAATGAATTTGCCGAGGTTTTCCTGAACCGTCCCCAGGTCTGCGAAACGCTGGAGGAACTGACAGTCGATATTGATGCTGCCTATCTCGCCGACTCCAGCAGCCCGGGCGAGGGCAGCGATCATTTGGAGCTAGCCCGGCCATTTCTCGAGAAAGGCATCCCGACCTTTGTCGACAAGCCGTTTGCCACGACGCTCGATGACGCCCGCGAGATCGTGCGCCTGGCAAAGGCCAACGGTACTGCGGTCATGAGTGCATCAATCCTGTCGCATTGCGACGAGAGCCGGCATTTCAAGAACCGGTTTGCCGAGATCGGTGACGCCGGCGTGCTTTTCGTCAAGGGCGCCAGCGGCGCCATCAGCGCCGTGATCCACACAATTTGCGCCGCACAAGGCGTCTTCGGCTGCGACGTCGAAGCTGTCGAAAGCATGGGCGAAACCCCGCTCGACTGCATGCACCTGTACTATCCGGACAACCGTAAAGCCCTGCTATACAGCCCGGGTAACGATTATTTCGAGTGGTCCTGTTCCTTCCACATGAGCGCCTACAGCAACCGGGGCGCGATCCATTGCGAGCCGATCGGTGACCCCGAGTTTCACACCGGGACACGACGCGTCGTCGAGATGTTCCGGAAGATGGTTGACACCGGTGAACCGCCCGTGGCCTACACCGAGATGCTCGAGCCGATCGCCATCATCGAGGCAGCCCGCGTAGCGCACAAGGAAGACCGACGCGTGGCGATCAGTGAAGTCTGGGACAGGACGGACTGAAAGAGGCAGTCACCCATGTATCCTCACGCACCGTCCTCCCGCCTTAATCCTTTTCGGGGTCATCAAGTAGGATTTAGGCAGGAGAACGATGTGCAGGCATGGCATTTGCCGCTGCAGCTATTACCATAATGTCTGCGTCTTTAACATGACGGTATAGAGGACAATTATTGTGAGAGCAATCATCATCGGAGCCGGCCGCGGTAGCAGGTTGATGCCGTCTACCGCGAACGCGCCGAAGTGCTTCGCCGAAGTACGGGGAAGCCGCATTCTCGACCGCACGCTGGATGCCTTCGCCGACAACGGGATCGACGATATCTGCTTCATCGGCGGCTATCAGATCGATTGCGTGCGGGAGGCGTATCCGCAGTTTACGTTTCGGCACAATGACGACTGGGAAAACAACAACATCCTTGCGTCCCTGATGTATGCCGAGGATCTTATGGACGAACCGTTCATCTGCACCTACTCGGACGTGCTGTTCACCGCTGATGTCATCAAAAACTTGCTGCCGGTTACCGACGACATTGCCGTGGTCGTCGATACTGCCTGGCTCGACCGCTACGTACTCCGGACTGAGCATCCGCCGGAAGACGCGGAAAAAGTCATCGTCGGGAACGGCGCTGTCACGCGCGTGCACCGCGGCATCAACCCGGACGCAGCGCATGGCGAGTACATTGGCGTGGCGAAGTTCTCGGCCACCGGGGCTGCCGAGCTGCGCAGGCACTATCAACGTTGCAAGGACGCCCATGCCGGTCGGTCGTTTCGTGAGGCAGCAGTTTTCGAGAAGGCCTATCTGATCCATCTTTTCCAGGACATGATCGAGGCTGGTGTTCATTTCGCGCATGTCGATACACCCGGCGGCTACATGGAGATCGACACGCAACAGGACCTTGATCTCGCACAGGAACAGTGGACATGAGCGACACGCTTTTTCCCGCATCGGTCATCGGTTCGATGCCGCGCTCTGCATTCGTACGCGACCTGATCGCCGATGAACCGGTCGACCCCGACGCCATGGACGCCGCCGTCGCCTATATCGTGCGGCTACAGGAACGTGCCGGTCTCGATGTGGTCAATGATGGCGAATGGCGGCGTAAGTCCTACATTGGCGTGATCGCCGAACTGGCGCATGGCTTCGAACTGAGTACCAATCCCGCCGACGGCCGGCCATGGACAATTGTCACCGACCGGTTGGCGCCGAAACATGCTGGGTTCATCGCTGCCGAGGTCGAGTTTGTGAAGCAGCTCACGGACCGCGAAATCAAAGCGACCATACCCGCACCGGCCTTGCTGGGTGAACG
>DPYP01000246.1:0-8601 GCA_003545375.1 Lentisphaeria bacterium
AAGCACCCTTTAGCTCGTGCGGTTTGCCCATACGTTTCATCGGCAATTTTGTGGACAGTCGCTGCACCATCTCAGATTTGACGGCATCCCCGGGAAAAGGTCCCGGGCTCAGGCAGTTGACGCGCACACTGTCCTCTGCCCAGTAAGCTGCCATGTGACGGGTCATGTGAATCGTGCCGCCCTTGAGTGAATGATAGGCGACCGGACTGGCAATGCTCACTCCCTCGTAAGCGTCCGGATACGAAGCAACCTGGCCATACATCGAACCGATATTGACCACTGCCCCGCCGCCACCGCGTTCCACGGCATGATTGCGCAGTTCACGAGCCAGCACGAAGTATCCCGCATTGTTGTGCTGGTGTCTGGCAAACTCATCGAAGGTGACATCCTTGAGATCTTTCGGACACGCGTCGAGGCCGTTATTGATCAGGATGTCGACCTGTCCGGCGACTTCTACTGCTTCGGCAAACCCCGCAACGACACTGTCGCCGTTCATCTGGTCGAGCTCGACACCATAGTGAGTCGCATCACCCGGCAGCTTTGCGGCAGCGGCACGCCCACGGTCGCGGTCGCGACTGGCAATAACAACAGAAGCACCGGCTTCCGCCAGGGCAGCTGAAAACGCCGTACCCAGCCATCCCGTACCGCCGGTAATCAGCGCCGTGCGCCCATTAAGATCGAATTGTTCCAGAACGTTGTGACTCTCAGGCATAAGAAACTCCGGGTGGAGGGGTGCTGTATTGCAGATGTTGTGATCTCAGTTCCTGATCGATCTTGGCAATCGGGACCCGAAGGCGGGAGTGTTACTTGAACACCTTAGCCCAGGCTTCGAGAAATACCCGTTTCGTATTGGCCAGCACGAGATCGATGTTGTGATTCGGGCCGGGCTTCACCTCGAACGAGAACACTGGCAGTCGGGTAGCGCTGGCACGGTCGAAATATCCTGTGCGCAAGAGCACCGAAATGTAGTCCGCCAGCTCGGGCACATCATTCTCGCCGCCGGGATATCCGAAATACGGATGCTGATCGCCGTACATCGGATCGGCCTTGTCCTTGAGGAAGGCGTTGCCGGCGTGGGCGTGATTGAAGTGCTCGCCCAGTAGCGGCACGGTCTCTGCTGCTGTCTCGCCCAGGATCGGCAGATGACTCAGGTCGAGGCAAATACCGAAGTTGTCCACCTGCCCACTGACTCGATCCGCCAGGGTCCGGGTGATTGCCGCGGGGCCGATCAGGCACTTTTTCTCGATATCCCGATCGAACTGCTCACAGGTCACTGCCAGGCCACGTTCGCCAGCGTACTGACAAAGTTCCACGGTCGCCGCTACCAAGGCATCGAGCGCTTCGTCCTCGGTTGCAGCGTCACCATAGGGTCCGGAGAGAAAAGTCCAGGCCACCGCCCCGAGCTCGACAGCTTCGTCGATGCTGGCCTTCAACCGCTCCAGCGCTGCACCGCGCACCGCGTCGTCCGTAGCGTTGAGGTTGAGTTTGCCACCGAGAATCAGTGGATGCGCACCGTAGCCAAGCTGCAGATGTGCGGATTCCGCAATCGCCTTGACGGCGGCACGGTCCTGCTGTGGAATCGTGGTGATTTCGAGAAAATTGAAAAACTCGTCGGCGGCGATCTTTTCGATACTGCCGACAATATCGCCCTCCCCTTTCTGGGCAGATGGGAACGCCATGAAGTGAACAAGCCCGACCTGGGCAACGGATAGATGAGAACTCATATGACTCTACAGTTCAGGGTTGGTTTTCGTTGTCCGGGCCGATCGCAGCTCCTTGTTGACGGTCAGCCGCACGCCGCGGTAACGGGTACGGTATGACCAGGCCCACTGGATGACGACAAAAAGCTGGCTTTTCAAGCTGACAAGATACTAGATATGTACCAACAGCCAAGCGGCAAACCCGGTGAATTTTTCTCGTTTCTTTCTACTACAGCCCCAGGGTGCCGATCGAATTCACATGAAAGCACCCGCATCGCCGGCGCGGCAGTGTTGCCGTGTCCCATTCCGCTACTTTTCTTCATTCCAGATCTGCACGGCGAATTCCGGATGATCGATGAACGGATTGCGATTGCCTTGGCGTTCATGAATCCGTTCGTGACGCCTGCGCTCTGCGTCATCCGGTGGATCCTCGGCGTGCCAGCGCAGGAGCGTCGACAACTTGCCGTGTTCCGCCCGCAGGACTTTCGGATTGACCTTGTCGACCAACTTCAGATCCAATTCCCGACCGCCGCCCTCGTAACGAATTGCCATATAGAACAACATGCGTGCGACATCACCGCGTACAGCGGGTCGCGGCGACCAGCTGTCGGCATCGACGCGGCACGCAGTCCGGCCGTTGGGATCGGTGTATGGCTGGCCGCCGTCATCGAAGTCGAGGTGACCACGACGCGCATTGACACTGACATCCGTGGCACGAATATGATGCAGATCGGTGCCGGCGCCCGGTTTGGTGCCGAAGCGGCCACGGCCTTTCGCCCAGACATGTTCACGATTCCACTGATCCGGATGACCGCCGAACCTCGACTTGGGTACGGACCAGCCGCTGTAGAACAGAATGACATTGTCCGGATTCGCTGGGTCCTCATCTGTGTGTTTCAACGCTTCCCGGACCTGGCGGTAGTCCAAATGCTGCATCGACGATGTCTCCGCGTGTAAACGCCGGCGCAGTTCCGTGCCCCGTCGCGTTTCCGCAGAGGCGTCTTCCGTTGGCGGGCGCGCACACGAACCGTGCAGCAAAGCTGCAGCAACTACGATAGATCGGATCACCAAGGTGAGCATGCTGACAATATTACCTGTCTACAGTCGAATATCCGGCACAAATAGCCATACCTGATGAATTGCACCATAGTATGCGAACGGCTACCACTATTGATCGGGCGCACCATGCGAATTGCTGTACTTCTGTTCCTCATCGCGGGCACTCTACTGGCCGTCACACCTGAGACCTATCTTGTCACAGCTGCCTCCGTCGATCTGCTCCGAAATGACCGGGTCGTACGCCAGTTGCGGCGCGGTACGCTCCTGCAAGGTGGTCCCAGTCGATCCCAGCCCGACTGGTTGGTCATATCCTTCAACAACCAGAAATATCTGGCACGCCGCCGGGATTTCGAGACATTGCATGAGAGGGAACTGGCCGCAAGCCGCCGCATCGCCGACCATGAAGTCGGGATCGAACGCCTGTCGGCCGAGCGAACCCGCACCAACGCCGCATTGCTTAGCCGCAGATTAGCTCGTGGCAAGCTCCGTTTCGACCGCTTTATCAAGTTTCGCATTCCATCCGTCGAAACCCGAACAATCCAGGGCAGCTTCGAGGGCCCTGCGGATGTCATTGATCGACAGAAAATCGACGGTTTCGGGGTTCACGTGGAGAATGTCCGGATCAGCCAGCTGGAGGCGGAGAAACGCCGTCGCATTCCGTTTCGCCAGGACCGACTGAATGTCACATACACCATCCAACGGAAGGGCGATTCCAAGAAACTCCGCCGAATGGTCAAGGAACTCGAGGAGGAGAACGAGGAGCTCAATACACGTCTCCTGGACCTTGACGAGAAGCGCAGCCAATTGCGGCAACAGCACGCCATCGAAACCTGGCGACTCGAGTTTTTGCGCACCCGGTTCGGGCACTTTTCAGAAACCGGCGATGATGTACTGTCACGGATCTTCAGAACCACCGGGACAATCCGCACGTATGTCGATGACCGAATCGTTGGTGAAATCGCGGCGGGTACTCTGCTGCTCGCCCGGACCAACTCGGCCGACGATTCCTGGGTCAGCGTCCAGCACGGGCACAGAATCGTCCGCTGCCGCGTCAGCCGCCTGCAGAATATCGAAAGTGTGTTGCTGAAACTGGTCAAGCGTATCGCCAGCGAGCGTTGTGAATTCAACTGGCAACAACTGACGTTGACACGTCTCGAGACGGAACTCAAGCAACTCAATCAGCAAACGGCACTGATCGATCTCGCAGAGCGTGAGAAGCCCCACGGCTTTGTCGTGAACCAGGTCGGTGAGCACGCCAGGGACATCGTCTACGGTGTGGGTGAAATTCTCACAGCCCCCGACAGGGACAAGGTCATGTCCCGGCTCGCGACGGACGTTGCCGCGATAACCGATCAAGTCGGCGATGCCCGGCAACGCATGCAGGATCGACAGGATGCTCTCGACAGCAGCCAGAAAAAACTCGACGACCTGCAGACCATTGTCATGGCCATGCTGAAGGGGACAAAACAATGAGAACCTTACGCCGACTGATGCTGTCACTGATCATTTCCTTACCCCTGGTCACGGCGGACGAGTTGTTTGTGGTGGCACAGGCGACTCTGGACCTGGCTGACGAAACCACCCGATACCGCCTTGTCTTCGGGGACGTTGTCAGCGGGCGGCGGCTTGATCGAGACAACGTCGAAGTTTCCTGGCAGAATGCAACGGCCAAGGTGCCGCTTAGGGCTTTGTGGCCAGAGGATCTGGTTACCGAAAGAGGTTTCGTGGAGCAGGAAGACCTGGCAAACGAGATCTCTGCGGGCGTAAAGCAACGTGATCAGACCCGCGCCAAAGTTCTCGAACTTTACGAAAAATCTTACACACTCACCCTGGATCAGGCAAAATGGGTCGTCATGCAACAGATTGGACCTGCGCGGGAAGGGCCGGCGACAGTCGAAGCGATGCCGCCGCGGACTTTCCGCAAGGGTAGTCGACGTATGCGCCGGGAGTTGTCCACAGTGATCGACGACATCGATGACAACCTCGAGGCGCTGAAAAAGTTGGACAAGGAGATCGGCGATGCCATTCGCGAACTGGCCGGCAAGCGCGAGCAGCGGCGACATGTCGCGGCTGCAGTTCAGGCGTATGCCCGGGACCCGAAAACGTGCCGCTTTCAAGAGTTCCATGTCGTTCGGCGCAGCACGACGGAGGGACGTGAGGGCCAGCAGACCCGGATATTGAACAAGGGCAAATCAATTCAGGCCCAGATCGTGCCGTCCTCACCCAAATGGGTTGAAACAGAAGGGGGTTCACGGATCAGGTTGCGGAATCTCGAATCGGCTGTAAGCCGTCGCGTACGGCATGCCCGGGCAATGGCGCGAGCCCAATCCGGTGCCGAACGGCTCTTTGACGAAATCCACTTTCATCAGGCCCGTCTCGAGTTGCTCGAGAGCACTGAATTGGATGCCAGGGTCCACAGTACGCTCGACGGCGAGTGGCTGGTTATCGAAGACCCGGATGACTGCGCCCACTGCCGCCGGCCAAAGAAGAATGCGGACTGCAGACAGGGAATCATCGAGCGGCTCGATTCCCGTAATCTGAAGAAGTGGCGACGGGACTGGCAAGATGAGCGCGAACACCTGCTCGAAACGCTGGACCAAAAATGGGCGGCGTATGGCAAAGCCCGGCGACAGACCGTCATGCTGGCACTTGTCGGCAAGGAGCTGTAGCTCGAAGCGTGCTGACAGATTCTGCGTTTTGCATTCTGTCTTCTGTAGAACAGACGGTTCGACCGGCCGTCCATGAAAACATCCTTATACCCCGTCAATCACGAATAGACCGGGTCGTGGCACTCAACTCACTTCGGCGCCACTGGGGAAGTCGTCGTCGTCGAGAGTTACCAGAGTCAGCTTCTTCTTCTTCTTCGCGGCCAGCAACATGCCGTTGGATTCGAAACCCCGAATCGTGCGCGGCTCCAAGTTGCTCACGACAACGATCATCTTGCCGATGAGTGCTTCCGGCTCATAGAATTTTGCTATCCCCGCAATGATCTGTCGGGTCTCCTTGCCAAGTTCCACTTCGAGCCGCAGCACACGATCTGCACCTTCGACCGGTTCCGCTGCCGTGATCCGCGCAGTCTTCAACTTTACCTTGGCAACGTCGTCGAACTCGATAACGTTCTCCGCCACCTCCACCACCTCCGAAACTGCCGGGGCGTCCGTTGCAGTTTCCTGCTGATACGCCTTGATATCGATGCGCGGAAAGAGGGCCTTGATCTGCTGTGTCTTGGTGCCCGGGCTCAATTGTCCCCAGACACGCAACTGGGCGACATTGGGCACTAGCTGATCGTCTACCAGACCGAGGCCGCGGCGCAACTCGTTCATCTTTTCCGGCATTACCGGATAGAGCAGGCCGCTGACAATCTGTAAAGCTTCGGCTGCGGTGTACAGCACCGTACCGAGGCGTTCGGCATTGTTGTCGCGCGCCAGGAACCATGGCGTCGTCTGCTCGAAATAGCGGTTGCAGGCGACCACCACCCCCATGACTGCTTCGAGACCACGGTCCATCTTCATGTCGCTGATGCATGCCGCCATGGTGTCGACTCCCGCAAGTGCCGTCGCCTGCAGCGCAGTGTCGATCTCTTCCAGCATGCCCGGCTCCGGGATAACCCCGCCGGCGTTACGTTGGATCAATTTGACAACACGATTGAACATGTTGCCCAGCGCGTCCGCCAAATCATTGTTGTAACGTTCGATGAAACCAATATCGGAAAATGTCGCGTCCTTGCCAAGGACCATCTCGGCCATGACGAAATAGCGGAACGCATCGACTCCGAATTGGTCGCACATGGTGATCGGATCAACTGCGTTCCCGACGGACTTGCCCATCTTGTCTTTGCCGATAAGCCACCAGCCGTGCGCAAAAACAGTTCGCGGCAGCGGCAACCCGATGGCTTTCAGCATGGTCGGCCAATACACCGTATGCGTCGTCAAAATATCTTTGCCGATCAAATGGTAGTCGACCGGCCACCACTTCTTGCATTGCTCGTCGTCGTTGCCGTAACCGACGGCGCTGATGTAGTTGACCAACGCGTCGAACCAGACGTAGCACACGTAGTCGTTGTCAAACGGCAGGTCAATCCCCCAGGTCAGCCGTGATTTCGGCCGGGAAATGCACAGGTCCTCAAGCGGTTTGCGCAGGAATCCAAGAGTCTCGTTGGCGCGGAAGTCCGGCTGAATGAAATCGGGATTGCTGGTGATGTATTCGACAAGCCAGTCCTGATACTTGCCCATGCGGAAGAAATAGTTGGACTCGACTATTTTGTCGACGGCGCGTTCGCACTCCGGGCACTTGTCATCGACCAGGTCTTTCTCCGTGAAGAAACGCTCGCACGGCGTGCAGTATGAACCTTTGTAATCGGCCTTATAGATCTCGTCGCGATCGTACAGGTCCTGCAGGATTTTCTGCACGATCGTCTTGTGCCGGTCTTCCGTGGTGCGGATGAAGTCGTCGTTGGTGATATTCAGTCGTCGCCACAATTCGAGGAAGGGCACGACCGTGTTGTCCGCATGCTCCTGCGCCGTGACGCCCTTCTCGCTGGCAGCGTCGTCGACCTTCTGCCCGTGCTCATCGGTGCCGGTCAGAAAAAACGTGTCGTCGCCAAGCAGTCGATGATACCGCGCCAGGACATCGGCGAGGATAGTCGTGTAGGCATGGCCGATATGCGGCTTGTCGTTGACGTAATAGATCGGGGTCGTTATGTAAAATTTGTTCATTGTGGGAATCGCAGATATCAGGTTTCAGCTGTGAAAAAGAAAAGACGGTGCCGCTGTCAAATTTATCAGACTGTCAGTTGTGCACTCGCTGACACCTGAAAACCTCTCTTCACCGGCCGGCCGGCATGGTCAACTCGTTGTACAGCTTTTCGAAGCAATCAGTAATGCCTTCTTCAGATTCGCAGCCCATGATTTTCTGTGGCGTGTACTGAACGATCGTTTTCATTTCCTCGTCGGATTCAGCGGCACCCGGAGCAACATGGCGAACAACCAACTCCGCGTTGGTTGCAAAAAGTGTGGTGGCGTGTTTGTTTGCCGGAAAGAGTGTAGGTGTTCCGGTTTGCTTTCTGCAATACTCCGTGAAGTCGGTGAGCAGCTGAAAATTAGGCACGAAACATCGATCGCTGCCAAGCGGTTTAAGGACACCGGCCTTGAGCAGCCAGGCGAAAACGCGAATGACTGGATCACGCGTAATGCATAGCATCGTACTGATCTCGGCGATGGTGTTTTCGGTGTTCAGCGCCAGCGTTCGCTTCTCGCTGAGCGTATCGACCGCCGGCGTCCCGCAATTGGCATAGAGTAAGCGCAACTGATTCAGTACATGATAGCTGCAGTCGCCTTGCATCAGCGGGTGGACGCTGGCGTTGGCCGTCCGCAGCCGGTCGGACAGGGCCGTCACGATCTTGTCCATCCATGGCGGCAACTTATCGAGGCCGCGCTGGAGGAGTGGTTCGGTAATCACGAAAACTTCCGTATCCGTGATAGCCCGGACAGAAGCCGACCTCGGTGCTGGTGAAATCACCGCCATCTCCCCGACGGTATCGCCTTCCACAAGGCGCATGAGCCGTACGGATTGGCCGCGCATTTCTTTGAACACTTCCACTTCACCGCTCGTGATCATGTAAGCTTCGGTCCCCTGCTCACCTTCGCGCATGATCATTTCGCCGGCAGCAAATGACCGACGCACAGAGGCGGTGTGGCCGGCCAGCAGATCGTCGATTGCAGCAGCGAATTCCTCGACGCTTTGGTAACGGTCATCACGCTCGTAAGCCATTGCTTTGGAAATGATGTTGCAGAGTTCCTGCGGGATCTCACGCTCCGGCGCCTGGATCGCGGGGTCGACAAAA
>DPYP01000246.1:8984-14998 GCA_003545375.1 Lentisphaeria bacterium
AGCGTGGCGATGGCGTAGAGCGTCGAGCCGAGTAGAAAAATATCACTGCGGTGATCAACCTCGTCGGTCAAGCCCTTGGCAAGTTCCGGCGGCATATACGACGGGGTTCCCTTGATGATGCCGAACTGTGTCTGGTCGCTGTCCTCGTTGCTGAACAGACTGGGCGACTCGGCACCGTCCGCCCCGCTGGCACGGGTGACACGTGCCAGGCCCCAGTCCATCACCAGCACTTCGCCAAAATGCGCCACCATGATGTTGTCCGGCTTTATATCACGGTGAATGATGCCCTTGGCATGAGCGAAGGCGATAGCGTCGCAGACCTTGCGAAAAACAGTTAGCAGCGTGTACAGACTGTAGGCATCAAGGTAGATCTGGTCGCCGGCCGCAAGACGTTGCAGCACCTGCCCCAGAGAATCGCCGCGGACCATTTTCATCGAGAAGAACGGGGTATCGTCGGGCAATACCCCAAGTTCATGAACCGGGATGATGTTGGGATGCTCGAGTCCGGCGGTCAGGCGGGCTTCGGCGATAAAATTATCGAACAGGATCGGGTCCGTTTTGCTGTCCGGCAGGATTGCTTTGAGGACTGTCGTCCGCTGCAGGTCACAGTCCTCGGCCCGCAGAATTGCCCCCATCCCACCGCGGGCGATCTCCTGACCGACCGTGTACTTTTCGCTGGCAACCTGGCGATCGAGAATCGTGCTCCCGAACTCCTTGGCCGTGACCTTGGTGTGTTTGGCAAGAATCTCACTGGTTTCCAACGCTACGACGGTCTCGTCGTTATCGCCCATGCCCACTTTACGAATTCTCACGGGATCCGGCACTGGTCAGACTCTGTTATCGGATTTGGAATTGCGTGTTGTGGATTAACAAGCGCCGGTGCCGTCGAATGCCGCGAACTGGGATTTGCCGACGTGACACTCCGGGCACAACCAGTCGTCATCAAGCTTTTAAAGCGGTTTCGGGCATGACATCCTGCGGCAGATCGCCGAACCCTGGTCGTAGACATAGCCGCACAGCATGCAACTGTAACAGGGGTCCCGAGTCTCTGGCAGCACAAAAGTGAGCAGGATCAGGTTAGCCAAATCACTACAATAGAAGTATTTTGCACCTTTGCAATGAGATTCCACCCTTGCCTGCCGCACGCTGCAGGCATTTTCGGGGACGCTGTCAGACACGGGTTGCCGTTCGTATCCGTCACAACGCGTCATCTAAATCCCAAACTGCAAACGAAGTTCAACTATGAGTTGGTGGGTTATCTATATTGGCATCTTGCTGACGGCCGTCGGCGTGACGATGATACTGACGCCGCTGTGCCGGCGTTGGGCGTTTCGCTCGGGTTTCCTCGATTGCCCGCTCGGCGAACATCACAAGCAGCACCGGGAAAAAACTCCGCTGCTCGGCGGCCTGGCGATGATGCTGGGCTGGTTGATTACACTTTTCGGGGGACTGGCACTGGCGTACCTGGCTGTCGAACACCTCGATCCTGAATTGGCGCAACAGATGCAGGGCATCCCCAATGTCTTCAGCCGCCTCGCGACCCTTGCCGGCGGCGCAGTGTTCCTTTGTATCATGGGCATCATCGATGATCGACACCAACTCGGTCCCTTCCGGAAGTTCGGCTGCCAGATCGTTGTCTGTGGCATCGTCGCCCTGGCGCCTGAATTACGGGTCAGCATGTTTGCGACGTATCCGATGGTATCGTGGCTGCTGACAGTGCTGTGGTTCGTTTTCATCATCAACGCCTTCAACTTCTTCGACAACATGGATGGACTCGCCTCCGGCCTGGCGGTGATCGCCAGCTGCCTGTTCGGCCTGACCGCCGCCCTGCAGCAGCAATATTACGTTGCCAGTCTCGGCGCTGTCACCGCCGGCACTGCATTGGGCTTCTACATTTACAACAGGTATCCGGCCAGTATTTTCATGGGTGACGCGGGCAGCCATTTTCTCGGCTTCCTGTTGTCGGCCCTGGCGACGCTGACGATCTTCCACCGCAGTGACAGCACGAGCACGGTGGCGGCCTGGCTGATTCCGGCGTTCATCCTGGCGCTGCCGATCTTCGATACATTTGCCGTCATCGTTATTCGTCTGCGTGCCGGGAAACCGATTTATTATGGCGACCACAATCATATTTCCCATCGCTTCATTCGCATGGGCTTCGACCAGCCGACGGCGGTGTTGCTGGTCCATTTACTCGCATTGTCACTGGGGCTCGGCGCCGTCCTGCTGATCTGGCTGCCGACGGCTCCGACAATCATCGTGCTGGTGCAATCGCTCGCAATCCTCCTGCTCGTACTGATATTACATCACTGCGGTACCAATATGACAACGGAACAGGAAAATGATTGACAAACGTCGTCTCCCTTCACATGTCCTGCGCAGCCTGGTCCGATCGGCACTGGCGGAGGACGTTGGTGGCGGTGATGCCACGACGCTGGCGCTAATTCCCGATGATCTGGAGACAACTGGCAACATCACGACACGCGAAGATTGCGTGGTGGCCGGCATGCCGGTCGCCGAGACGGTTTTTACGGAGCTCGATCCACGAGTCGTGGTCGAAAGCGTAGTCAGTGACGGTGCCCACTGCCATGCCGGTGACACCCTGGCGGTCCTGTCCGGCCCGGGCCGGGCCCTGCTCACTGGTGAACGGACCGCCCTGAACTTCATCCAGCGCCTCAGCGGCATTGCTACCGCCACCGCGGCCTTTGTCGATGCCTTGGGTGATTCGCCGACGCGACTGCTGGACACACGAAAAACCACGCCCGGTCTGCGGGCGCTCGAGAAATGCGCTGTCACTGCGGGTGGCGGGGAGAATCACCGGTTCGGCTTGTTCGACATGATCATGATCAAGGACAATCACAGCCAGGTCGCCGACCTCGGCGCCCCAGGCGGCATTGCGCGGGCCGTGGCCAACTGCCGCGAGCTTTATCCCGGACTCAAGATTGAAGTCGAAGCCGATACACTGGATCAAGTCCGGGCAGCGCTGAACGCGAAGGCCGACTTCATATTGCTCGACAACATGACCAACGAGGAAATGGCAGTAGCCGTGGCGCTGCGCAACGAGATCAACCTCCAGGCACTGCTCGAAGCGAGCGGCGGCATCACGCTGGATCGAGTGCTGTCAATGGCTGGCCTTGGCCTTGATTACATCAGTGTCGGCGCCATTACGCATTCCGCCGGGTCGATCGATATCGGCCTCGACTTCGATACGGAAGTTTCCTATCCGTAGGGCCCAGTGACACTCTTGTGGGCAGGTAATTGTCGAGTCGATACGGCGGCATTTTCTCCGGTGCCGATAAAAGTCCAGCGCAACACTCCTGTTCCCACTCCCCTTGATTCCGCCAGTCCATGGCAATGTCCGAGGACGGTCAAACCTGGACGAACTGCCTTGAAACGGTACGATGTCGTCTCTAACGGTGACACAGGCGGCCGGGCACCGGAAACATAACTGCGAGACTCGGCGCGGCGCAGTTCATCCGGTCAATTCCAGATCAGTGTTGGTGTGCTCGAACCACGCTGTGTCAGATATTGTCGCATGGCGCTCATCAAGGGTTCGTCCCGTTCCTTGTCGAACGCTCGACTGGCGTGATCTTCCGACGAGTATGCCCAGACGGATTCCGATTTCATGGCCGCCGGCTCCCATTCATAACGGGGATGCAAATGCGCATGCAACGCGGGATCTTCATTGCCGGGGATAGAATAATTGATTCGGTACGCATCGGTAATCGCCAGCACCGCATCGCCCAACGTCGCCATATCCATGAGAAACTGCTGTCGATCCTCGTGAGGCAGGTCATTGAGATCATCGACAATAGGGTCTGCCAGCAATAGGGAGTATCCCGGCAGGAACTGATGATCGCCCAGCACAGCCCAGCCCGAGGACATGCGGCAGATAACACAGGGATTCTCACCGCGGACAGCTGCCTCTACACGTTCATGAATCAGCGTATGCATGTGCTAATATACTGCACTTTTTACGTGCCTCGCCCGGTTGCTTGCCGGTGAATAAATACAGGTTTGTTCGCGTACCATCGCGTTCACTACCTGGGACCTGCTGAGCATTCTCTCTCGCCATCCACTTCGAAGCGCTGCGATTCGGCAGTGGCCAGGGTGGTCGCCGACCAATCCGCTATTCAGAATCCGCTCCATCGGAATCCTCGGCTACGAAGTCGAGAAACGTCTGGCGATCGCCCAGCACTTCATAGACTCCACGGAAGTAGAGGGCATCGCCAATGACGCCGTTACAGGCGGCCAGAAATTTAGAGCGTGAGCCCATCCGTCGCATTCGTTCGAGAACGAACTGGGCCACCCCCACGATCAGATCACCGAGCGGCGTGCGATAGATGATCAGGCGCCGCAGAATACGCTTGGTCACTGATACAGGGTAGTAATGGCCCAGCCTGACGTCGCGCTTTATCTCGGGGAACTGCTGAACCATCAGCATGTTGCAGCGACCGTCGACATAGAAGTCGCGACACCACCCGGGAATTGTTTTGTCATAGACCTGCGCGCCGATGGCGTCCGGGCAGAAAACGATTTTCAGTCCGGCATCGATGAACTTCTTGCCGAGATTGTAGTCGTCGGATCGGGTCAACTCCTCGCGGTAGCCGCCGACCCGTTTGTAATCCTCCAGGAGCACCGAAAAGTTGCCGCCGTACATCTGGGTCGCAGTGATCGGACCGGCCAGATTCGACATCTCTGCGAAATGCTCATCGGCCCATTCCTTGACACCGTCGGTGAGAAAACTGGTCGGACTCTCCGCTTCCGCCAGGGGAATCGGACCGGTGACCACGTCGCCGCGGTCGTGCCAGGCCAGATGATTGGCGACGAACTGGCGATTGACAAGGATGTCGGCGTCGATGAAAACCAGGTACTTGCCAACGGCGGAAAGAACGCCGCGATTGATAGATGCGGGCTTTCCCCTATTCTCCTGCTCGACAACCTTGAGGGTGAACGGTGTCGACAATTTGTCCAGCGCTGTTTTGGAGCCGTCGGTAGAACCGTCGAGCACCACAACAACCTCAAACTGCTCATATGGATGCGACTGGTCGGACAACTTCTCCAGACACCACAGCAGCACGTCACCGCTGTTATACGAAGCGATCACCACCGTGGCATCCAGTTTCGGATTCACACTCATTTCAACCTTTTCACCCGAAAGTGTTTTCAGGCTCAGCTTTCGAGGCGACACAACACGCTTCCGGATCTCATTCGTTGTCGATATGCACACCGAACATTCGGAAGAACACGCGCACCGCCTTTTTGTACTTTCGCTTGAGCCAGGCTCTCGATGTTGCGATCGGACTCCAACCGTACTTCACTTTCAGGCGGAAGTCGATCGGAAAATCGTGTCCAAATACCTCGACGCGCGGCAGCAACTGCAAATCCTGCCCCGGCCGGCACAGCCCCTGATCGACCGTAAACGAACATCGAATGCCGAGTTGTCGCATCAGATCCGGCGTCTCCTCACGATACTCGCCGTACGGATAAGCCAGATAGTTGATCGGTCGATTACTCAGCGGCGCCAATGCTTCGAAACAGTGTTCGACTTCCGTCAGGGTCGCGGCACGATCAATGTCTTCGAAGGACAAATGGTCTTTGCCATGTGCCTGAAGATCGACCACGTCACCAAACCTCTCCTGCAGGTTCCCCGCTGCTTCGATACTCATGATTGGCAGTTTCGGCGCATTGTCCACCCAGTCGGAAGTGCGGCCGAGCTTGCCGGAATTGATGAAATGGACGTGATGCAGACCCAACTCCGCCAGGAGGGGGGTGGCGTGCGTTGTCAGATCCTCGTAGGCATCGTCGAAGGTAATCATCACAGGCTTCTCCGGCAATGGGTCACCACGGGTCAGGTACGCATGGAGCTGGTCCATGGAAACTGCTTGGTAACCGTGACTGCACAGCCAGCGCATTTGTCCGGCGAACTTCTCCGGGCTCAGGATGTAGAGGCGAAAGGCGTGGATGCGTGTCTCCGAGACGTTGTGATAGCAGAGGATAGAAACGCCGCGCGG
>DPYP01000200.1:0-440 GCA_003545375.1 Lentisphaeria bacterium
CCGACGTTGTGGTGGCTCTTGATCATGGCGCTCGGGTTGTCGTCGATCGGCACGCTCTCGATGACATCCGGATAGGTCGTGCCCTGGGCCAGGAAACGGGCGTTGCTGAACTTGCGGGCCGCTTCCTCGAACACCGTGATGAACTCCTTGCCGATGATCTTGCGCTTGGTCTCCGGGTCGGTGACGCCGGCAAGCTTGTCCAGAAATTGGTCGGCCGCGGCGATGCAGTCCAGATTTATCTGGAAAGCGCTGCCGAACAGCTTTTGTACGGCTTGGACCTCGCCTTCCCGAATCACGCCGTTGTCGACAAAGATGCAGTTGAGCTGTTGACCAATCGCTTTGTGAATCAACGCTGCCGTAACCGAGGAATCAACGCCGCCACTCAGGCCCAGGATGACCTTGCCGTCACCCACCTGTTCACGGATCTCACCGACGCTGCG
>DPYP01000200.1:827-4029 GCA_003545375.1 Lentisphaeria bacterium
ACAGGATGTCGGTGCCGTTCGGTGTGTGAACCACCTCCGGGTGGAACTGCAGGCCGTAAATGCGTGTCGGGTGGGCCACAGCCGCAAACTCACTGTTGGCGGTGGTTGCGACAGGCTGGAAGCCATCCGGCAGTTCGAGGACCTTGTCCCCGTGGCTCATCCATACGCGTTGCTTGGCCGGGGTGTCGTTGAACAGCGGCTGCGGCTCGACGACGTTCAGCGTGGCGGGGCCATATTCCCGATGGGTGCCGGGGACGACACGGCCACCCAGGTGATGGGCGATGAGCTGCAGCCCGTAGCAGATACCCAGGATTGGAATGTCCAGATCGTAAATGCCGCGGTTGCAGTGGGGGGCGTTCTCGTCGTAGACACTGGCCGGACCACCGCTCAGGATGATACCGGTGGGGTTGATGGCGCGAATCTCAGACGGGGTCAGGCGGTAACTGACGATCTGGCTGTAAATATTCAGCTCGCGGATGCGGCGGGCGATCAGCTGGGTGTACTGCGAGCCGAAATCGAGGATGATGATTTTCTCATGGATATTGTCCATTAATATCTCATGCGCTTGGAGGATTTTTTATCGCGGATGCGGATCAGACTCTGACAGGAGGGGCAGCGGGTCATGCTCTCGATGCGCTTGCCGATAAAGATCAGCCGGCACTCCCGGCAGCGGCAGAGCAGCTCTTCGGAAATGTTCCACCCGTGCGTGTTGTCCTGCCACCACTGGCGGATGCAGGCGATGCTGGCAACCAGCATGATGAGTACAGTCAAGAATGTAAAGAGATGATCAGTTCCAATCGCGATCATGCCAGCCCTCGCGGTCTTTGGGTTCCGGGTTCTCGGTCACGTTCGGCAGAAAACGCCAGTGGCAGGCGAACCGTGCCTTGCCTTCAAGCCACTCGGGCGCCGTTTCCTGCATGCGCTGCCGGTTGGCTTTGTCGTTGAACAGCTGTCGGATATGTGCCAGCGCCAGGTCATCGAGTACCTCGACGCCACAGCTACCGGCTTGAAGGACAGTAAAGCGTCGACCGGAACTCTTCAAACCTTCCGGATAATCACCCATGCGTGAGCGCTCCGCCTCCGGAAACAGCGGCCCCATCGGCAACACCACAATGTGTGTCGGACCGGCGGTTGTGAACGTCTCGTCAGCAAGCTCCGGCGGCAGTTGCAGTGACGGCAGTCGCGGCTCCGGGCGATTGTCGGCATTAGTCCAGACGATGTCGTCAGGGATCGGGCCGGGCTCGGCAATATCGTCAACCGTCGGTGCCAAATGCCGTCGGGCGCGTTCACGTTCGAGGCGCAATGCGGTTACTGCCGGCGAAGTGCTCGTCGGCTGGAAGCCTCGCGGTTCGTCCGGCTCGACTTTGATATTGTGGCGGTCGAAATAGGAGAATGGCCGCTGAAAATCGGTGTTGCGAATGCGGCTGAAGCCGTATTCCTGGTTGGGCATAAACATCAGTTTCGGATCGAGCACGTCGCGCCAAGCCAGCAGGTTCTTCAGCCAGACGTTGCTGCGTCTGCGCGGGTCAAATTCTTTGTCGTTGGTAGGGATGAACACGATGTCGGCCCGCTTGCTCGTCACTTCACTGGCACGGTCATCATCGGATTCAATGCGCAGGGCGAAGCAGATGACAGTGTAAAAAAGCCCTACTGCCACGACCGCAGCGATGTAGTCGCGTGCATAATGAGTGGGACGTTGTGTTTTCTTTTCGTGGGTTGCCATATGGAGACACCGGTTTCCCGACGCGCTACTGCTTATTGACTTCGGTAGGCACGATTACTTTCGAGGCGTACTTGCTGGCGATTGACATGATGCGAGCGATGTCGTTGTAAGTTGTGTCCTTGTCGGCGCTGATGATGATGACCGGCTTACTCTCGCGCTCTTTCGACACCTCGATCAGCTTTGCCTTGAGCGCGTCCCAGTTCTCGACCGTCTGATCGTTGAACCATAGCTGGCCGTCCTTGGTGAAATAGATCACCATCTTGTCGGCGACCGTTTCGATTTCCTGCTCCTGGGTGTTCGGGAAACTCACGGTGATGCCCTCCTGGACTACCACCTTGTCGCCGATCAAGAAGAAAATCTGCAGCAGAAAAATCAAATCCAGAACAGCCGGTGCCGCCAGCAGAAAACCGTTCTGCGGTTTCAGGCGGCGCTTAAACATCGGCAACCTCCGTCTCGACCTTGGCAACATTGCCGTTGCCGCTCTCGCCGTTGTTCTCGATGCGGATATCATTCTCGATCAGGAAATGAATCATCTCCGCCGACGCCTTCTCCATGTCCAGCACGATATTGTCGATCCGAGCCACGAAGTAGTTGTATGACGCGTTGGCGCCGATAGCCACAACCAGACCGGTGGCCGTGCTGATCAGCGCCGCCCATATACCGCCGGCCAGACTCGGCACGTCGACGAAGGTACCGGCGTTACTCATTGCTTCGAACAGACGGATGATGCCGATCACTGTGCCGAGCAGCCCGAGCAGGATAGAGATCGCAGAAATGCCCGCCAGGCCGCGCACCCACTTCTCCAGCCGCGGGACTTCCGCCAGACTCGAGTCCTGCACGGCCTGACGCATTCGCACCTCACCCTTGCCGCAGTTCAGGATCGCTGCGCGCAGGACGTGGGCGACCGGGCCCGGCGTCTCGTCACATATGCTGACCGCCTCCAGGACGTTGCCGCGGCGCAGCACGTTCATCACACCTCGCATGAACTCCGGCACGTTGATCTGTGCGCGGTGAAAATGCAGGATGCGGGCGATGACGATGATCAGGGCAAACGTGCCCAGTGCGAAAATGATCCACGTGACCTCACCGCCACGTTGCAGGATCTTAGTTATCAGGTCGGGCATGGTCGGTCAATGCCGGAAGGTGTTTGAGGTGTTTGGCCTGGGTATCCGGAACCCGGTAATATACGCCTCTTCCCAGAGCTTTTGCCATGTGTGAAAATCGCAACATGGCTAAATACTTTTGACGCCATCGCGAGGCCAATGTTCGACGATCCCGGAGCCGAATATCAATGAAATCGCCTTCAGCCTCGAAATGTGTCCTGAGCGGACTTACCCATCGGCGTCAAACGGCGTCGGCCGCAGACACAGGCGCGAAATGCAGTCGTTAAATGTCTCACGACCGCTGAGGATGTCGATCTCGACGCGCATCCACAGAACTGGCAGGTCTCGTCGTCCCAGTAGCGGGAAGCGCACCGCA
>DPYP01000444.1:0-4849 GCA_003545375.1 Lentisphaeria bacterium
CTGGCAACCAAGCTGCGCCGGCCCAAGACCCTGTGCGACGAGGTGCCGGGTGCGGCAGTGCCAGCGCCGCGCGTGCCGGGTCGCCCGGAAACGCTCAGCCTCGATCGCTGGCAGAGCGAGGCGCGCGCAGGATTTCCCAACCCGACGACGCTGCACGAAGACGAAGATCGCGCCCTGGCGATTCACTTCTTTGCCAATCACGAGCTGCTCGCCGTCGAGTTGATGGCGTTGTGCCTGTTGAAGTTTCCGGACGCGCCGAAGGAATTCCGCCATGGCGTGGCACAGACGCTCATCGAAGAGCAGGTGCACACGGAATTGTACATCGAACGGATGCAGCAGCTCGGCTTCGAATTCGGTGCCTTCCCGGTCAATGATTTTTTCTGGAAGTGCACGGCGCCAATGAGGAGTCCGCTCGAGTTCGTGTCGCAAATGAGTCTCACCTTCGAACAGGCGAACCTCGACTACTCGCGCTTCTACGCCGACCTGTTCCATGAGCTCGGCGACGACGGCACATCGAAGATCCTCGAGCGCATCCACATCGACGAGATCGGCCACGTCGGGCACGGCCTGAAATGGTTTCGGCGCTGGCACGATGCGGACGAATCCGACTGGGACGCGTACCGGCGCGTCGTCCGGTTTCCGCTGACTCCGAGCCGAGCAAAAGGCATCGGGTTTCAGGTCGAGGCCCGGCGACGTGCCGGGCTGCCGGAAGACTTCATTTCAGAGCTCGGCGTGTATTCGCATTCGAAAGGACGGACGCCAGATGTCTACCTGTTCAACCCCGCGTGCGAAGCGGAGATCGCGTACGGCAAGCCGGGATTGCAGCTGCCGAAGCCAGTGCGACAACTCGCCGGGGACTTGGCGTCGCTGATGATGCTGGCGGCCAGGCAGGATGATGTGGTGATTGTGCCGCAACGCCCGGGTACGGAGTTTCTCGCATCGATGCAGGCGGTCGGCTGTGACATTCCGGAGTTTGTCGAAGGTTGCGAGCAGCTCGCGAAGCGCAGCATCGGGTCGCTGCGGCCGTGGGGCTGGAGCCCGGACAGCCGAGCCTGCCTGGCGCCTTTGCTTTCGCAGTTGGAAGCGCAGCGTCGGCCGATCGGTGACGAACTGCCGGTCGAGCTGTTCTCGAAAGCCTGGAGCGCCAAGCTGCTGCGTGACTGGCTGGCGACACAGAGCGACAATGACTGGCTGTGTCCGCCCGAGGTCTGTGGTGTTGCATGTGACTCGGCCGATGCGGTGATTGCGCAGATCGCAGCAATCGCGGCGGATGGTTATGGTGTGGCGGTGATCAAGGCGATCTATGGCGCGTCGGGTCAGAATGCGGTTCGGGTTCATGGCACTGAACTCGATGACAATCAACGCGGCTGGCTGAAGCGCATCCTCGCGGCACAGGGCGCCGTCGTGGTCGAGCCGTGGCTCGATGGTCTGTTGGATTTCTCGGTGCACGCCGACCTTCGCCCCGACAGTTCGGTAAGCTCCCATGGCATCGTACGACTCCTGACCGACGGCCGCGGCCAGTATCGCGGAGCGGTGATCGGCCGCTTTGTCGACGGTTTGGACACCGATGTCATTCGAGGTCTATATCGCGATACGCCGCGGCTGCTGCATCGGTTGTTCGATGATATTTTTGCGAAGATCGCAGGCACCGTGGAGGCGAGCGTGCCGATGCCGCTTGGGATCGATGGGCTGGTGTATCGGCACGCTGGCGAGGTGCGACTGAAACCGATCATCGAGATCAACCCGCGCTACACCATGGGGCGCCTGGCGCTCGAGCTGAACAAGCGGCTGCGTACGGGGCGTGTCGGTGTCTGGTTGATTCTCAATCGTCGAGACATTGCTGCGGCAGGATTCGCGGAGTTAGCAGAATTCGCGGCGGGAATGCAATCACGATCACCGATTGAACTGGCAGATACGGGTAAGACCCAGATCAGCAAAGGCGTGTTGTTCACGAATGATCCGGCATCGGCCGAGGGCTATCTGACGATGCTGATGGTCGATGAATCGCTGGCGGCGTGCAAGCGGTGTTTCGACGGGCTTGACGGCCCGCTCGGGAACTGGCGGGACTGGTGCTGAGGGCATCGGCTCAGTCGGCCAGGATCGGCGCGATCTTCCACTTGGGCGATTGGCCGAAGAAGCGGCAGGGGTTGTCGTGGAAGACGCGAATGGCCTCGGTTTTCGGGTGGCCGCGGCGCAGGAACTCCATCAACGTACGATGTGTATTCATAGGATCCGAGTGTCCCCAGTCGCCGGCGGAGTTGACCATGATCCGCTCGGTCCCGTAGCGTTCGAGAATATCGACGCCGCGTTTGGGCGAGCACTTGCTGATCGGATAGATCGTCATGCCGCCCCAGAACCCGTTGTCGAGCACGGCTTTGACCGTGTGTTCCTCGACGTGATCGATCAACACGCGCCCGGGTGCCACGCCCTGATTGCGCAGCGCGTCAATGATCATGAGTGTGCCTTTCTTCTTATCCTCGAGGTGCGGCGTATGGATCAGAATGATCTGGTCATGCTCGAGCGCCAGCTGGACCTGTTCTTCAAAGATGACCAGTTCGTTCGGGGTGTTTTTGTTGAGACCGATTTCGCCGATACCCAGGACGGTCGGGCAGTCGAGGAATTCCGGAATGATTGCCATTACTTCCCGCGACAGTTCGACGTTTTCTGCTTCCTTGGCGTTGACGCACATCCAGCAATAGTGCTGGATGCCGTATTTCGCGGCCCGCACCGGCTCGAACTCGGTTAGTTGTCGAAAATAATCGCGGAAGGAGTCGACACCGGTGCGGTCAAAGCCGGCCCAGAAAGCCGGTTCGGAGACAGCAACGACCTTGGCAAACGCCAAGCGTTCGTAATCGTCGGTGGTGCGCGACACCATGTGAATATGCGGGTCTATAATTTCCATGGGAATAAAGGGGAGGTATAAGATGTCGAAAAGACAGAGGAGTCGGGTGGCGTGTCAGAGCGAGAAAAGGTTCTGGATGTTCTCGGCGCGGCCGGTGCCGGATTCGAGCAGCAATCGGATGCCTTCAAGAAGTTGCTTGTGGCGACTATCCTGCAGGGCTGCCTTATTGTCGGTGGCACGCTCGACTCGATCCAAAGCGGCACCAAGCTCGAGGATCAGGCAGCGGGCTTCGAAAAATTCATGCGTGAGAACATTTGTCGCGTCGGGTGTGAGATCAAGTTGGGCAGTCATTGCGCTCTCTCAGATGAATTGGTTCATGGGAGGTATCGAGGTATCGTACGTGCGTAACCGGGGTATTTCAATCGGGCTGACAGGTCGACATGAAGCTATTGCTCATATTTCTGGGAAAGCCGAAACCGCCGACAACAGCGTCTGTCGTCGATGAGTATGTGACGCGGCTACAGCGTTTAGGTTCCTGTGATGTCCAGATTTTACGGCCCGAAAAGGTCGATCGTCGACCGCCGGACGCGGTGAAAACAGCGGAGGGCGCGCGGATTTTGCAGGTCATCCGACCGGACGACTGGGTGGCGGTCTGCGACGAAAATGGCAAGCCCGTGACAACCACAAGCCTGGTTGCAGTCCTGCGCGCTGCGGCCGAAGGCAGCGGTACCATGACCGGCAAACGTCGGCTGGTAGTCGTAGTTGGCGGGGCGTTGGGTCTCGGGCATAACGTCTGCCATCGCGCCGATCAGGTTTGGGCACTTTCCGGCCTGACGTTGGCAGAATCAGTTGCCCGTATCGTGCTGGTCGAGGGATTGTATCGGGCCATGACCGTGATAAAAGGGCATCCGTATCACAATGCTTGAAACAACTGCAGTGGATTGTCTTTTTGTGTACGGGACGTTGCGACGCGACAGCGATACTGATATGTACCGCCTCCTCGCGGCGCACGCGACATGTATCGGCACGGCGCGGTATCGCGGCAGGATGTACCGGATCGATTATTATCCGGGCGTCGTGCCGTCCGACGAACCGGTTGACACGGTCTACGGTGAGGTCTATCGGCTGGCGGATACGGATTTGATCCTTGCGGCTTTGGATGAATACGAAGGCTGCTCGCCGCAAGGAGAAGGTACGCCGCTGTATGTGCGTCGTGCGGAATGTGTGAATCTTGAGGGGCAGCCCCTACTCGCCTGGATATATCTTTACAATCTTCCGGTCACCGGCAGTGAACGAATTGCATCCGGCGACTTCCTGGCCTGACGATCGTGCCCTGTCAAGCAAAATTTGACAGAACACTAGTGGACGCATCCGGCACCGCAACGATGGCCGCCGGACGGTGCCGGAGGTGCCGGGCTGTCGGTGCGCTTGGCTATATTCAGAATGCCGCCGCTGATCACCCGCTTGACGGGTGCGTCGGGAGCGGTGTCGCCGAATTCGATCCCGGCGGTGCCACACAGCTCGCCCCAGGTTGAAAGGGTCGCAGCCATATTATGGCGAACTTCGATGGTCTGATCGTTCGCTTCACAATGATAATCGTATGTCGGCATAATAAGATTCTCCCTGTTTTAAGTCTCTATCTACCGTAGTAGCAAACCGGTCCAAATCAAGAGCCCCGGGATGCTGCGGGTGTGCCTTGATAATGCGACGGCAATCTGTATTTTACCAGCTTGCTTTGCCCACCCCGCTTTAATAGGTATTGGGGACGAAACGGTTTCAGTACGCGCTAAGGGTTGGTTTCAAGCATGACGATCGCTGCGACGATTTGTCAGCACTTTCTGCGAGGATGCCACGCATGGCAACTGATATTGAATCCGCTGGTGATGCCTCTCGGTCATTGCCTGCTGCCGACGTCATTGCCTATCGCGCCGGTTTTCTGTTTTTTTTCCTTTCCGGCGCTGCCGCACTGATCTACGAGCTGGTCTGGCTGCGATATCTCGGTCTGGT
>DPYP01000521.1:0-7815 GCA_003545375.1 Lentisphaeria bacterium
TATCAACCAGCTCAAAGAGAAGATCACGCTGCAGATCGAGGAGCGGATCACCCAGCACCAACGCGAATTCTTCCTGCACGAACAGCTCAAGGCGATCAAGGAAGAGTTGGGCATCGAGAAAGACGACAAGGCGGAAGAGCTCAAGCGCTATGAAGAACGCGTCAACGAGCTGGAGATGAGCGAAGCGGCGCTGGTTCGCGTCGACGAGGAACTCGAGAAACTGCAGTTTCTCCCGCCACAGTCGCCAGAGTACATCGTGGTGCGCAATTATCTCGATTGGCTGACGCAGCTGCCCTGGGGGATTCTGACTACGGACCGGTTGGATATTTCGGAGGCGCGCCAGATTCTGGATCGTGACCACTACGGCCTGGACGACGTAAAGGAGCGTATCCTCGAGTTCATCGGCGTTTCGAAACTGCGCGGCTCAATGGGCGGCTCGATCCTTTGCCTGATCGGCCCGCCCGGCGTTGGGAAGACGTCGCTGGGTCGGGCTGTGGCGGAGTCAATCGGTCGCGAGTTCTTTCGCTTTTCCCTCGGCGGCATGCGTGATGAAGCCGAGATCAAAGGGCATCGCCGCACCTATATCGGTGCCATGCCCGGCAAGATCATCCAGACGATCAAAACGACAGGTTCACAGAACCCCGTGATCATGCTCGACGAGATCGACAAGATAGGCGCCTCCTTCCACGGCGATCCGGCATCGGCATTGCTGGAGGTTCTCGATCCGGAGCAGAACAACTCGTTCCACGATCATTACCTCGACTTGCCGTTCGATCTGTCGAAGGTCCTGTTCATTGCCACAGCCAACGTGCCTGACACCATCCCCGGACCGCTGCTCGACCGCATGGAAGAGATTCGGCTATCCGGGTATATCGCTCAGGAAAAACTGCAGATCGCCAAACGGCATCTGATCCCGAAGCAGATCAAAGAGCATGGATTGAAACGTGCCGACGTCGGATTCCGCCAGGACGGGATCAAATGCCTGATCGAAGGCTATGCCCGTGAGGCAGGAGTGCGTGGCCTGGAGAAGTGTATCCGTACGTGCCTGCGCAAAATAGCGGCCCGCAAAGCCGAAGACCCGAAAGCCGATCGCGTCGTCCTGACACGCAGCCAGATAGAGACATATCTCGGTCGCCCGGTGTTTGCCGACGACGTCCTTGCACACCAGGGGACGCCCGGTGTTGTCATGGGATTAGCCTGGACGGCTTTCGGTGGCAGCGTCCTGTTCGTCGAAGCCATGGCGATCCCCAGCCCCGGTGGTTTTCAGCATACCGGCCAGCTTGGCGATGTCATGGCCGAGTCCAGCACCATCGCTTTTTCCCTGGTCCATTCCAACGCCGTGAAGTACAAGATCGACGAAGACTTCTTTAAGACACACAAGATTCATCTGCACGTCCCGGCCGGTGCCACGCCGAAGGACGGACCGTCGGCCGGCATCACGATGGCGGCAGCGTTGATTTCCATGGCGACGGGGCAGTCGGTACCGCCGCACGTGGCGATGACCGGCGAGCTCACCCTGACAGGTGCGGTGCTGCCGGTTGGCGGCATCCGCGAGAAAATCGTTTCTGCCGAGCGGTCATCGGTTGTCGATGTGATCATGCCTGAGACCAATCGGAGAGACTACGACGAGATTCCGGAAAGCGTCCGCAAGGGCATTCACGCCCACTTCGTCGATGACTTCAAGGCAGTCCATCGCCTGCTCTTTCGCGACGGCCTCGAAAAGCTGCGGGCCCGGCGAAAGGGTTAAGCAGGACAAACGTCCGCGTCCGTCTATCCCGGCAGCGCGGAGCTGTCCGACCAAGCGTTGCATGTCGCAAGGATTGTTTGTTGCTGTTGAATATTGGTCATCGTCGCAGATTGATCAATATTGACATATTCTCTTTCTGCATCTTCGATTTCCACCTTGTGTGATATCTACGTTGAAAGTTCTGATTTGTATCCCGACGTATAACGAGGCCGAGAACATTGCCGGCATTGTCGAGGCCATTTTCACTTTGGACGTTGGTTTCGATATTTTGGTGATCGATGATGGCAGTCCCGACGGCACGGCCGAGATGGTACGCAAGCTGATGAGCTCGCACGAGCGCCTGCAGTTGCTCGAGCGCGAAGAGAAGGGCGGTCTGGCGTCGGCTTATGTTGCTGGTTTTCGTTACAGTGTGCAGCACGGTTACGACGTGGTCGGTGAGATGGACGCGGATTTTTCGCATCCGCCAGAGGCGTTGCGCGAAGTTCGGCGTCTGCTGGAATCCGGAGACTATGACTTTCTCGTCGGTTCGCGCTATACCGCCGGCGGCGGCACGAAGAACTGGGGGCTGGTGCGGAAACTGATCAGCCGCTTCGGCAGTCAGTATGCCCGGATGATTCTTGGTGTCCCGATCAGAGATATGACTGGCGGTTTCAATTTCTGGACTCGTCGGGCGCTGGAAGCGATCGGTATCGATCGGATCATGGCGGAAGGCTATTGCTTTCAGATTGAATTGAAGACACGTGCTTGCCGGGGCGGCATGCGCTACACGGAATTCCCGATTATATTCGAGGACCGCCGGGTCGGGCAGTCGAAGATGTCGAAGCGCATCGTACTTGAAGCTTTTTACAAGGTGCTTCTTCTGCGTTTCAAGCTGTGAGCCCGGCGAACAATCCAGGCAACCAACGCGTATGGACAGTCGAGCCCGTACCATCATCATCATGGCAGTCTTGCTGCTGGCTATCCCGCTGGTGCTGCTTTTGCAGCGTGGAGGCGACGAGACAGCCGCGGCGTCGACCCCTGTCTCCAAGACAACGTCTTCACGCCAGACTTCCGATCGTTTGCCGACACCTTCCGGCCAGGCGGATGTATCGCGGCCGGCGCGACAGCCGAACCGGGTCCATGGCGGTGTCGTCGACAGGCGCTCGACAGTGGCGCGAAGCGAACTCATCCAGTCGCTGCGTGATGCCGACGAACCCGAACGCAGCCGTATTTTCGATGCGATCGCAGAAGAGTTCGAAATCGCCGACCTCGATACCGCGAGCAATGTCTATCGTCGGCTGTCTGGAATCGATGACCGCGTGGAATTCGTCCGGCGGGTGCTGGCGCAGATAATCGAGAGCAATCCACAGGCGGCCTTGGACTGGATCGATGCGATTGCTTCCCGAGGCATCCGGCCAAAGCTATACGGTGCCTTTGCGGCCGAGTGGTCGGAGATCGACGTCGCAGGTGCCTTGAAGTGGGCCGAGCAGTTGTCTTACGATCAGCATAGAACCCAGGTCATGGGGGGCATCGCGGAGACCTGGGCGAAGGCGGATCATGAGGCGGCCGCAGCGTGGGCGGCGGCGCTGCCCGGACAGGACCAGCGAATGGTCGTGGATTCGATTGTTGCCGGTTGGTTCGCGGACGAGTGGAAGCGGGTTGATTCCAGCGACATAGTCGAGTTTGACATGGCTGATGCCTATGAATGGGCGGCGCAACTGCCCGACAGCCTGGCCCAGAAGAAAGCTTTGGTCGCCGTGGCCAAGAGCTGGGCGTACGAGGACCCGGCTGCGGCTGCTGCATGGGCTGCCCAGTTTCCCCCGGGGCAAACCCGCACCAATGCGATGATCCATGCCGCATCGACCTGGACGGCACTCGATCCGGCGGCATCGTCTGTGTGGTTCAATGAACTGCCGCCTACAGACAAAAGTACCATCACCGCCTTTTTCAGTGTCGCCTCTTCATGGTCTCTCAAGGAGCCGGAAAAGGCGGCTGAATGGGTGGCAACTATGATCGATGAAGGGTTGCAGGATACAGGGTTCAGGATGGTATTTCGTCAATGGGCCCGGCAGGATCGTGCCGCGGCGGCACGTTGGATCGAGCAATCGGACATGTCCGACGATCGCCAGACAAAATTCCTCGACCAGTTGGATCAGTCAGCGTTGCTTAACCGACGCTGATGCGGTTGGCTTAACCTGACGCTGCCGGCGAATGAACCATCGACCCATTGGCCGCGATCAAGGAGCAGCAGTGAAGAAAATACCATGGAAGTTGATCATACTGGTGGCTGTGTTGGCGGTCATCGTGGTACTTGGCGTCAAGTTCGACATTGGCGATAAGTTGAAGGCCTTCAGCGGTTGGGTTGCGGACCAGGGCATGCTGGGGATGGCAGTCTTCGTTGCCGGATATATCGTGTCAACGATTCTGTTTTTTCCCTGTTCCCTGTTGACGATCGGCGCCGGCACAGCGTTCGGCCTGGTCAACGGCACGATCGTCGTGTCAATCGGCTCGACGATCGGTGCTTCCTGTGCTTTCTTGATTTCACGGTACTTTGCCCGTGACGCAGTTTTGCGGATGACCCGGAAATATCCCGGCTTCGGTGCGGTTGACCGGGCCATCGGCGAGGAAGGCGGTAAGATCGTCGGCCTGCTGCGGCTCAGTCCTGCTCTGCCATATAATCTGAGCAATTATTTTTACGGGTTGACAGCGGTGGGATTTGGCCCGTACGTGCTGGCAAGCTGGATCGGGATGCTGCCCGGAACGGTGTTGTATGTCTACATCGGTTATATCGCCAATGCTGCAGGCAGCTCCACAGCGGAGACCGTTTTCAAAGTCATCGGTCTGGCCGTGACAATTGTCGTCACGGTGATGATTACCAGAAAAGCGCGGGCGGTGATCCGCGAGTACGACGCGACCGAGGCCCCGGCTGACGAAGACGAACAGACGTCCTGATTGAAGCGGAACAATTGTCCCGCCGTTATATGCGACTTTGGTAATAGCGATCATGTATCACAGTATTCTCATTTGCACTATACTGTTCGCACAAACGCTTCCTTTGATCTTGCTCGTAATCTCACCTTTCATCACACCTGTTCATTGCTCTTCGATATGCTGAATACTATTTTTCGATTACAAAGTTGAACATGGTTTTTACACGTTTTCGAACTGGCTGTCCTTGAGTGTCGCGTTTCGGTTTGAACCGCCATTGCACGATGGCCCTGTCGATCGCCCGGCTGAAAATTTTTGGTGTCGCAGGGGCGTGGCTGACTTCCCCGACGCCACCGTCCTCGAAAATTGTGAACTCCACGAGAAACGCTCCTTCCCGGTCCCGGCGCGCAGCGCTCGGCGGGTAGATCGGCAGCGGCTTATTGAGAGCCGTCCACGATTCGAGGGCGTCGACGTCCTGCTCCTGTACCAGCGGCTCTGGGGCGGTTGTGTCGAGAGCATCTGCTGTCGGCGTGCTGTTGCTTGAAATGGGCGCCGGCTCTGCGGCGGCGGGTTCCGGTTCGACGAGCGCCCGCGTGGCGACCTCGGGCATGGCGGCAAGGTCCGGCAACGGTGCCGGCAGACGGACATCGAACCGTGGTGTCGGCTGTCTTTGGGTTGCCGGCTGTGCCAGTGGCGGCAATGTCAGCGGTGGTGTTGGTGCGGTTGTTGGGACATCCGCAGCTGATTCCGGCGCGGATTGGTCAGGAGTTGGCGTATAGGGCTGGACCCTGATGTCGGTGAGCTCATAGATCTTCTCTTCCCCGGCCTCGTTCTGGCCCAGTAACTGCATGAACTGCAGCAGGGCGAAGGCCAACAGTAAACCGGCAGTTCCGGCCAACGTGGCGCGCAGGGCATTGCGATGCAGGCGTCGCTGTGATTCGGCCAGATTGTCAGCATGGTTCGGCATGCAAAAATTCGCCGGGGTGGCGGCTGTCACTAATATCGTACGCGACGTCGTTTCGTCGAATACGACGGCCGGGGTTCTCCTGTGCCGCCATCGGAGTCGCGGAGTGTGGCGATCTGGTCACGCAGCAGGGCGGCCCGTTCGAATTCAAGTTTTTCCGCGGCCTCCAGCATTTCCGCTTCGAGTTCACGCGTCACTTGACCAACGTCAAACTCTTCGCCGACTTCGGACATGATCGTGGCCTCGGTCTCCTCCGCTTCTTTGTAGGCGTGCAGGCTTTGCTGAATAGCGCGCTTGACTGTCTTCG
Source organism: Lentisphaeria bacterium (assembly GCA_003545375.1). GTDB lineage: Bacteria > Verrucomicrobiota > Lentisphaeria > JABSQK01 > CAJWLW01 > CAJWLW01. The sequence continues at coordinate 5,926 of DPYP01000521.1, forward strand.
GAGTGATCCCGTGTTGCTCGTTGTATTTTGCCTGTTGTTTGCGGCGATCATTGGTGAGGCGCATCATCGCTTTGAGGCTGTCGGTCATTTTGTCGGCATAAAGGATGACACGGCCATCGACATTTCGGGCGGCACGTCCGGCCGTCTGCACGAGGGCGCGTTCAGAGCGCAGGAATCCCTCTTTGTCGGCGTCGAGAATCGCCACGAGCGCGACTTCGGGCAGGTCGAGTCCCTCGCGCAGCAAGTTGACGCCGATGAGACAATCGAATTTGCCGGCCCGCAGGTCGCGCAGGATGTCGATGCGTTCGATGGCGTCGATGTCGGAATGCAGATAGGAGACGCGAATGTCAATGTCCCGCAGATAGTCGCAAAGGTCTTCGGCCGTGCGTTTGGTGAGGGTGGTGACCAGTACGCGTTCGTTGCGCTTGGCGGCGGCGTGTACCTCGGCGATCAGGTCGTCGACCTGACCGTCGAGCGGTCGGAGATCGACTTCCGGATCGAGGAGTCCGGTGGGGCGGACAACCTGCAGGATTGGCGACGAGAGTTCGATCTCGTAATCGCCCGGTGTAGCGGAGACATAGATGCTCTGGCCGGTGAGGTCGTCGAATTCGTCGAAACTCAGCGGGCGGTTGTCAAGCGCCGACGGCAGTCGGAAGCCGTGGTCCACCAGCGTGAGCTTGCGGCTGCGGTCGGCGTTGTACATGGCGCGCACCTGCGGGATGGTGGCGTGTGACTCGTCGATGATGGTGATGTAGTCATCGGGAAAATAATCGATCAGGCAATACGGCCGTGAGCCAGGTGCTCGTTGCGAGAGGTGGCGCGAATAGTTCTCGATGCCGCTGCAAAATCCCACCTCGCGCATCATCTCCAAGTCGTACTGGGTGCGTTGAAAAATCCGTTGCGCCTCTACCAGGCGGCCTTCCAATTCGAACTTCTTCACCTGCTCCTTCATCTCTTCGATGATCAGCGACTCGGCACGTTTCATTCGGTGTTCGGGCAGCACAAAGTGGGACGCCGGGAAAATACGAATGCTGGTGATCTCGTCCTTCTCACTGCCGGTCACCGCGTCACGGCAGGTAATGCGTTCGACGTTATCGCCCCAGAATTCGACACGCAGATAGTCGTCGCGATACGCCGGATAGACCTCGACAGTATCGCCGGTGACCCGGAACTCGCCGCGGCCGGGGCTGACGTCGTTTCTGGAGTATTGCAAATTGACCAGGCCTTGCAGCAGTTCATCGCGATTGAGTTCGTGATCGGCTTCGAGTGACACCGACATTTCATCCATGTCCTGCGGTGCCCCCAATCCGTAGATACAGGAGACACTGGCGACGATAATGACGTCGCGTCGCTCCATCAACGAGCTGGTGGCGGCGAGCCGCAGCATCTCGATCTCTTTGTTGACGTGAGAGTCCTTGGCGATATAGGTGTCGGTCTGCGGGATATACGCCTCCGGCAGGTAGTAATCGTAGTAACTGATGAAATAGCCGACGGAGTTGTTGGGAAAGAATCCTTTGAACTCGCTGTACAGCTGGGCGGCCAGGGTTTTGTTGTGTGAAAGGATAATTGCCGGGCGCTGCACCTGTTCGATCATGTTGGCGAGAGTGAAGGTTTTGCCGGAACCGGTAACGCCGAGCAGGGTGAGATTTTCGCGGCCGGACTGCAGACCGTTGACCAGCGCCTTGATCGCGGCCGGCTGGTCGCCGGCGGGCTCGAAGTCAGCGTGAAGTTTGAAGGGCTTCGTCATCGATCGTCGCTGCTATTCGTATTCAGCTCGACAGGTTGTTCTTTTCGATCTTTTCGGAACGGTATAAGGTTGATGCCAAGATAGCTCAGGCAGCCGAAGAAGAAGGCGCTGACTGTGACCTCATCGAGATTGCCGACAATGGG
>DPYP01000026.1:0-13682 GCA_003545375.1 Lentisphaeria bacterium
AGGGCAGTGGTTGCTGGTCACGCTCACCGCTGGGGTGGGTGGGTCGATGCTCTCTATCGGGAGCGCCGCCGGGGTCGCGCTCATGGGCCAAGCGCGCGGTGTCTACACCTTTTTTAGCCACCTGAAGTGGTCCTGGGCCATTGTGCTGGGTTACGCGCTGTCCATCTGGGTGCACTGCCTGATCAACATGGACGGTGGACCTCCGCTACCCATTCCAGGGCAAGCGCCCAAAGCAGAAGCGCATGCCGCTGCTCCGGCGGCCGTCGGGCTCGGGAGCCACGGTGACAGCCACCTGCCTGCGGGCGAGAATGCACCCGCCGCCGCCGGATCCGCAAAGGCTCCGCCCTTGCCGCCACCTGCCGCGGGGGATTCGGCGGCTGCGGACGCAGTCCCTGGGCCGACGCTCTCCGGGGAGGCGACGAAGCCGGAAATCGGCGGAGTAAAGCGCGCGGCGGCTCCTCCATAGGAGGCACGAAGGCGCTTCTTGTCCACAATGCGTATCAAAAAGGGGATGGGGGGCCCATCAAAACGTCAGGATCATCGGCCGCGCTGCGCCAGGATCACGATGTGCTCGCGCAGGCGTTTCATGTCCGTCGGGATGTCGATGTCGTAGTAGCCGCGGATTGTGCCTTGCTGATCGACCAGGATGAACTTCGGGCTGTGATTTAGCGGATTGTCCGCGCTCAGGGCGAAGCCGCTTTCGCACAGGCTGTCGACGTCGGATTGCGGGCCGTGCAGGAATGTCCAGCGATCGCCGGATACTTTGTATTTTTCAGCATAATCCGCCAAGACCTCCGGGGTGTCGAACGATGCATCGACGGAGATCGAGACAAATTGAACCTTATCCGAACCGTCGTACTGCTCGTAAAGCTTTCGCATTTCCAGCGTCATCCGTGGACACTGCGAGCCACAGCGCGTGAAGAAGAAATCGACCACACTGATACGGCCGGTAAACTGGTCGGTGCCGAACGGGCTGTCGTGCTGGCTGACGAATTCGAAGGTCGGAATGTTGCGATAGGCCGGCAACTGCCCGCGCGAAGCTTCCGCCTGGCGAATGACCAACAGCGCCGTCAGCAGCAGACAGAACATCAGTGTCGCCGTTGGCATGGCGACGCGCACCACCGTGCCGGGGGCCGGTCCGCCGTCGACAAGTCGCACCCGCACCGCGAAATACAGGCTCATCACCAGGCCGACAAAAATCGTGCCGATCCACAGATGCAGCAGTTGCAGGATCGGCACCAGTCCGAACTGCCCCATCGCCAGACCGACCAGAACCTGTGAAGCAACGAGTATCAGCACAGCATAAATACCCAGACGCACCGAACGCCTCACCTGCAGACGACTGACGCCGCGCACCAACATGGCGCTGACGGTGACAATCGATGCGGCCAGCACGAAATGGATATATTTGATCAAGCCCAGCGCATTGAACAGCTCCGGATCACTCGCCAACGGCAGCGTGCCCCGCAACACCTCGAGCGTGCCGCGCTGGCCGGTGCCGACGACGATCTGCGCCGCCGTCAGCAGCCACAGCACGCCCAGCAGCCGACGCAGCGCACCCGTGTCGGAGGCCAGCTCGATCCTGTGCTGAACATACCACGATTTCTGTGCCGCATAAATCAGCAGGCTGACGATCAGCACGGCCAGCCCCATGTGTACGGACACCATCCACGGCGCCAGTTCCGAGGCGACGACGCGCCCGCCCAGCCAGCCCTGGATGCCGATGAGCAGCAGCGTCAACGTCGTCGCAACGAGGATGCCACGATGTCGGCGGAAGCAGGCTACGGCGACGATATAGGTCAGCAGAATCAGCAGCCCGATGACAACGCCGACGAGGCGATTGACGTACTCGATCCAGGCCAGCACGAGATTGAACGATTCCGGGGCGATGTCGTCGGGAAGTTCTGACACATTCGTCGGCGGGATCCAACGCCCGAAGCACTTCGGCCAGTCCGGGCACCCGAGGCCGGCGCCGGACACACGTACCAGACCACCGACAAAGATCAACAGATAGGTGGCGGCAGTCGTGAGGATGATAAGCGGCGTGAAGCTCTTCTTCATATACGGCCGATGCGCTCCAGGGTGCCGTCGTCTTTCTCATGCGCCTCGCCGTCGAGCGGCATCTCCCCGTATCGCGCGGCGCAGAACTGCTGCGTCACAAAGCGGATGTCCTCGAGGGGCGGGTGCTGTTCTGTTTTCATAGTGCTAGGAAATCCCTTGGGTGTCTGATTGGAGCGATGTCGCCTCGCCAGCGGCTTGAGCATACACCAATGAAAGTGTTTCGTTTCACGGACCCGACAAGTCGCGAGCAGCCGCGCTGCATGCCGGTGCCGGTGAACAGGCATTGCGCCATTGTGCCACGGCACAGCCGCAAAAATAACGAAGACCGGCTCGATGACGAGTCCCGCGAAGGGGAGACGGACGTCGGCGCGCACAGGATGTGAGCCTTGCGTCAACTGTATCTCATTGAGTATGCGCGACCGACAAGTATATTGCAACTCCAACTACAGTCTAAGCCTATGTACACATTCCCCGAATCTATCGAACTGGTTGTCATCGGTGGCGGTCTCGCCGGTTCCGAGGCTGCCTGGCAAGCCGCCGAACGCGGCGTCCGCGTCGCGCTCTGCGAGATGCGTCCGCATAAGCAGACGCCGGCGCATCGGACTGACAAGTTTGGCGAACTGGTCTGTAGCAATTCACTCGGCTCCTTGCTGGCCGACCGGGCATCGGGGCTGCTGCAGGAGGAACTGCGCCGCCTTGATTCCCTGATACTGGATGTTGCGCAGTCCACAAAGGTTTCCGCGGGCGGGGCGTTGGCGGTGGATCGTGAGGGCTTTTCGGCAGCGATCACGGAGCGCATCAGCAGCCACCCGAATATAGTGATCGAGCGCCGCGAGATCACCGAGATTCCGGCGGATCTGCCCGTTGTCATTGCCACCGGACCGTTGACCAGCAGCGATCTGGCGTTGTCGATCCAGGCGTTCACCGGCGAAAAGTATCTGTATTTCTACGATGCTCTGGCACCAATTGTCGAGGCGGACTCCATCGACCTGTCGATCGCCTTTCGTGGCTCGCGTTACGGCGTTGGTGAGCAGGCCGACGGTGATTACATCAACTGCCCTTTCACCAGGTTGGAGTACCACGCCTTTGTCGATGCACTGGTGCAGGCGGAGACGATCACGTTGCGGCAATTCGAGCTCGAGGATCCGCAGTTCTTCGAGCGCTGCGTGCCGGTGGAGGTGCTGGCCAGGCGCGGCATCGACACCCTAGCCTTCGGGCCTATGCGGCCGGTGGGGCTGGAGAATCCTGGAACCGGCCGGCGGCCGCATGCCGTCGTGCAATTGCGTCAGGACAATTTCGCCGGAACTCTGTACAACCTCGTGGGCTTCCAGACCAACATCAAGTGGGGGGAGCAAGAGCGGGTGATGCGGATGATCCCGGGTCTGGCCGATGCCGAGTTCGTGCGCATGGGACAGATGCATCGCAACACCTTTTTGAATTCGCCGATGATCCTGCAGCCGACGATGCAGAGCCGCGGCCGCGCCAATCTCTTCTTTGCCGGGCAGATTACCGGGGTGGAAGGTTATGTCGGCAACGCTGGTACCGGGTTGCTGGCGGGAATCAATGCAGCAAAACTGCTGCGCGGCGAGGACCCCGTCGTACTGCCGCCCGAGACGATGCTTGGGGCGATGTGCTGGTATGTCACGCACGCCGCGGCCAAAGGTTTTCAGCCGATGAAGGCGAACTTCGGAATCCTGCCGTCGCTGCCGACGCGGATTCATAATAAGCCGGAGCGCAACCGTGCCTACGCGGAGCGAGCCTTGGCCGCGGTCGATGCTACCCTTTTTTCTTTGGCTGTATCGGTGTCTTGAAGAAGATCTTGACGTAGTTCTGTGCCCGCAGACTCTGGATGTATTCGCGCTTGCGCAGTTTCCGCTGCTGGCGTTTGAGAATACTCTCGATGTCGTCGGCGACCTCTTCGAGCGGTCGCACGTTGGCGCCTTTCACCTGAGCAACCCGCAGGATCACGGTGTTGCCCTCGAATTCGAACGGTTTGGAAATAGCACCAACCGTCAGGCTGTTGAAGGCATCACGGAATGATGGCGCCATATTCTTGACGGCCATCATGCCGAGGTCGCCGCCATTTTTGCGGCTCGGGTGATTCGAATGTTGCTCAGCCAGGTCCGCGAACTTGGCGCCGCCATCGTGCTTCTCCAGCACGTTCTTGGCATCGGCAGCAGTCGGCACGCTGATGAGTTCCAACCGCACGCGTGAAGCCTTGGTATAGTTGGCTTGGTGATTGTTGTAAAAATTCTCCACTGCCTGCCGCGAAACTCGCGCCTGCTTGTGGACTTCCTGTATCAGCAGATAATCGACAGCGATGCCGCGTTGGATCTGTTCCCGGAATTCGTCCATCGTTATCTCCGTCTGCTCCAGACGCCTGCCAAACTCGTCCCAATTACCCTGGTGATCGTTGCGGACGATCTCGTCGATACGTTTCTCGATGACATTGGACGGCAGCTTGTAGCCAATTGACTCGAACTCGGCGTAAATCAGCTTTTCGTTGATTATGTCGACGACGACCGAATAGCGTGACTTGCTGATGCGTTCCTGTATCTGGCGTCGTATCTCCGGGTCCGCCATCTGCTCGGGAGAGTAACTCGAGATGATCTTGCGCTCGACCATGACGTTCTGGGCGGCAACGTCGTAGACAGTGATCATCTCGTCATTGACGACTGCGAGGATACCGTCGGTGTAATTCGGGGTCGGGGTTTGGGCAAGAACGGCGGATGCGCTCACGGCCGCGAGCAGGCAGAGACAACGAGATGACATAGGTGGGTGGGGGGTGGGGTAGGGTTAGGGTTGGTGAAGGTTTGACGCTCTCATCGCTCGCTCCCGCCGTTCGGTGGGCAGCCGGCTTCCGGCTTCCGCACATTTCAGCTACATTTATTGCAACACTCTGGCGAGCCGTGTTCACGGGGCCGTGCTTTGGCAGTCATGAAATGTGTCGTTCGTCAACAATCTTGACGCCCGACACCTGAAACAGTCTTCAGGCAACACTGGCCTTGGCATCGCCGTCGTCGTCTTTCGTTTTCGTTTCAGTGATCGGGCTGCCCGTGCCGTTGACGACATTCTCATCGATGATACAGGCAGTGATATCGTCACGTGACGGAATTTCGAACATGATATCCAACATGATCGACTCGAGAATCGACCGCAGACCACGGGCGCCGGTGCCGCGCTCGATCGCCTTCTTCGCCAGTGCCTCGAGAGCATCGTCGGTAAAACTAAGCGCGACATCTTCCATGGCAAACAGTTTCTGATACTGCTTGATGACGGCGTTCTTCGTCCCGGTCAGGATCTCTACCAGTTCGCCCTGGGTCAGTTCACGGAGCACGGATATAGCCGGCAGCCGACCGATGAATTCCGGGATCAGTCCGAATTTCAGCAGATCCACGGGCTCGACGTTTTCGAGAATGCGCTCGGTCTCCTCCGTCGAGTCCTGTGTTTGGTCTGAACCGTTTTCGAACCGGGCATGGAAACCAAGGACGTGTTTGCCGATACGTCGCTGCACGATCTTGTCGAGCCCGATAAAGGCGCCGGCGCAGATGAACAACACGTTGGTCGTGTCGATCTGGATATATTCCTGGTGCGGGTGCTTGCGGCCACCTTTGGGGGGCACGTTCGCAACCGTACCCTCAAGAATCTTGAGCAGTGCCTGCTGGACACCTTCACCAGAAACATCACGGGTGATCGAGACGTTCTCAGATTTCTTCGAGATCTTGTCGATCTCGTCGACATAGATGATGCCGACCTGGGCGCGTTCGATATCGTAGTCCGCTGCCTGAACCAGCCTCAGAATGATGTTCTCGACGTCCTCACCGACATAGCCCGCTTCCGTAAGGGTCGTGGCATCGGCGATGGCGAACGGAACCTCGAGCACCTTGGCCAGAATCCGGGCGATCAGCGTCTTGCCCGACCCGGTAGGACCGACCATGATGACGTTGCTCTTTTCGATCTCGATGTCATCGGTTTTGTCGGTATGTTCGTTCTCGCGAAGGTGCTGCAGGCGCTTGTAGTGATTGTGCACAGCTACCGACAGAACACGCTTGACCTTGTCCTGGCCGACAACGTAGTCGTCGAGAATTTTCTTGATCCCGATCGGTTTCGGCACGGTCAGGTGCGGAATCTGCACCGGCGTCTTGCTGTGCGAACCCTCTTCGTCATCGTCGTCGCCGCCGCCCTGCACCATTTTGCTGCATAGTCGCACGCAATCAGAGCAGATGAAAACACCCGACGGGCTGGAAACCATCTGGGGTGCTTCGTCACGCAGTCGCCCGCAGAATGAGCAGAAGATGTCGTCCTTGTTCTTTGCCATAACTCAGGTTCAGTCGCTGTCCTTGTTTGAGTCATCGTCGCCCGTCTTGTGAATGGACACGACGGAGTCGACCAAGCCGTAGGCCTTCGCTTGTTCAGCGGACATGAAAAGATCCCGGTCGGTATCGTTTTCGATCTTTGTAAGTTCCTTGTGGGTGTGGTAGGCGAGGATGTCGTTGATGCTTTTTTTCAGCCGCAGGATTTCCTCGGCTTGGATGCTGATGTCGCTCGCGGTGCCTTGAGCGCCACCCCACGGTTGATGGATCATGATGCGCGCGTTGGGCAGGGCGAACCGCTTGCCGGCAGTGCCGGCGGCCAGCAGGACCGCACCCATGCTGGCGGCCTGTCCGACGCAGTAGGTGCGGACATCGCAGCTGAGAATCTGCATGGTGTCGTAGATCGCCAGTCCGGCAGTGACCGAACCGCCTGGAGAAGTGATGTAGAAATCGATGTCTTTCTTCGGCTCCTCTGATTGCAGAAACAGCAACTGCGCGATCAGCAGGCTGGAGACATGGTCATCGATCGGAGTTCCGAGGATGATGATCCGGTCCTTCAGTAGGCGCGAATAGATGTCGTAGGATTGGTAGCCGTTGGGCGTCTGCTCGACGACTGTTGGTGGGTAAAGCGGCATGGGGTCCGTCCCTTTTATGCGTTGAAAATTGCCGATTGCGAAGTGGAAATTGTCTTCTTTGCTCAGTTGTCCCGATCCATTTCGGTGACCTCAGCCCATTCCGTCAAACGCTCGAAAACCGCGTCACTGGTTGCATTGGCCGCCGCCGCTTCCTGGGCCATGTACGGATTGATCTCCCGCTGCCGTTGTTGCGCCTGCATAGTCATCAACTGCAAATGCTGCTTCATGCGTTCCTTGTCCGGCTCGATTTCTTCCTTGGCAGCGATGGTCTGGAGCATGTAGCGTAGCGCCAGGCGTTCGCGCGCCTCGGCTTCCGCTTGTTCGCCCATCGCATCGAGCTTTTTCTCGATCGGCTCCCCGCTTTGAGGTTCGTCCTGCTGCTGCTGCGACAGGCGCTCGTACATGACGCGGTTGATCTCCTCGCGTAGCACGGTCGGAGGCAGCGGAAAATCCGACGCCTTGATCAGGTACTTGCCGATCTGATCGACGATCTCACGCTGGCGTTGCTGCCGTTGCGTCGATTCGATCTGTGACCGCACCGCGTCTTTTAGAGCGTCCACATCGTCCAATCCCATCTTCTGTGCCAATTCATCGTTGATCTCGGGTGGCAGCAGGGCATGAATCTCATGCACGTTTATCGAGTACAGCACGGTCTTGGCCGCCAGGAATTCCTCGCGGAAATCGTCCGGAAACGTGACGGTCACATCAGTTTTATCACCGCCAGATTTGTTGGTCAATGCCGACACCAGCCCGGGAATGTCCGTCGGTTCAGTCAGGCGAATCCACGTTTCGCTGTTCTCCACAAGGTTCTGTGCCGTTGCCGGTACTTCTTCATCCGTCGACGTCTGCGACGTATAACTGACCTTCAGGATGTCGTTTTCCTCTGCCGGCCGTTCGACCCGTTCGAGCCGCGCCTGCTGTTGGCACATAGCGTCGAGATAGTCTGCGACGTCGACTTCGGAGACCTCGATTTTTGGGGCCGCAACTTTGATGCCATGCAGTTCGGGCGGTTCCATTTCGGGACGGACATCGAATTGCACGGAAAAACTGAACTCGGTGTCGTCTGCTATGTCCGACAGCTCGTCGCTGGTGAGCTCCGGCATCGTTACGGCGTTCAGACTATCGTCCTGCAGCATCGACTGGATCGTTTCCCGGATGATGGAATCGCGGGTTTCCTCGAAAATCTGTTTCTTGAAACGGCGGCGCACCAGCTTGGCCGGTGTCTTGCCCGGACGGAAACCGGGAATTTTGGCAGAACGGTATTTGTTGATCAGCACTTTTAGAGCGTGATTTACTTCGGTTGCCGGGACATCAAATTTGACGGCGTAGCGGCACGGCTCGATCTCGGAGGTCGTTTGTTCGATGTTGGATGTATCGACGGTTGCCATGTACTATTGTTGCGGTAGAAGTTGAAAAAGGATGAAGAGTAAATACTATAGAATCGAATGCACGCGTTACCACCAACCCAATGACCCCAATGAACTTCGCACTACAAATCATGATGGGCTTGCTGTTGTTCGGTGGCCTGTTGTTCTGGCTCCTTTATGTCATCGAGGCTTTCCGTCAGAATCTCGGACAGGGCCTGCTGACCCTGTTTATACCCCTCTATGTCTTTTACTTCATGCTGGTGCGCAGCAAAAGCAGCGCCGGCCGCGCCGGCATGTTGGCTGCTATGACGATCGCCTACTTCGCAGTCGTCGCTATCCACGAGTTCAGCCAGTACCGGTAGACCGCGCATTGCCGACTCCGCATTGCCGCTCCCCCGGCTACCGTCATTCTTTCGGCGCTGCCTTGTCGCGCACCATCCAGAAACGGAAAAACATCGTCGACTCGGCCGTCACTTTCTGCGTCTCCCGGCAGTTGACCGTGTCGGTCACTGTTTCTGAACGCCCGTCCCAGCGGGCGCAGTAAAGCTTCCACCCGTCCGGGATCTGCGCCCGGTCCCACGACACGTCGACCGGCTTACGTCCCGGTTTCGCGTAGAAGAGCCACTGTATGGTGTCGGCGTAGGCGCGGACGTCCTTGTAAAGGTTGTGTTTGCGGTCCGGCGAAATGAGAAAGGTATACCCTGCCCCGCCAATGCCGGGCGGCGGCGCCATGTCGTCCAGGCCGTTGTCGTAGGCGTCCGTCGCCCCCTTCTGGCAGCCGATGAAAACGCTGCCGATGTGGCCGTTGGCGATTTGCAGTTCCAGCCGGAAACGCTTGGCCTGTGCACGTTTCGGTTCGGGTACGGCGAATTTCGAACGTCGCCTCGGCTCCGGCTCCGGCTCCGGCTCAACCGTCCAACCGGCGGGCGTCGCGAAAAGCGCACAGATCAGCAGCACCGTCCCGGGTAGGAGTTGTCGCAGCGTAATCGGCATAGAAGGTGAGCGAGGGTGTTGTGTTTCGATGTTCAGCCCGTATTTTACTCAGACTTCACTTGGCTTACAAAGTTCTGTAATCTCGGGGATTCATGCATTATCCAGACTAACCCGGTCTAGGAGCCAGGAATGTCCGACCCCAAAAACATGATCGCCGCCGTCGATTTCGACTGTATCGAGACGGATTGCCTGAACAACATCCAGTTCGACCTGCTCAGCCTCGAAGACTGCGGCCACCAGGTCGCTTGCAGCGACTGCCGCCGAATCTACGAGTTCGATGATACCTTCATCGCCAAGCTCGACACCTTGCGGCGCCTGGTGCTGACCGTGCAGAGCGCCGAAGATATCCTGAGTGACTGCAACGTCTCGGTCACGACTCCCGCCGGCGAAGTCAAGATTCCCTATCGCCTGCTGCTGACCCGTCTGAATACAATGATCTCCCTGAAGATCGAAGACCGCACCATCGATTTCAACTTCCGCGTCGAACCGCTCAACGACGGCGTGTTCAAGTAGATAGACACAAATTTGTCCAGGTTTTTGGCTGCGTCTGTGTATGTATTCGCAGCTTATTGTTTTTGCCTGTGGAACGGCCGGTTCGGTTGTTCCACGACCGCTGTCCAGTGTCGTTGCCTAATGGCAGTAAATAAATCACAGGAGGATGTTTTGGGGCCGCGAGAACGTTTAATTCTCAATAAGTATGTCGCGTTGCAACTTTTACTGCCGGCAACTGGCATCCAGCATAAGGGCGTAGACTTTGGGCTTGTCGATGAGCATCTCAAATCTGTTTGACAGCAGCCCGATCGCGGGCTAAGCTACCCGTTTGTTTCTCTGCATGGAATACTGTTCAATGGAGATTAAAGTCGATGAAGCCGACCTATAATCCATCAAATCGTCGTCGCAAGCGCAGGTTAGGCTTTCTCAAGCGCATGTCGACACGCGCCGGACGGGCGATCATCAAGCGCCGCCGTCAGAAAGGGCGCAAGCGACTGACACCCTGCTGATCTGGATACCGCTGCGTGCGGCCGCTACTGCAGTGCGCCGCCACCAACTACATCATCGAGGTCAAGTGCCGCCCTCCGCATTCTCTCTCCGCGCGGCACCGCCTCTGAATCGAACTCCGGGAGACTCGAGCGACGGATAACGGACGAACCGCAGTGCGCCGATAGTTCGAAACTGCGTACCGGTGTAAACGGTTCGAAAGATATGGAATTTGCTCTGAACTGGAAAGCGCGCCTCCACTGCAGGAGGACGGCATGAGCGCAGACAGGATGCCGCGCCAGATCGGCGCCGCGGGCATCGCGAAAACAGACTTCCTCCGACAACGACGGGAGTTCGCGCATGTCAGAGCGGCAGGTGCCGCCCACCGTGGCCGGTACATTGTGGTTAATATCGTACCGGCGCCCGATGGCAAAGTCAGGCTCGGCATCATTGTCAGCCGGCGATTCAGCAAACAGGCCGTCGACCGCAATCGAGCACGCCGACTGATCCGCGAGTCGTTTCGCCTGCTGCGAAACGGTGTGCGATCACCAGTCTGGATAGTGATCATTGCTCGTCGAAATCTGCTGAAGCGCGTGATGCAGGATGTGCAGGATGAGCTCATCCGAATCTTGCAGGATGCCGATCTGTTTGTAGACCCGGCAGGCGAGTCATGATGGGGGGCGTCCCCAAGGCCATTGCTCTGGCTCTGGTGCAGTTCTACCAGACCTGCATCTCGCCGTGGCTGCCTGATTCCTGCCGCTTCCACCCTTCCTGTTCAGAATACGGACGTCAGGCAATCGAACGCTTCGGCACCATCCGCGGCTCTTGGCTGGCGCTGAGGCGAATTTGCAAATGCCATCCTTTCCATCCCGGCGGCTGTGATCCGGTGCCGCCAACCAGAGACTGCCACAACAATGAGCAGCCCTGATCCAGCCCGTCGCGGGCTGCAATTATTATGAATAAAAAGGATATTGCAATCGTTGTAATCTGCCTTCTCCTGCTTTTCGGCTGGATGAAGATGAATACGCCGCCACCTCGACCGCCGCCGGATAGCCTCGGCGTCGAGCAGAACGACAAAACCGCCGGCGCCGGCGACACCGCTGCCACTGACGACCCGACCAATGATGTCGACGACCAGGGAGCTACTGGTGATGACTCCGAGACACCCGTCATCACCGCTGTGAACGACACACCACCCGCCCCCGCTGCTGACGTTTCGCCGCTCGCCGACAAGTACCGCGACCTGCCCGCCGCCGAGCCTGTCCGTCTATTCGACGAAGGCACTTTCGTGATCGTCGTAGATCCCAACGTTGGCGGCATAAAACAGATCCTTTTGCTCGGCTTTGCCGGTGAGGACGGCGCCGAAGAGTTGTGGGTCGGTGATCCCGCCTACCCGATGCTCCAGGTGCAGCCGAAGAAAACCTGGAAATTCAGCAACCCGATCATCCATTCCGTCGGTACCGACCACGTCACATTTTCCCGGCTAATCTACAATACCGGTCTCATCCTGCAGCAGACCATTCGCACCAACCCGGAAACTCCGTACGGCATCATCACCGAAATAAAATTCCGCAACACAGGCACGGAGCAGGTCACCGTCGAGCGGCTCATGATTAATTGCGGTACCATGTTGCCGCTCGCCACCTCCCGCGGTTTCATGGGTGCCGGTGGCATCGACCAGCGCGTCGACCTCAAGCGCAGCGACAAGGACAGCCCCAAAACGATGATCGTCGACAAGATCGCTAAGCTCAAGAAAAAAGTCGCCGACGACATCAAGACTTGGGACCTCGACTGGATGGCTGTCCAAAACAAATATTTCACGACGATTGTCTCCTCTCAAGGGGGCTTTGAAGGTTGCGAACTCCGCGCCGAAACGCTCCCCGGCGCCGAGAAGAATCGGTACGTCATCCAGGGGTACGCCTTCCTGCCGGAAATCAAGATCACCGGCGGCGCTTCCGAAGGCGTCGAGATCGACTGCTTTGCCGGCCCAAAACGCTACTCATTGTTCGAGGAACTGGACAGCAACGAGAAGTCGATCATGCAATTCGATCTGTTGCTGTTCTTCCATTTCGGCCTCATGGAATGGATTTCCCTGCTGATTTTCAACGGTATGCTGCTGTTCAAATCGTGGACCGGAAGTTATGGCCTCGCCATCATCTGCCTGACGATCGTCATACGTACGCTCTTCTGGCCCATCACCTACAAGAGCACCGTGTTTTCGAAGAAGCTCCAGAAGATTCAGCCGGAAGCCAAGGAGATTCGGGAGAAATATAAAGAAGACCCGCAGCGCATGCAGAAGATGACCTTCGACCTCTATCGCAAGCACAAGATCAATCCACTCTCCGGTTGTTTGCCCGTGTTCCTGCAGATCCCTGTCTTTTTCGCCCTGTTCAACGTTCTTCGCAGCGCCATTGAACTGCGGCAGGAAGGGTTCCTGTGGGCCGCCGACCTTTCGAAACCCGATACCATCGATCTCGGGTTCCCGCTTAATCCGCTCGCCATCCTTATGGGCCTGTCGATGATGCTGCAGCAGAAACTGATGCCCACAAGTGTCGATCCGGCGCAGCAGAAGATGATGATGTTCATGAGCTTGTTTTTCGTCTTCCTGCTCTACACAATGCCGTCCGGACTGACGCTCTACTGGACTGTCAACCAGGTCGTGTCCATGTTCCAATACTGGGTCACTCACAAAATCATCAAAGATGATTCACCGCCACTGGCCGAAACCGCCAAAGCATGAAATGGAGGAACCGATGTCTGTCTCTCAACAACAACTGGATGTATCCCGCAACAAGTTCATTGCCATGGCCCGTTTGCTCGGACTTGAGGCGGAAGTAGACGTAGAAGCCGATGACGAACGCATTCTCGTTAACATCAGGACCGAAGAACCTGGCCGCATCATCGGCCGGCGCGGCAGTACGCTGTCCTCGCTCCAGATGCTGCTCAATGGCATGCTCCGGCGCCACGATCAGGACTTCCCGCGCGTCAGCCTCGACGTCGACGGCTACAAGGGCGAGCGTAAGAAACGTGCCGACGAGGGAGATAACGACCGCCCGTCATACGAGCGCCGCTCCCGCGATGACCGTCCACCGCGCGATGACCGTCGGCGCCGCGACGATCGTCCGCCCCGCGATGACCGTCCGCCCCGGGATGACCGACCGCCCCGGGATGACCGACCGCCCCGGGATGACCGACCGCCCCGGGATGACCGGCCGCCCCGTGATGACCGGCCGCCCCGTGATGACCGGCCGCCTCGTGATGACCGGCCACGCCGCGATGAGCGTCCGCCCCGCGATGAGCGTCCGCCCCGCGATGAGCGTCCGGCGCATGATGAG
>DPYP01000003.1:0-1070 GCA_003545375.1 Lentisphaeria bacterium
TCGCGATGGCATCGACGCAATCCCGGAACTCACTGACGGAGGACGGCGGATTCAACGCCAGCAATTTGCAGGCGAGGTCGAACGCGGCTTGGGAGATTGCAGCGCAGTTCACGCAGGGGGCGGCTGCGCCGTCAGCACCGGTCGCACCGGCAGCACCGGCAACACCGGCAGCACCGGCAGCGCCGTCAGTACCGGCAGCGCCGTCAGCACCGGTCGCGCCATCAGCACCGGCCGGACCTTGCTTGCCCTGCGGGCCTTGCGCACCCGCCTCACCCGTCTCACCCGCCGGACCCGGGATTGGAGCCTCGGGGCCAAGCACCATCGTTATGGTTGCGTCGCCTACAAACTGGATATCGGTCTCGCCGACCGGAATGCCAAGCTCTCCAACGTTAAAATCGACGTTGATCAAGCCGCCGTCGATGTGCGCGCAGCCGTCGCGCGCGCCCCACCAGTGCGTGTGATGGAAGCCGAGCATGACAGCGGCGGCTCCGTTGCAGGTGCAGTTGTTCGAGTTGGCAAGGATTTTACAGCAGACGTTGGCGCAGTCGGTAGGGGTTATGTCGAAGGTTATCTGTCGGCCGATCAAATGCAATTCCCCGTCAACTATCCCGGCATGCGCTACACCGCCGTTTTGTATGGTGGCGATATTACCGCTGGCATCCGTCGTGAACCCGAAATCTTTATTGTCTTTGTCCAATGGAATGATGTCGAGCCAGTAACTTCCATTCGGTTGCGTCACGATGTTCAAAGTATCGCCGTCCCTGGCGCATGCGCCAGTGCCGTCGAACTTGCAGTCGTTCCACGTGATCATCCCCGGGCCGTTCACGTAGCCGCCACCCCACTGGTCGCCGGCCTTAATACCGTTGAAACGGAGGGTGACATCGGCCTGCGCAGTGAGCCCGATCAGTGTGAGGGCACATAGTGCCGTGATGAGATGCTTCATTTTGGAGGTCCTTTTCTGTTTTGCAGCAACTCCTTATTCTGAAAGGAAACAGCCGCTTGGGTTATTGTTTTGATTGTTTGGTTGTTCGGTATTTCTGAGCGCAATCTCCGTAACACGGACAATCGCC
>DPYP01000003.1:1465-3653 GCA_003545375.1 Lentisphaeria bacterium
TTTTTTTGCAGTATCGGTGAGAGGGCTTATTTGCCATGTACCCAACTCGTTGGAACATGGCTTGCGCGAACGGGATCAGCCGGTACCGTATGGACAGGTATTCCGATCAATCAAAAGGAGGGGAACTATGACGAGAAAAACATCAATAATCGCCGAATTGTGCGGTCTGGCGGCTGTTTTGCCGCTTTTCGCTTCAGCGCTCGCGGCCGCCACGACGGCTGGTTCGGAGGGTCTGCCGGAAATTCTCGCAAAAGTCAACAACAAATCGATTCACCGCGCCACCGTCATCGCCAGACTCAACCCCGACGATCCGGTCGGACCTGCACTGGACAGAGCTGTTTGCCGGGCGCTCTCAGCGCAACTTGCCGTCCGGGAAGGACTGGACAAGGATCCTGGATACGTGGCGGCTGTGCGGGACATGAAAATGAGGTCGGGACGCACAGATGATGTGGTTGCGATGATAGTGGCCAGCTACTACATCCAAACGAATGCCGACCTGCAGAAGGCGTTCGCCGCCGCCGCCGCCATAAGCGATGCCGAAGTCGATGCGTTCATTGCGGAGAATCAGCCACGGTACGGCCAGATGCCGAAGGACCAGCTGCGCCCGGTCGCTACCCGTGGCCTGGTCTCGCAGCGCCGGGCGGAGATCCGAAACGATTGGGTGATGCCGCGACTCTCGAAGACGGAATTTTCCATCGACGGCACACCGATTCCGGCAACCGTGATCGAGGCGGCGGTGGACGCGCGAGCGACCGGCAACGGCGACCCGTTGATCGATCACATTCTCGCCTCATTGCCCGGCGCCGGAAACGATCCGGCTGGCGCACTCGGGGCTGCAGTAATCGACGCGGGCGGCACGGCTATCGAGCTCGGCACCCTGCGCGGCTTCCAGCAGATCGCCGCTGGAGCTGGGGGCGGCCAGTCGCACCGTAAATTGATCGATGTCCTGATCCATGCCGTCCTTGCAGACGAGGCGCGCAGTAAAGGAATTGACCAGGATCCGGAGTTCATCCGGGCCAATCCCTTGATGGGGCCTCAAGTGACAAACGCCGACACAATCCTGGTTGCCAGGTACTTCGAACATCACGAGTTGAAACGCAACGACATCAAGATCGACAAAAAAGAACTCGATCAATTCGCGCTCGCCGTCATGCAGATGTTCCAAGGCAAAGGGGACGGCGCCCTGCGCCGCCAATTGGCTGCCGCAAAGAAGATCTATGTTGACGCGGCCGTTTCCGACGCTGAAATCGAGGCGCTGAGTGAGGCTCTCATGCTGTCGCTCTGGGACGGACGCGCCGCGTTCCGGAGGTACCTCGTGAACGTCATGCTCGAGTGGAAGGTGGCGGGGCATTTCGCGCCGCTGCTGGCGCAAGCGAAAATCACGCGGTTCGACGACTGAGGGGTGCCCGCCGGAACCGTAAACCCAATCGGCAGTTAATGTTCCCAGGCGGATTCGTCCGGATTGAGCTGAGGTTGATGATTCTGGCGCGTTTCAAGAAAACACCAGGGTCCCGGACAGATCATTTCGGTGCACCCGGCCGAACATGCAGGACCAGCACGAGATCTCGTACCCCTCGGTATGCCGGTGGCGCATGATGTTGAGTTGCCAGCGTTCGCCGCTTACGGGCGGCGGCCGGTCGAGTGCGGTGAACGGCACCGACAGTTCCGCGTACCAGTGTCCAGGCAGTTGCGACACCGCGGCTTGCCACACGACATCGTGAATGATGCGGCTGCCCCCTTCCTCGGTGCTGAACCAGGCCTGAAACCGTTTGCCGGCGGTGTTGACGCACAGCTGATTGAAAAACGTGCCCTGTCCCGGCGCGTTCAAGCGAATTTCGATCGAGTCATCGAACTGGAACTTGGCCTCCAGCTCGTTTTCTTCATGTTCCGCGACCAGTTTGTCGAGAAACGGCTCGTCGCAATCCACGCCGATATACAGGTGCTCGTCGTCACGGGTGAACATGGCGCGGGTGTGCACCTTCGCCGGTGTGATCTTTTCGAATTGTACAAAATCCTCGGCAATCCCCGAATTGCCCCAGTCCATCCAGCATTGATCCTTCAGGTTGCCATCGATCACCGGCGGTGCCAGGCAGTGACCGCAGCGGACGGGCGGTGGTTCCGCCGAGGCGGTGAACAGATCGGGGTGTCCGGCGGCGCGAAAGGTGAAAAGATCCGCCTTCCGCAGCCG
>DPYP01000003.1:4043-5422 GCA_003545375.1 Lentisphaeria bacterium
GGCTGATCGGTCGCGTCACCGACGAACGGGTCGGCGTCGGCGAACGTAAAGCCCTCGATCAAATCACCGATCGGTGCGATCAGCTCCGCCTCGATACTTCCAGTCTCTGCGGTGATCGCATTGATGCGCAGCTCGTCGCCCTTGAACAGGAAGCGTTCCGTCTGCACGAGGCCTTCGTCCTCGGCATGAAGCGAGACGAAGCCGTTGCGTCGAAAGGTTGCCATGCCGACCCCGCCGATTGCTTTCGGGCCGTCGTAATCATGTTTGGTCGGACGCCCGCTGTAGTACAGTCGATATTCGTCGCCGCATCGCACCACCGGACAAAACGTATAGAGCATCTCGCTGTCGAAAGTGCCGGGCTCACCGAGTGGCAGCGCATCTTCTTCAGGACAGACCGACTGCCAGTCGACGCCGTCATGGCTGAAGGCGAGCTTCAAGCGGATGGTTTGCTGGTAACGCGGGTCCAACGACTCACTGGTGCAGAACAACCAGGGCAATCCCCAGTAGACACCGCCGTCGATGAAGACGTTCATGCCGTAAAACTGGGCGCCCGGGTCGAATTCCGGGCCGGCCGACCAAATAATCGACGGACCGCTCCACTGCGTCAGGTCATCGCTTTCACCCAGCGCCACCCGGCGAACCGTGTGCTGATTTGTCCAGACCCGCATGTAACCGCGATACCTGCCGAGCCGTTCGTCACGCAGGAAGAAATAGCATTCCTCGAGCCCGTCACCGGAACCATTGGCCCACACCGGTTCATCGCTGTGCGGCGTCCAGGTTTTGCCATCGCCGGAATAGGCCAGGTAATAACCCGTGCGATAGTAGATCATCTTATAGCGGCGCGAGGCATCGGCTTCATCCGCCTCGTACATAATGCTGCATAAATAGTCGGAGATCAGTGTACCATCCGCCCAGCAGAGGCGATTGCCGCTGTCGCTTTGCAGCGCCGGCTTCTCCCATGTCAGACCGTCAGGCGACGTTGCGTAGTGCAGTGTTGGTACACCGTTTATCGAGTGGCAGGCATACCACATCCGGTAGCCGCCGTCCTCCGGATCCTGCAGTACACTGCTTGGGAAGATGATGTTCGCTTCGCAGTCCAGGGTCTGCGCCAGCACCGGTTCGGCCCTGTGCCGGACCGCTGGGTGAAAACGCCGCACGACACCGTGCGAAGCGACGATTCGACTGTCATCGACAAAGGTCTGAACGGTATCGAGGATGTTGGAAACACCGATCGCGTCCACTTATTCCCCCGGTTCCTTCACCCATAGGGTCTGGTAAATATACACGCCGGTCAGCCAGAACGGGCGGAAACTGTCGACATGTCCGTCCATGTAGAAGCCGTTGGCCTGGTCACCCGGATGACGGAATGCGTATTCGTT
>DPYP01000003.1:5803-6478 GCA_003545375.1 Lentisphaeria bacterium
GCCCAGGTGTTCGTGTGATTGCTATCGGCCTCATCGTTGTCCATGACAAACAACGCGTCGCTTGGCCCGGTGACCGGACTCGCCTCCACCTGGCAGAAGGCATTGATATCCGGGCCGCTCCTGATTCTGCGGAAATAATGCGCCGGGTCCGTGTCGTTGGGGTCGTAGTAATATTCGGCGTCTCCAGTCCAGTTGACCCACCAGTTGGTGCCGGCACAGTTGGCCGCGCTGACCGACCAGTTTACGTTGTAACTGCTGGCAATCCGGTCTGCGTCATAATATCGCATCCCTTCATTTGACCCGTCATTAACATATCCAGCCGATCCCTCCTCGCTCGGGCATTCCATGATCGGATATCGGCGGATCGGCACGCCGTGCGGGCCGTAGTCGTACCATTCGTAAGGGCCCATGTAGCCGTGGGCTCCCAGCCAGCTGAACCAGGAGCCACTGTTCCAAGGCACGCCGGCCTGGTAAAAATTCACCCCGATCGGGGGGAAATAGCCACCGGAGTCACTGGAGTACAAATCGACACCTATAAACTGCTGCTTCAAGTTCGACATGCACTTCACCGACTTCGCGGTGTCTTTTGCCCGCTGCAGAGCCGGGAGGAGCAGTGCAACCAGGATGGAGATGATAACGATGACCACGAGTAACTCGATCAACGAAAACCTTGAT
>DPYP01000133.1:0-6922 GCA_003545375.1 Lentisphaeria bacterium
CCGTATGATCTTATGAGCGGCGTTAACCGGGAATCCAATGCCTACGCCAAGGGCGTGAGCAACGATGATGCCACACGCATCGTCATCAACCTCATCACCTATGCCTTGAGTAATTGACTGAGAGCCGGGTGTCAGGTATCAGAAAATCAATCCGAATAACCACTGAAACCTGCGCTGACCGAACGCCCGCCCAATGGCGAAGCGACCAACGAAAACGTCAAACCTGAAGCTGAAGCGGATATGAGCGCACGACTTATAGTTCTACTCGACGGATCACCCACCCAGACCGTACCAATTGAAGCCGACAAGAAGCTGGTCATCGGCCGCGAAGAAACGGCCGACATTGTCATTTCGGATGACATGGTGTCGACCAAGCACGCCGAGGTCGAGCTCGACGGTGACCAGTTGCTCATCCGCGACCTCGGCAGCACCAATCATACATTCTATGACGGGGAACGTATCACCACGGCGACGATCAGCGACGGCGAGCGCTTCGTTGTCGGCCAGGTCGACGTACGCTTCGAGACTGATGAAGAAGAGGCGCTCGATATCGAAACCCAGATTGAGCAACTGCAGGCGGTCAGCGGGCAGTTGCGAACCGAGTTCGCCAAGGTGATTGTCGGCCAGAAAGCGGTGCTCAATGAGTTGCTGATCACCGTGTTCGCCGGCGGCCACGCGCTGCTCGAAGGCGTACCGGGTCTGGCCAAGACGCTGATCATCAGCACCCTGTCACGGATGCTGTCACTCGACTTCAAGCGTATCCAGTTCACGCCGGATCTGATGCCCTCGGATATTACCGGGACAAATGTCATCGAAGAGGATCACACGACGGGCAAGCGCGTGACGGTTTTTGTGGCCGGCCCGGTTTTTACAAACATCGTGCTGGCTGACGAAATCAACCGCACACCGCCAAAGACCCAGGCGGCACTGCTGCAGGCGATGCAGGAACATGAGGTCAGCGCCGGCGGTAAGACGTATAAACTCGATGCACCGTTCTTCGTGCTGGCGACCCAGAACCCAATCGACCAGGAGGGCACCTACCCGCTGCCGGAGGCGCAGAAGGACCGATTCCTGATGAACATCCTGATCGGCTATCCTGACCGCGACGAGGAAGAGGGTATTGTCGAGCATACAACCACCAACGAGTCAGTCGAGATCGACTCGATCTGTGACGGGCGCGCTCTGATCAGGTTCCAGCGACTGATCCGCGACATCCCGGTCTCGAAGCATGTAACCGGCTACGCTGTTGACCTGGTGCGCGCCACCCGGCCAACGGAATCGGACGCGCTGGAATTTGTCAAGGAGCAGGTAAGCTGGGGTGCCGGGCCGCGCGCCAGTCAGGCCCTGATCCTCTGCGCCAAATGCCAGGTCGCTCTGGATGGGCGCATGAACGTGTCCACCGACGATGTGCGGCGTGTGGCGCTGCCGGTGATGCGGCACCGTATCCTTTGCAGCTTCCGCGCCGAAGCCGAAGGCATCACCACGGATGACATCGTCAGCCGGTTGATCGAGGAAATTCCCGAACGCGCCACCCAATGAGGACGTCTCCCCCAAGCCTCTGGTGGCATCGCCTCGGACCGTCGGCAAGCGGGCTGCTGCAAAAACTGCACCGCGCCTGGACCGCAAAGCGCCAGGCCGCCGACAGCCCAACTGTGATGACCGGGTCTGATCCGCAGCACTACTTCGATCCCGACATCCTGGCCCGGGTCGGATTCTCGCCCTTGCTTGCCCGGCTGGTCGTCGAAGGGTTTATCAGCGGGCTGCACAAGAGTCCGTTTCACGGCTTCTCCGTCGAGTTTGTCGATTACCGCGAATACGTCCCCGGCGACGACCTCAAGAACATCGACTGGCCGCTGTTCGCCCGCACCGACCACTACTACATCAAGCGATTCGAAGACGAGACCAACCTGCGCTGCACGATTCTGCTCGACAACTCCGCGTCGATGGCGTTCGGCACCGGCGCCCTGACGAAGTGGGATTACAGTTGCTTCCTCGCCAGTTGTCTGGCATATCTGATGCTGAAGCAGCAGGATGCCGTCGGGCTGTCACTGTTCGGCGATACTGCCGGCGCGCTCGTCCGCCCGCGGGCGCAGCGGACACATCTGCAGCAGTTGATGAAAGTCATGATGGACCATGCCCCGACCGGCGGCACCAACATTGCCCGCAGCCTCGAGTCCGCCATTCACAAGCTCAAACGGCGCGGCCAGGTCGTGGTCATCAGTGACCTGATCGATGACCCTGAGGAGACCCTCAAGGCGCTTCGTCTCCTGGCCAGCAATCGCCATGATGTGATTGTCTTTCAGATTCAGGATCCCGCCGAGCTCGAGTTTTCGTTTCAGGGCGCGACGCTGTTTCGGGACCTGGAAACCGACGAAGAACTCGAGATCGATCCGTCGACGGTGCGCACCGCTTACCTCGCGCGCATGCAGGAAGTCAGCGAATTCTACCGCACCGGCCTGGCCGAGGTGGAGATCGATCACCACCTGATCAATACCCGCCAGCCTTATCATGAGGCGTTGTCGATCTATCTCGACGGGCGGAGCAAGGTGCACCGGCGATGATCAACTTCCTGGCGCCTTCTGCTCTGTTCGGTCTGGCATTGCTCGCCATTCCGCTGGCAATCCACCTTTTTCAACCACGCAAGGTGAGACATACGCCGTTCAGCTCCCTGCGCTGGCTCTTCCAGACCGAACAGCGGTTGGCACGGCGGATCAAGTGGCACCAGATCCTGTTGTTGCTGATTCGCGCCGCTTTCGTCACGGTGATCGTGCTGGCGCTGGCCCGGCCGCAATACTACGGCGGCGGCAAAGCGGAAGTCGTCGAGCGCTTCATCGTGCTGGACACCAGTCGCAGTATGGCATACCGCACCGCGGATCAAAAGACGCCGTTGGAGACTGGTCGGGAATTCGTCAGCGAACTGATCATGCGCAGCCGCGCCGGTGACCGGACAGCTGTACTTCTGACGAATTCGCGCACGCAGATTCTCACATCGTTGACCGATGACCTGGAGTCCGCGTTGCCGGCCGTCGAGCGGGCTACAACGGGCATTGCCGGTACGGATCTGAACACTGCATTGGCAACCGTGCAGTCGATGCTGCCGCAGTGCCGAGAGGACGCCAGGATCAAGTTGTACTTCGTTACCGACAACCATCAGCAGTCGTGGTCGCCTGCCGAGGTGCAGGCGTTCGTTACAGACGCCAAGCGCCCCGTGCAGGTCCAGATCATACAAGTGGGCGTGATGTCTCCGAGGAATGCCTGGATTGCCGACGCGCAGGTGAGACCCGGCGGAGCAGAAGGACAAACCACCGTAGTGGTAGACATTGCGTGCAGCGGTGAAGGCGACCAGCGGCGGCAGCTCCACATTGGCGACTCGTCAGAGCCGGTCGATCTGAAACCCGGCGGCAGCCGGCGCGTGACGTTCTCGATTCCGTCCATCGACGATCCAAAGAAGGAGATCATTGAGATCCGGCTTGAACCGCCCGACAGCCTGCCGGAAGACGACGTTATGTATGTTGATCTGTCATCGGGCGGCGGTTTGCGTGTGCTGCTGGTAGAGCAGGCGACTTCCCGTGTCCCTTCGCTGCGGCCGGGTTTTCACGTGAATGTTGCCATGGAAGCCCTGTCCCGCCGCACCGGCAATATCAGTGTCACAATGAAATCTCCGGGCAACCTGATTCCCGCGGACATCCTCGATGCGGAGGTGATCATCCTTGCCGATGTCGCCAGCCTGACGGACGCAACGCTGTCGGCGCTCGAGGCACGGGTCAAGGCGGGTGCCGGCCTGGCCGTTTTCCTCGGACCATCGGTGAACCGGGAATTCTACAACACCGGGATGCACGATCCCCTTCATCCTCAGGACAGCCTCTTGCCTTTGCCTTTGGCGCCGGTCGGCGAACCCGCCGGGGGTCGCCCCGTGTCGTTGAAAAACATCGATTGGACGCACGAGTTGTTTGCCGGGCTGCTGGATCCAAAGCTTGGCGACATCTCAGTGGCGCGAGTGAAGCGGTTTTACACGTTCAACGCCAATGCGATCAACGCCTCGCAAGTCCTGGCGTGGATCGAGGACGACGTGCCGGCGGTAATCGAGCATGCGCTGGGCCCCGGCCGAATCCTGATCTTCAACATGACCGCCAACGACACCTGGTCGGACCTGCCGCGGCGCAACAGTTTCATTCCGCTCATCGACCGCATACTGACCTTCCTGGGCAGTGCCAGAGCACGTCAGTTCACCGCCGACGAGACTGTGGTGGTTGTATTGCCAAGTGTAAACGAGGGTGAAGCAATCGTCGTCGAGGGGCCGGACGGCACGCCGGTACAGTCGACAATCAATACCGTCAACGGTCGGACATTTGTGCGATTGGACAACATCTCGCAAGCCGGTGTTTTCCACATAATCCCCGGTGGCGACACGAGCAGGGCGGTACCGCTCATCATACGTCCCGGGCTTAGCGACAGTATACCGACACCGATCGACACGGAGCTGCTTGGCAGTTGGTGGGCACCTGCTGATTTCTCTGTCGTCAATGCCGACAGAGAGCTCGAGCAGTTGTCGAAAACGACACACCTGGCGCTGTCGCCATGGTTGATATGCCTGGCTTGCCTGTTGTTTCTAGCGGAGATGTATCTGGTGCATCGATTGTGTCCGCGTCTCAATCCAGCCGTAACCACGATGCTGGTAAGCCACGAGTCCAACCAGTCTTCTGAAACGCTTCATCGCACCGTTAATCACTCCTCTTGATCGAGCCACAGTGACATTGGATAATTGATGAATAGTGAGATCACGAGTTTTCCCTGACCAGCACCTCACACCTGACACCTGAATTCGCATGTTGCCGATATCCACCATGAACTTGCTGCCGATCGTATCGATCTGGTTCATTGCGGTCGTTGCAACGGCACTGCTGATATTGCTTGTTTACGGATCCCGTCAGCTGATCGAGCGCAACGTGCCGCAGCGTTGGATGATGATTCTGTTCAGCTTGCGCGTGCTTATCATCATTGTCTTCGTTCTGTGCCTGTTGCGTCCGGCATTATCGAAGTGGCGGGAGGAAAAACTGCAACCGACGCTGCTCGTCCTGGCCGATGTCTCGCGCAGCATGAGCGAGGCGGGAGGATCCGGCAAGGGCACGCGCTTCGACGAGACGGTCGGCGTGCTGCTTGCCCCGCAGGGCATTGCCCGTCTCGAGCAGGCGTATGACCTGCACTGCTATGCATTTGATGACAGTACACGGCCGATCGCACCCGACACGCTTGCATCCATAGAACCGAAGAGCGAGTCGACCCGTATCGGTCAAAGCCTGGAGTCGGCATGGAACCAGTATCGATCGAGCAGTGGCGCCACAGCGTCCAAGGAAGCTGCGCGGGTGCTGCTGATCAGCGACGGTGCCAACCTGGCCGGTGACGATGCCTTGGGCGCGGCGCAGCGTCTGGGTCTGAGAGTGGACACATTGACACCCGCACCAGGACATGACGAGGCTGATCTTCCGGCGCTGCATATTGCAGATGTGCAGAGCAGCAATCGTGTACTGGTTAATTCAGAGACGCGATTCCGCGTCACGCTTGCCGGTCGCGCAGATGGTGAGCAAGCGCTGACAGCCACGTACAACGGCAAGCCGTTCTTTGAACATTCAATCACTGCCGCAGCCGGAGATGTCGAGACGCGTGTCATCGTTACGCATCGACCGAAGACCCCCGGCATTTCCCGATACGCCTTCTCCGTGACACCCGCTGCCGAAGAAACGATGCCGGCTTATGAAGTCAATGTCCACGTCGTCGATGCGAAATTCGAGGTTCTTATTCTGGAAGATACCTGGCGCTGGGAGTTCAAGTATCTCCGTCGTGTATTGGAGGATGATCCCAGCTTCAACCTGACGGCGTTCCTGGCGCGTGGCAGAGCTTCGTACGTACAATTCAGTGAACCCGAACGCGGGGTCTCGCTTGCCGGATTCCCCGAAGGCCCCGCTGAGATTGACTGGTTCGATATCATTGTTCTGGGCAATGTCGATCCGGACCGCTGGTCGCGGCGGCTGGCCTCGGCAATTGCCGACAGCGTTGTGGAGCGGGGCAAGTCGCTGATCATCATTGCCGGACCCGACATCGGGCGGCTGGCCCGGGTCCCGGAGCTGGGACCGCTTTTCCCGGTTGAGATCGGCGCCCGCACCGGTGTCCCGATTGAGGGGCCGGTCTCTCTGCAAATCAACGCCGAGGCCGGCGCGATGCCGTACTTCTCTGTCAGGCCCGAGACACACCAGATGCTGCCGGCGCAGGCATTGCCTCCCGTCGATCGCATCTATGCACCTATTCGCAAACGTCCAGCTGCGACTGTACTCCTCGAAGCACAGCAGCACGCCAACGCCTATGGGAATCTTATCGTCATGGCCGAGCACACCGTAGGGCGCGGACGGGTCCTTTATATCGGTACGGACACCCTGTGGAAGTGGCACATGTACGGTGCGCGGGACAAGGCCAGAGGGACCTTGCACAGGCGGTTCTGGCAGCAAACGCTGCGCGCACTGGCGCCGCCGCTGGCGGGATCCGATGGCGGCAATCTGTCGGTGCGGACCGATCGCTCCCGCTATACTGCCGGTGAGCGGGTGGCGCTCACCGCCGAGCTGTATCCGCTCGAGGCCTCTGCAGCGGTCAAGATCGCTGCGACTGTTGTCATGCCGGACGGCCAGCGGCTGGTCGTGCCGGTCACACCCGATCCGCGCACACCCAGCAAACGGATCGCGGAGTTTCGTGTGTTCGCGCCGGGCCGCTGTCGGATCACCACCACCGCTACCCGCAACGGCGAGCTCATTGCCGAGAGCGTGACAACTGTCGACGTCCAGGCGGCGCTTGGGGAGTCGGACAATATCGCGGTCAACGCTGGATTGATGGCGGCACTTGCCCAAGCAACCGGCGGTACGGTCATCGATGCAGT
>DPYP01000133.1:7304-7867 GCA_003545375.1 Lentisphaeria bacterium
CGTGATTCACGATCTATGGTACAACTTCGCGCTGCCCTTGCTGCTCTTCGGTCTGCTCGGCATCGACTGGCTGCTGCGCCTGCTCCGGGGATATTTCTGATCTCTGTCTCAAAGCCGTTCCATGGGGTGATGAAGGGGTGATTAGAGAGTAATGTCCCGCCGTATCAAATTCGCCACTGCCGAATAGTCTTGTCAACGGAAAGTCCCGGCAACTGACAAGGAAAAAACGCCTCATGAAATATTTGCTCCACACAGACACACCCGTCACTGGCAATAGCCGCACCGCTGATGCCGAGCCCCTGTTCATCGCCAAAGACGGCAAGGCACTGGCTGTGCTGGCGGTCTCGCCGAACCCCGGAGTACAGGAACAATTGGCGATCGATGAGCTGGTGCGGGCGATCGAGCTGATGTGCGGACAGAAGCCGAAGGTCGCCAGCACGGACGACGCCATCGCCGCGGCACTCGCCGACACGGCGCCGGTGATCGTGCTGGGGCAGGAAGCACTCAAAGCAAAGCCCGCACTGGAGGCGGAGATCGCGGCCGTGCTGAAGAAGAAACCGTAC
>DPYP01000543.1:0-2152 GCA_003545375.1 Lentisphaeria bacterium
GGTGACTCGGTGATGATGGGCTCGGCCTTGGCCGGGACACAGGAGAGCCCGGGCGAGAAGATCCTGCACCAGGGCCGGACCTATGTGGTCTACCGCGGCATGGGCAGTATCGAAGCGATGAAGGCCAGCAGCAGCAGCCGCGAGCGCTACAGCCATGGCGATGTGGAGGATCCCGACAAACTGGTGCCGCAAGGCGTCGAAGGCCTGGTGCAGTATCGCGGCACACTCGATCATGTATTGAACCAGTTCATCGGCGGGTTGCAGGCGTCGCTCGGCTATTGCGGCGCCCGGACGATTCCGGACCTGCGGCGGACGGGCGAGTTTGTCCGCCTGAGTCTCGCCGGCCTGCGTGAAGGCCATGCGCACGACATCAAGATAATTAAGGACGCGCCGAACTACCGCTCCGGCGAGTAACGACGCTCAACTCGGAAACATTCCGGCACGGGCCCTCGCCCGCTGTCGGAGACTAACAGAACGGCAGACCAGACAATGTCTCATGTACTACTTGCTGGCTTGGTGATCGCGGCAGTCGCCGTAATACTGGTGCTGTGTATATTCGGGCCGTATCTCGGCATCTGGATAAATGCCCGCGCTTCGAATGCCGAAGTCGCGCTCATCCAGTTGCCATTGATGCGGATACGCCTGCAAAAGCCGGCCACTCCGAGCTTTGTCGTCGCCAACTTAATCGCTTTGACTCAGGCGGGCATTGAGATGGACGTATCCGACCTGGAAGCACACGTGCTGGCCGGCGGCAATCTGTCTGGCGTGACCGAGGCGACGATCTCTGCCGATCGTGCGGACTTGGGTATGGATTTTCGGCAGATTGCGGCGATCGATCTGGCCGGCCGCGACGTTATGGATGCGGTCGACACCAGCGTCAATCCCCGTACTCTGGAATGCCCGCCGCCAGGAACCAACCAGATTCAAGGCGTAGCCCGTGACGGGATTCGCGTCGAGGCGAAGGTGCGGATCACGGTGCGGACCAACCTCAATCGTCTGGTTGGCGGCGCCACGGCGCAGACGGTCATTGCGCGGGTCGGCGAAGGCATTGTCGCGGCAATCGGTAAAGCCGATTCGCACAAACAGATTCTCGAGAATCCGGAAACTATCTCTGCTTACATTCTCCAGCGCGGTCTCGACAGCGGGACGGCCTATGAGATTCTGTCGGTCGATGTGTACCACGTCGAGATTGTCGACAATGTCGGGGCGCGACTACAGGAAATCCAGGCAGCCGCCGACGAGAAAATGGCACAGGCGCGTGCCGAGATGCGGCGGGCGGCAGCAGTGGCCCGTGAGCGTGAAATGCACGCACGGGTGACCGAGATGACCTCGCAGGTGACGGCGGCGGAGGCCTCTGTGCCAAAGGCTATGGCAGACGCTTATTCCGACGGACGCATCTGGCGCAGTCCGCGGCCGGTCGGCGGCGGCTTTCATCGTCGTCTTTGGGACTGTTGGGAAGAAATTTGACCAGAATAGACGACCTGCCGATAGAGCCAGAAAATACGCGAATCTGATTGGAATCATGTGCATGCTGCGGTACCTTTTCCGTCCAACCTGTAATCACGGGAGATTTGGCGATGTCGCCTGCGGCAGGCTATCCCCGTTACAAACAATTTGTGTAAACCGCCCCAGGCTCACACCGCAAAGGAGACTGTCAATGCGATTCTTCATGATTGCCCTGATGCTGGCAGCCGTGACGGGTTGGTCGCAGAGCCTCGACGATCAACTCGACATTAACATCACCGCAATGAAAATGTCAAAGTCGAAAATCCCGAATTCTGTACCAGTCATAGCTGGTGTGGCACCAGACACCAAGACCGAGTTTTTGCGGGTGGACGTCGAATACGAAGTGACCATCGCCAAAGGCGCCAAAATAAGGGGAAGCCAGCAGGACGACCTATGGCTCAGCGAATGTATTTTCGCTTGGAAAGTCGTGCTGTGTGGAGAAAACGAAAGGAGGGATGCCTCCGAGCGGAAATCTATCCGAATGTCCAAGCTCGTGACTTACGGCAACGTCGAAATCGGACCTGGGCATCGGGCCGTGATTTTCATAGAGCCGCGCATATACAACCGTTTCAAGCACCGGTTGATCGACCACGGCAAGGGGATATTTGTCGAAGTGTCGGCATCGGTCGGCGGCAAGACCCGGGCG
>DPYP01000543.1:2532-3956 GCA_003545375.1 Lentisphaeria bacterium
GTTTTTTCCGAGGACGCGCTCGAAGCAGGCGTGGTTCTCCTCGGAAGATGTGTCGGAGTCATCCTTCGGGTTGTTGAGCAAGGCGGAAACCCCGTGGCGTGATTCGTCCCTGGGCGCCTTCGAATACATCGTCGATTACGAATGACTTTTGCAACGCCCTGCTGCGGTTGTAGACTGCAATCCGTCGAGGCCTGAGAGGCGCGGAAGGGCTCTAAATCAGAAGGACAGTCAGGCATATGGCAAAAACCGATCAAGTACTGGTTCTCGACATTGGATCGACTGGTGTGCGCGTCTGCGAATTCGATTTCCCCACGGGTGGCGGCTTCATTCTGCTGGGTTACATGCAGGTGGAGTACACCGAGCAACTGACGGAGGAAAATCGTAGTCTGGTCATCACTGCGGCGCTGCGTTCGGCGCTGGAAAAGGGTGGTTTCACGACCACCCGCACTGCCGTCTGCGTAAGTGGCCAGGCCGCCTTCATGCGTTTCGTGAAGTTGCCGCCGGTGACCGAGGAAGAGTCGCGAGTCCGTCAGATCGTTGAATACGAGGCAAGGCAAAACGTGCCGTTCCCGATGGACGAGGTGATCTGGGACTACCAGCTCATCGGCGGCGAGGACGACGAACTCGAGGTGATGTTCGTTGTCATCAAGAATGATATCGTCGAAGGCGTCATCGAAGCCGTAAACAATGTGGGGCTCAAGCCGGATTTGGTGGATTTCGCTCCGGCGGCACTCTATAACGTGGCCCGTGCCAACCATGTCGGCGATGACGAATGTGTCATGATCCTCAATATCGGCGGGCGCTGTACCAATCTGCTGTTTCTCGACGGCGACCGTTTCTTCGCACGCACCATTCCCATTGCGGGCTACTCGATCACCCAGCAGATCGCCAAGGAGTTCGCAATCAGCCCGGAAGAGGCCGAGATTCTCAAGCGCCGCCATGGATTCGTTGCTCTTGGCGGTGCCTATGAAGAACCCGAGTCCGAAGTAGCAGCTACAATCTCAAAGATTGTGCGCAACGTCATGACGCGCCTGCACGGCGAAGTTAACCGTTCGATCAGCGTCTACCGCACGCAGCAGAAGGGTAACAAGCCCGCGCATCTGTATCTTTCCGGTGGCAGCTCCACGATGGCATTCACGGACCATTTCTTTTCCGAGAAGCTGCGTATGGACGTGAGCTACCTCAACCCCTTCAAGATCATCAAGCTCGGGCCGGAATTGTCCGTCGACGATCTGCAGCAATATGCTCACGCATATCCCGAAGCGGTTGGCGTCGGCCTGCGCCACCTGATCCAGTGTCCGGTGGAAGTGTCGCTGATCCCGGATTCGATCAAGCAGTTACAGCTGTTCTCGAAGCGCAAGCCGTTTATTCTCATGGCTATGGTGATCTGGCTCCTGATTCTGGGCGTATTCTGGGTGGTCAAC
>DPYP01000391.1:0-1037 GCA_003545375.1 Lentisphaeria bacterium
GCAGCGTCGAAGGATCGGCGTGCGACGGCGTTGTCTTGTCGCTTTTCGGCGGTTTTATACTTGGCTGCTCGAAGTTCGATTCTGAGTTTGCTTATCCTGGCACCCCGCCGACGCGAATCGATTTTGGCGCTGGTTCGGCAGCGATCCGGACATAGCGCCAGTTGCCGTGACAGCCCGGCCCGGTCATGAACTGCCAGGTGTTGCCGAGCGGGTCTTCACTGCGTATGTGGCTGTGTCCGACGAATGTTCCGAGGACGTTTTTCGAGTCTGCCAAAAGCTGACGTGCCCGCTTGGCGTTCTCATCTTCAACGATCCAGCCCCGGCCACCGTTCCAAAGCAGTCCCAACCGTGCACGATTCGTTGGCACATCGAACGGGATGTGATGGAAAACGATCGTCGGCACGTCACGCTGCATCTCGTCGGTCAGCCAGTCCAACTGCTCGTCCTCGAAATAACCGCCCCAGCCGCCTTCGACCGGCTTGTATGGCGTGTCGAGCATGATAAACGAGACGTTTCCGTGTTCGAAGCTGTAGTAACGGCCCGGCATATTCCAGTGATCACAAAGGTGCGCAAAGTTTTCGTCGCGCACGTCGGCATCGAACTCGTGGGTTACATACCGGATATGCAGGTTCTCGTAATCATGGTTGCCGAGGCCGAATATGCTGCGCAGTTCCCGTTCGCGGCACAGCGTTGCAAGCCGGTTCGCCGACGCCGCATCGTAGCAGTCCAACTGATCGCCGCCGAACACGACGAAGTCGACATTTGCCGCCTGTATCTCGTCAAGCAGTTGCGGCAACCGCGTCCACGGATAATCCATTTCCTGCTCCCACCAGTCTATGGCGTGTTGGTGTGGATCGCGGTCTTCCGGCGCCAGGTGCAGATCTGTCACGTGAGCGAACGTGACAGGGTGGTCGACGCGTTCGTCAATGATGTGCAGCTCGCCGTTTGAGTATAGTCGCATCATGAAATCAGTTGCTCCGTGTGTTTTTTCGGTTATTCGCGATCTCAGAAATTAATCGAGATCAAGGCAGGTGAAG
>DPYP01000391.1:1423-2202 GCA_003545375.1 Lentisphaeria bacterium
TAACGGTTCACTCACAGCTCGAACAGTCGTGCGGCATTGTTCCAGAATATGTCTTCGACAGCATTGTCGTCAAGGCGTTCGGACCAGCAGGCCCATTTGATTGAGCGCAGGTGTTCGAGGCCGGTGAGCACCGGATCTATCGTGCGGTGGATTTCCTCCCACACCGGCGTTTCTGCATAAAGCCACAGGAACGTGTCTGCGGCAGCGAGCGATCGGCCGCGCTGATGGCTGACTGGCAGGTCGGAGCCGTACATCAGCCGGTCGTGCCCGATGATCCGGATGATGGCCTGATGCGCCATCGGTTCGCAGTTGGCGCTGGTGTCGAAATAGAGATTGTCCAGGCCGGTGAGGTGCGGCAGGCCTTCGAGATTGTGCGCCGGCTGGAAGCCGCGCGCCGAGTGCGCCAGGATCAGGCGCATGTCCGGATAGGTCTCACAGTATTTGCGGATCCAGTGGATATTGTCGGGGTCGGCTACGGCACGGGACTTCACCATGTGCAGGGTGATCACCCAGCCTTCGTCGTTGGCTACGGCGACCAGCGGTTCCGGGAGGTAGTCGGGAATCGATCTTTCCCATGTGGGTGTGACATCGGCAAAGGTGTGATAGCATTTGAGACCGTGCAACCCCAGGCGCCGCACCTCCTGCCGCACCCATTCCGGATCGTCATTGGGCGTGATGAAGAAGAGGCCACGGCAGTTCCTGTCGCGCGCCGTCTGCTCGCCCAGCCATTCGTTGCCCGAATGCCGTCCCGCGTCGTTGTCCGGCGACGCATAGCCGAT
>DPYP01000391.1:2578-4312 GCA_003545375.1 Lentisphaeria bacterium
GTCATAGCCGACCTCGTCGGGACAATCCGGGAAGGACCACGGGACGTACTGTTTTTGCCACAGATGGCAGTGTGCATCGAAGATCCGGTCGGGCAGGAAGGAAGCGAGCTCGCGTTCATAGAATTCTTCGTCTTCAGGTTTTCTCATTCGGGACTTCTTGTGTTAGGGGTCATAGGTCCTGTAACTGCCACAGCAGTCGGGTGGATGTGTCGATGATGCGGTCGGCGCTGCCTTTGGCCGGGGCGAGCCGGAGGCTGTCGGTGAGCAGAAGCAGCTTCCAGAACGAATCCGTTTCGTAGCCGCCGCGATCGATTTCCGCATCGTCGCCGAGGTAGCCGAACAAGCCGTTGGTGTCGCCGCAGATCAGGGTATGCGCGAAGGGTGAACGCAGACGCACGTTCATGCCGGTGGCGGTAAAGTTCTCGCCGTGCGAGAGCACGGCCGCTACGTCGCCGAGGCGCACGGCGCCAAGCGTGAAGGACAGATTGGGCGGCCCGGACTCGCCGGCATCGAGGATGCGCAGGCCTTCCTGGAAATAGTTCATTTGCCCTTTGACCGAGGCGCGTTTCTGGTCTGCCGTATATTGCGTAGCTTCCGGTAGGTTGATTCCGTCGAACCATACCGCTGTTGGATCGGTGTCGAGGCTGTCCATGAACGATTGGCGGATTGCCATTGCGTCCTCCAGTTCGTCACGGCTGTGCATCGCTCGGCAAGCGAGTTCGATGGTCTCAAATGCGTAGGCGAAAGGTGTCGTGCGCGCCGGAACCAGCGTCGGCAGAGCCGCTGCTGCCGCCTGTCCCAGACGCTCGCCGCTGGCCTTTGCCTGGGCCGGTGTGCCGAAGATGTGGTGACAGTTTACGTCACCGCAGAACCCCTGCACGAACATTGCCGGGGCACCGTCGAGAGCCGTCTCGATTTCGCTGCGCGCACTGCCGACCCAGTCCGGCGAGATGTACTTGTCGTTGATCATCGTGGCCGGGTGCGAGCAGAAGTTGAAGACTGCGCCGAGCACGTTGCCGGTCTCGTCCTCGAAAACGACGAGACCGATAGTCGGATCAAAAAACTTGCCGCTCTGCAGCCCTTCGCCATGGTCGCGGCTGAACTTCACGCCGCCGTTGGGCATGGGGAAGCGCGTATTGTAACTCATCGTGTCGCAGTACCCACGTCCGGCCCGGATCTGCACTGGCCGCAGGCCATCCATCGCTTCGCGCGCGGCACCGATGCACAGGTCGAGAAAAACCCGGCGTTGTTCGTCGCAATAGGCCGGATCAAACTTGCCGCGCACCGTGATGCCGGAACCACCCGGCATGTTTGATCCGGGCAGCGTCGGGCTGGAGTGCGTCTGGCTGGTGGACCATATCACCTGCTGGATATCGATATCGATGGCGGCGGCAATCTCGGCCCGCAGCTCGGTTGTCTCCCACACCGGGTTGCCGCAGAGATCGAGTCCGAACCAGATCAGTAACCGCTCGTCCTGGCGGATCGCGAGGCACCTTCCCAGCAGTGGCAAATCCACTTCCGTCATCCCCGGTGTCGTGCCCCATGCACCATGCTCGGGATGAATCGGCGGCGTAAAGTCGAAGCCGGCGATGTTCGCCTGCAACGTGTCAGATCTTGTCTGTCGGGTCACGCCTGCCGCTCCTTATGTTGACGTTGTCAGCCGCTGCCGGTGGTGCCGATGTCGCATGCTTCCCAGTAGGGTGTTACGTCGACGACCGTGCCGGTGTCCATCGC
>DPYP01000376.1:0-132 GCA_003545375.1 Lentisphaeria bacterium
TCCCAGGCATTGCCACCGTCGCGGCTGACCCTGGCGCGCTCGCCGCTGTGCAGCCAGGGCACGCGGTGTACGTGCATGAGGACGATCCTGCCGTCGGGCAACTCGACGGCCGAGCCGTGCATTTCGCCCAGT
>DPYP01000376.1:182-4290 GCA_003545375.1 Lentisphaeria bacterium
GGGCGGTCCACGTGAACAGACTGCGGGCGATCGCCGAGTACGGTGAGTATCATGCCCGGCTCGCCGTCGGCCAGCTCGGGCGGCAGGACGCAGTTGGTCGAGTATTCCGGATAGGTTGGCACCGTGCTGAGATAGTAGGTTTCCCGGTCCCAGGCATTGCCACCGTCGCGGCTGACCCTGGCGCGCTCACCGCTGTGCAGCCAGGGTACGCGGTGCACGTGCATGAGGACGATCCTGCCGTCGGGCAGCTCGACTGCCGAGCCGTGCATTTCGCCCAGTCCGTGGCAGCCCTTTCGCACGTTCGTCCAGCTGGCCCCGCCGTCGTCGGAATCGGCGAGCATGACGTTCTTGTGCAGCGACTCAAGGCTGTCGGCCCGGCCGTACTGCATATGCCATAGCCGCCATCGATCTTCATGCTCATCCTCGAAGAAGGCCGGCACGTGGCCCGGCTTGGATATCTGGTTGTTTCGCACAACCGCAAGTAGCCGGCCGGACGCCAGCTCGATCACCGAAGGTTCGCCCGTTGGGCAGACGGGCGACGGGTTCGACCATGTCACGCCGCCGTCGTTGGACCGAAAGGTGTAGGTGGCGTGGTGGATGCCGGGTTTGCGGTAGCCGATCGGCCAGATGAGCGACCCGTCACGCAGCTCGGTGAGGCGGCCGGGGTTCGCATCTTCGTACATCGGGCCGGGCCCGCCCAGCGGCTGCCAAGTTTGCCCGTCGTCTTCCGAGCGAGTCAGGCACAGCCGCCCGTCTTGGATGGGCGGCGGCCAGTGCGGCGGCTCCGGGGCCGTATAAGATAGAAAGCTGCCGTCACGCAGCACCGCTGCGATTGGGCGGGTCACCTGCTGCGTGTCCCACGTCCGCCCGCCGTCGCGCGTGCAAAGAAGATCATTATGCACTCCGGGGTTTTCAACCGCGGCCGGCATGTAAATGCGATGATCGTTTGTGATGGTGAAGTTCCACGTGCCCTCGCCGATCTGACAAGTCGGCAGGCGATACCGCTCGGCCGGTAGCTCGTGCACCTCGCCGTCGCGCGAATAAAGAATGCCCTGAAAATCGTCGCCGACCGGACCAAGTTCCTCCCAACCGAACCCGGCTTGCATGACCGGGTGGACGGTGAACATGTAGCCGTAGGTCGCGACATCGATGCGCTCGCCCGCTGCTGAAAACACTTTCGCGCGAAAGTCACCCACCCAGGGAAAGTCGATCGACAGGGCAATGGTATGGCGGCCGGGCGAAGCAGGGGCCGCAACCTGCGTGGTCAGCATGTCGCGGCCTTCGAGGGTTTCGATGCGAACTTCCAAGTCGCCGTTGTCGTCTGCCGGGCGGTGCTGGTAGACGTTGAGCTTCAGATCGAGCGGCTCACCGTGCAGGTGGAGCATGCCGCTGAAAGGGGTGTCGGCCGTGATGTGCGCTTCGGTCGCCAGGCGTGTTTCAAAGGTTGTGGCCTGCGGGGCGTGCTCAAGCTGCACGGCGTCGACCCAAAGCTTCGCATCCCCGTCCGCGACAGCCATGAGGTCGACGACGGCGGTGTGCAGCCATGTCGGCACGACGAACGTCATTTCGTAACGCTGCCACTGGTTCGTCACCGCGATCGGGTCACTTTGTGCGTCCGGCGGCACGTCCCAGTTCAGCGGCTGATGCCAGACGCACATATGCAAACGCGCCGCCGCCGCCGCATCGTCGCCGCGTGCATAGACCGAGAGCGTGTATCCGTGCCCGCCCTTGACGGCCATGACCGGCGAGGTCAGATGCCCCGGCTTACCGGGCGCTGAAGGGATCACCGCAGCCCGCACGCCGTCGGGCGCATCGGCTGCGGCCTCGATTGTCGGCCAGGCCTGCGGCACCTGCTTGTTTTTCGCCAGCGGTGCAGTCAACGGGGTGAACATGTCCGTCCAGTTGTCGGCCGCACCTTCACCGGGATTGT
The DNA here is from genome assembly GCA_003545375.1 of Lentisphaeria bacterium. Lineage (GTDB taxonomy): Bacteria > Verrucomicrobiota > Lentisphaeria > JABSQK01 > CAJWLW01 > CAJWLW01. The sequence continues at coordinate 2,113 of DPYP01000376.1, forward strand.
ATTTGACCCAGTCGTGTTTGGCTTGTCCGAAGTCGAGCTCGAAACTGGCGTTGGGCAGCAGGTTTTTCAATTTTACGTTGTCTTCAGTATCCATAAGTCAATTCCCTTTTGGTTTGCTCCGTCCCCGGTTGAACGATTTTCCACTCAGAATTCGGACTCGCTGAAGCGGTAGCTGCGGATCTGGGCATTGGGGGCGTCATCGAAGATGTAGTTCACGACAAAGAAGTCATCGCTCGGCAACTGCAGCCAACCGGTATAGCCGTTCCCGGAGAGGCCGGTGGTTACGCGGTCGTGGTCGAGCGACAGCACGATACCGTATTGTTTATCGTGGTCGGTCTCGAGCGCACTGTCCTGGGTCTCCAGCAGTGCGCGAAGGTTGCGTCGGCCCGGGCTGATTTCATTGAGCATTTCGGCAAACGTTACCATGACCTTGCCGCTTTTCGTCAGCCCCGCCACGGGGCGGTGGGCGCAGGGCATCAGCGTCGGGTAGACGCCCTCCCAGCTCAGGCCATCGTCGTGCGAGATTGTCTTGAAGGCAGGGTAGCCCTTGCGCTGGTCCTCGCGCAGGTAGCAAACGAGCGCCCCCGAATCGAGCTGTACGGTGCTGCCTTCGCACAGCTCCAGATTGTCGTCGTACGCCACGCAGATCGGTTCTTCCCAGGTTTTCCCCTCGTCGGTGCTTCGCCACAGGTATTGGCCTTCCATCTTGCCGCTGGCTGGCCGATAAGTCGTTGAGAACATCCACGTTCCCTGGCGGGTCACCAGGATTTTATCCGGCACCACGCCTATGGGGCCGGCCTGGCACTGGGGGCCTTCAAAGGTCTGGCCGTCATCTGTGCTGACCCAGAAGTAGATGCGGGAATCCCGGCAGCCCTGATCCAAGTCGGGCGGCAGTTCGTAGCCGTCGCAAATGTAGATCAGGCGCCCGTCCTGCAGGCAGACGATGCGCGGGCAATTCCATGCGAACAGTCTATCGCCCCGGCACTCGGCCTCCGCCAGCAGACGCCGCGGCCCCCACGTCCGACCGCTGTCGTCGCTCGTCCGCCATACCAGGTTGGAAACAGCTACGGGTCTATGGGCGTCACTTTCCCGACAGACGCAGACGAGCCGCCCGCCGGGGGTCGCCGTCACGTCGGGAAATCCCTCATACAGTTGATCATCGCGACTGACAATGGCCACTTCAATAATCGGCATTTTTCGTCTTCACAGGATTACTATTTATGGATCGCCAAGGCGGAGTCGTTGCGTTCCTCTGGGAGCGAAAAAAGGCCCTCTCGCGGAAGATCGGGGACTTGGATTCCGCGCGATAATAATTCGACGTCAACGGGGAATTGCACGGGTGACGGGACCGGTTACTGGTTGTCCGGCGGTATTCCGCTGGGCGGTTGTAATGCGGCCGGTTTGCTCGACCGGCACCACAATATATGCCGCGTCCGCCTATTACAACATTATAAGGCACCTGTACGGCATGGGCGTATTCAGTGTGACCTGGAAACCCGTGCCCCCGGGACAGGTTCGCCGGCAATTGGCTGTGCTGCGCGGGGTAATCGGATTTTCATATTCCGCCGTGGACTCGAATCAGCCGCGGCGCTTCCGGCGTGTCACGGCCCTGCGTCACCAGGCGGTGTATTCATCCCATGCCGTATGCTCCAGCCAGTTGCCGCCCCATCCGGATACGGACGGATTGGCTCCGTCTGCCATGATGCTGTGCCGGTTCAAGACGCCATGGCCATCGACGAACGTCACGCTACTCTCCTGATATAAGGAATACGGCCAGTAACCATACTTGTCCTGGTGGGCGTATTGTATGTACCAGAACGGGTCGGGAATCCACCTGAGCGCATCCCCGACGAGCGGGGCTGAGGAATCGCCATCGGACAACCTCATGATTGGCCCGTCGCCGTTGAGGCCGCCGTTGGTGCTCCAGTCAATGAGGGCGTTTGGCTTGAAGCCGGCGAATCGGTAGTACCCGATTGTCCACATCAGCGTGCCGGAATTGAAGCCATGGCTGAACAGTTCCGGGTAATACGGGGCGTTGCCGTTGGGGGCCCATTGGCCGCCGGCCAGCTGCCACGGGCACCAAAAAAGGTCAACACTGCCGGATTGTTCCTCGGCAAATGTGTCGGCCAGCGCTTTTCCTTCGGCGGTCGAGTTGGCGCGGATAATCACGCCAAGCCC
>DPYP01000186.1:0-6204 GCA_003545375.1 Lentisphaeria bacterium
CCTTGTTCGACAATGGCGCCCTCGTCCAGGACGACAATAGTGTCGGCCATCTTCACAGTCGAGAGCCGGTGGGCCACAACGATAATTGTTGTATCGCGGGCGATCTCCGCAATCGCATCCTGGATCAGGGTCTCGGACTGCGAGTCGAGCGCGCTCGTTGCTTCGTCTAAAATCAGCAACTCCGGCCGTCGCAGAATCGCCCGTGCCAGCGCAATGCGTTGAATCTGTCCGCCCGACAGCCGGACACCGCGGTCGCCGACAATCGTGTCGACCCCATCGGGAAACTCATCGATGAACACCTGGGCATTCGCCAGTCGCAGCGCTTCGGCAAGCGTTTCATCCGTGGCATTGGCCTGCGCCCACAGGATATTGTCGCGTATCGACATGTTGAACAAAACCGCGTCCTGCGGTACATACCCGATGCGTTGCCGGTACGAAGATTGATCGTAATCCTTCAGTGACACGCCGTCGATCAGCACGTCCCCTCTCTCGATCATATTGAACCCCATCAGCATATCGAGCAATGTCGATTTACCGCAACCGGATTCACCTACCACTGCGGTCATCTTGCCAGCGGGGATAGAAAGCGAAATATCGTTCAGCACCATGTCACGTCCCGGGTAGGTGAACGACACGTTCTTCACTTCGATGCCGCTGCCGAGAGTCGCGAACGGACGGCCACCCTCGGGTTGCCGGTCCTCGCGTGCCACCTTGCGAAGACGCATCATCTGCTCGTAACTCGGCGTGAAGTTCTCCAATGAGGCCTTAAGGGATGTGAGCGTGCCGACAGACGGCAGGGTTTTCATAAGCGCATAAATCAGCACTGCAGTTTCGGAGATCGGCACGTTAAGACGCTGCGCTGCCAGCAACGCGATAATCAAGATCACGAGACCGAGGGGCTGGTACAGGTGCAGGATAGAACTGTTCAACGTCTCCCCTTTGACCATTGCTCTGCGATAACAATCGAACGCTTCCGAGAACATGCCGCGATTGCGCGCCTGGTTCCCAAACCCCTGAACGATCTTTGCCGTTGCGCAGGATTCCTGCAGAATGCCGTACATATCGTTGGATGTCGATGTCGTTTGCTTGCCGAATCGATAACTGATGCGGCCCGCTATGAGAAAGGGGATAGCGATCACTCCAGCTCCCAACAGGCTTAGCGATGTCAGTTGCCAGGATATCATGAACGGCACAGCCAAAAGCAGGACAATCTGGATGATCGTCGACAGAAATTGTGCCATCTTGATGACCGCCTCACCCACAACGTTCACTTCGTGCAGGAAAGTGTTGACCAGAGTGCCTTGTTTCTGCTCGCTGAAAAAACGCCACCGAGCACTAAAAAAGTCATCAAAAGTGCCCAGCATATAATGCCTCAGTATCACGAACTTGGTGCGTTGTACCGTGTACAAGGCAAAGATGGCAAACGCGTTTTTGACAACGTTGAATACGAAAAACGCCGCCAGCGCGCTCCACAGCGTCATCGGTATGCCGAGGAACGTCAAAACGCGCTCCATCTGCTTCGTAATCGCGCTTGTCGCAGTGCTGTCGGCACCCATAAGTAAATCGACGACGGGCGCCAGGGTGAGAATTGCTGCGGCGTCGAAACAACTCATGCCAAGGAACAGAGACGCGGTGCAGATCAGCAGCCACGGGAATTTCCAACATATGTCACCGACGAAGTGTCGCAGGGCAGTTCTGGGCGTATTCTTCATTTCATGAGCTGGTGCAATTGGTTGCGCAGCGCCAGACGATCGATCGAATGATGATTGGCGATCGTTGTCATCGCCGGTACCCCCGCGCCGTTTCCGGTCAGAAAGATTGCACGCCCGTCCCGGCACACCGCGATGGCGTCGTCGCGCCAGCGCGTACATGTGGTACTGTCGCCAAAGAAGAGGTTCTTCATCCAGCGATGCAGCGATTGGAGATAGTTGTTCCAGATCATATGAACTCGGGAGGGGGACATGGCCTACAGGGGAAGGAGCCTGCAGAGAGGGCTGGATTTTTGGAGAAGTGCTGATCTGACTCGGCCGTCACCGGCGTTGCGGTGAAGGCACCTCCCGACCGTTTCCGGTGTGGCCGGGGAATCGCCGCTTGCCTGTGATGACGACCGAATCTAATCAGATCTGGACATGCTACGCCCGGTCACGTCGCTCTCACCTTCGACGTAACAGGCTTGTTTTCAGTAAGTTACCACCCAAACCCAGCGTATCGTCGTCGAAACGATACCTCCAGTAACGTTACCAATAGAAACGATAATGCCGGTTCGGACAGTTGTCAAGAGGTTGCACACATTTTTTTTCTCCCCGAGGGAAATTGCCGGCCCACTCCTGCATTCCGATTCATGGAACACTAATTGCGCTGTTTCAGGGGGATGTGACAATCGTCACAAATAAAAACGGGGTTGATCGGAAACCAATACGGGACGGATGTCATCTATATAGGTAGAGGCAGCGCACACAGGGGAGGTCCCCTTGGCTGGGGCGCTTTTCGATGCAGACGTCGTGAATGTCGTGCCTCGGTTGCTGATGCCTGAACCACAACGAAAAGAGCGCAGATCATGAAGGAGCGGATCGCGATAATTGATGGTATTCGCACACCGATGTGCAAAGCCGGCGGCGTCTTCAAAGATATTCAGGCAGACCAGCTCGGCGCCTGGATTGTTACCGAACTGATCGCCCGTAGCGAAATCGACCCGGCGCTGATCGACGAACTTATCATGGGCAACGTCGGCAACCCGGCTCATGCCATGAACATTGCCAGGGTCATCGCACTCAAGGCCGGCCTGCCACAGGACCTGCCGGCATTCACCGTGCACCGCAACTGCGGCTCCGGCAATGAAGCACTCACCACCGCCGCTGCCAAAATCCAGGCCGGCGACGGCGACATCTACATCGTCGGTGGCACCGAATCGATGAGCAGCATGCCGCTGCTGTACGGACCCCGGATGACTGAGCTGTTTGCGAACCTCGCCAAATCGAAGACCCTGAGCCAGAAGCTGGGCGTCATCAGCAAGTTTCGACCGTCCTTTCTGAAGCCGGTCATCGGTATCGTCCAGGGCCTGACCGATCCGGTCTGCGGCCTCATCATGGGCAAGACCGCCGAGCTCCTGGCGCGTGAATTCCATATTACCCGCGAAGAACAGGACCGCTACGCCGTCGAAAGCCACAAGAAAGCGGCTGCGGCCATCGAAAGCGGCCGGCTCGCCGAGGAAATCCTGCCGATCCCGGTACCGCCGCGTTACAAAGCGGTGCAAGAAGCTGACGACAGTCCGCGCGACAATCAGTCGATGGACGCACTCGGCAAGCTCAGACCCTATTTCGACCGCCACAACGGCACCGTTACTGTCGGCAACTCCTGTCCGCTGACCGATGCCGCCGCCGCGATGCTGGTGATGGGCGAGACGAAAGCGAAGGAACTCGGACTCACACCCATCGGCTTTCTGCGCGCCTACGCCTACGCCGGCCTCGAACCGCACCGCATGGGCCTTGGTCCCGTCTACAGCACGGCCAAAGTTCTGGACAGGTCCGGCATGACCATGAGCGACATCGAGTTGGTTGAGCTCAATGAAGCGTTTGCCGCCCAGGCGATCGCTAATCTGCGGGCTTTCGACTCGGACGAGTTCGCCGCCCGCTACTTCGGTCGCCATCATAAAATCGGCGCCATCGATCCGGACATTCTCAACGTCAACGGCGGTGCCATCGCCTTGGGGCATCCTGTCGGCATGACCGGTGCTCGCTTGGTGATCACGACTCTGAAGGAATTACACCGTCGCAACTGCAACGTCGGACTGGCTACCATGTGTATTGGCGGCGGCCAGGGCGGAGCCCTGCTTCTGGAGGCCGCATAATGGAAATGCCAGCCACTCCCAATGGGTTTCAGATCAACATTACCGACAAGGTCGCCGACATCGTTTTCGACCTGAATGGTGAAAAGGTCAACAAGCTGACGACGCCTGTCATGGAGGAGTTCGACGGCCTTATCGAACAGCTCGCCGGTACCGGCGACCTCGAACTGATGGTGCTGCGCAGCGGCAAGCCCGGCATTTTCATTGCCGGTGCCGACATCGCCGAGATCGCCGACATCACCGATCCTGTGGCCGGTGCCGCGCTGGCGAGTAAAGGCCACCGAATCCTTGATCGCCTTGCTGCCCTGCCGTTTCCGACGATCGCTGTAATCGATGGTGCCTGTCTCGGCGGTGGCCTCGAGCTGGCTCTCGCCTGTACGTATCGCATTGCCACCGACAACCCGAAGACCTCGATTGGTCTGCCGGAAGTCAATCTCGGGATCATCCCGGGCTTCGGCGGCACACAGCGGCTGCCGCGGCTCATCGGCATGCCAAAGGCGCTGTCGATGATCCTCACCGGTAAACCGGTCAATGGCAAAAAGGCTTTCAAACTTGGCGTTGTCGATGCCGTAGTGCCGGCTGAATTTGCTACTGAAAAGATCGCCGAATTTGCCGGGCATATCAAATCTGCTGCGGGGCGCAAAGCCGTCCTGGCTCGGCGCAATTCTCGACCGTTCCGCCGCTGGCTGACTCAGGACAACGCCCTCGCTCGCCTGGTCACTGCGAATGTCGCATGCCGTAACCTGATGAAAAAGACCAAAGGCTGTTACCCGGCACCGCTGAAGGCTCTTGAAGTGATTCGCCGCACCCTGGGTATGCCCCTGGACGCGGGACTGGCGGTCGAGGCGCGGGAGTTTGGCGAGCTCGCGGTCACACCAATCAGCAAGAACCTGATCAACCTCTTCTATGGTTCCGAAGCGCTGAAGAAGGACAAAGGTGCCGTTATCGACGGCAAGCCGCGCCAGATCAACCGCGTTGGCGTGCTGGGCGCCGGTGTCATGGGCGGCGGTATCGCCTGGAACTTCACCAAGGTCGACATTCCTACGCGCCTCAAGGATCTCAACTGGGAGGCTGTCGGCAAGGGCTACGAAGCGGCGGCCAACATTTACGGGCAATTGAAGAAGCTGCGCAAGTACGACCAGCGCGAGATCGACATCAAGATGCACCACCTCAGCGGCACCACCGATTTCAGTGGTTTCGGGAATCTGGACATCGTCGTCGAAGCTATTGTCGAGGACCTCGACATCAAGCGCAAGGTGTTGGCTGAGCTTGCCGAGCACGTGCAGGACGATACGATCATCGCCAGCAACACCTCGACCCTGCCGATCACCGAGCTGGCCGAAGGGCTGCCGCATCCGGAACGCTTTATCGGTATGCATTTTTTCAACCCGGTCAATCGCATGCCGCTGGTAGAGGTCATCCCGGGCAAGGAAACATCGCCTGAAACTGTTGCTGCAGTCGTGGCCCTGAGCAAACGTCTGGGCAAGACCCCGGTCGTCGTGCAGAGTTGTCCAGGCTTCCTCGTTAATCGCCTGCTGCTCCCGTACCTCAACGAAGCCGTCATGCTGCTGCAGGAGGGTGCCAATCCAACGGCCGTTGACCGGGTGCTGACCGGTTTTGGCATGCCGATGGGGCCATTCACGCTGCTCGACGAAGTCGGCATCGACGTTGCGCACAAGTGCGCCGTTGTTCTGGCTGCTGCCTACGGGGAGCGCATGACCAACGCCACCCTGCTGGAGTGCATGTGTGAGGACTACCGCCTGTTCGGCAAGAAAGGCGGCAAAGGCTTCTACTTGCACCAAGGCAAGAAGCAAGTCGTCAACCCCGATCTCCCGGCGATCGCCGGCGACTGGCGCAAGGCGAACAACATCAGCCCGCGTCAGTTCAGCGACGACGACATTCTTGACCGCTGCCTGCTGACGATGGTAAACGAGGCGGTCCGCTGCCTCGACGAAGAGATTGTCGCCGACCCCCTGCACCTCGACATGGCGATGATCATGGGTATCGGCTTCCCGCCGTTCCGCGGCGGCTTGCTGCGCTATGCCGACGCGCTCGGCGCCGACCATATCTGGACGCGTCTCTACGAGCTCGCGGAAAAATATGGCGACCGTTTCAAGCCGTGTGAGCGCCTGCAACAGATGACTCGTAATCAGAGAGAATTCTACAATGAAACTGTCAGATAACGCTGAAAAGCAAAAATCACTCGAAGTCGCCGAAGCAGCACGAGAGACTGTATGGGAGCATCCGAGCTTCGTCGCTGGATTGTTCAAGGGCGAGTTCAACTGGGAGCACGTCCACCCGTTTCCCCTGCAGTCCGAAGCTGACAAGAAGATCGGTGACGAGTTCCTCGCGAAACTCGA
>DPYP01000576.1:0-450 GCA_003545375.1 Lentisphaeria bacterium
ATGATTCGGTGCACTGTCTCGTGGGCGGCACCATGTGCAGCGCCCGAGCGGCGAATGACCCCGTCTTCTTTTTGCACCACGCCATGGTCGACAAAATCTGGGCCAGGTGGCAGGACCTGAGCGAGGTGCACCGCTCGGCCTACACGGGCGAGATTTCGCGAGATGAACTCATGCCTGCAAGTCCCTATACGCCCGGCGATCTCCTGGATATGCGCCATCTGCCCGGCGGCGCCGCCGGCGGGTTCGTAGAGATTCGCTACGAAGAGTGACAGTAAATTGCTTTCCGGTACCCTGATACTTTGATGCTCAGGGCTGGATCAGCAGGTGGCGGGACAGGTGTATTGGCCCTGGTCCTGCAAGCTTGGTGTCGGCGATCAATCGGGATCAGGAATTTCCCTTCCGCCGCAGTGGTTCGAGCTCCACCACGCAGTGTTCCTGGGCCGCCCGGTC
>DPYP01000576.1:842-4217 GCA_003545375.1 Lentisphaeria bacterium
AGGTAATCGAGAAACGCCGTTGTCGTGGGTTCATCGGCACCGTGGTGCGACTCATGTGCAGCGCTTATCGTGTGCACCGTCTGCTCGCCGGTCCTCAGGCTGTCCACCACGATCCGGCCCGCGGCCATGGAGCCGGTAAGCGTCGCTTCGGTTCCGTGGAAGGTCATCGACCGGCTTTCCTCGGGGGCGAGCGGGACCAGGGTGAAGCTGATGGTGGTGCCGCCTTCGAACTCGAAAATCGCGGTCTGATGATCGACAATGTCAGCGTCCACATGGTAAATACAGGCATCGAGTTCCTCGGGCTGGAGATAGGCGGACATGTCGGCCGCCTCCGGGACGTAGGCGAACAGGCACTCATCGATAATCGGGCAGCCGTCGGTACACCGCTTCGGCACGTCGGGCCGCGGTCGAAAGAAACTGCGGCTGCCGAAGGACGCCACGCGTTGGCAGCGCGTGTCGAGCAGCCAGTTGAAAAGGTCCAGGTCATGACAGGTCTTTTCCAGCAGCCACGAGCCTACTTTCGCGGTGTTGTTGTAGGACGGGTTGCGGGAATACCCCTCGGTCCAGTGACGCAGGGAGATGGCCTCCGTCCAGTTGATGCTCAGGATTGTGCCCAGCACCCCCGAGGAGACGATGTCGTGGAGCGTCTGGCAGAAGGGCATGTAGCGCATGTTGAACCCCACCTGCACGCGGGCACCGGAGTCTTCGGCAAACTGCACCAGGTCCAAAGCCTCATCGAAAGTGCGGGTGATCGGCTTCTCCAGGAAGATCGGCAATCCCGCCTCGATACAGGCGCGGGCGACCACATGATGGGTGTCGGCCATTGTGGCAATGACTATGGCGTCTATCCCGACCTCGGCCGCATGCTCGAGTAACGCCTGGTGATCGTGATACGCGTGTTCCGGGGGCAGGGGGAAGGCCCGGAGACATTCATCCCGCCGTTCCGGCCGGGGTTCTGCCACCGCCACGAGCTCGGCTCGAGCGGGATCGGCGGTCATTTTACCCAGCAGATGGATACCGCGATGTCCGCTGCCGATCAGTGCAAGGCGATGAGGTTTCATGGTTTGATATGGAGCATCCTGAACTGGCTCGGCTCGAGTGCGGGGTTTTCGGAATTTCAGGTCAGCGCATGACCATGGCGTTGGTGAACAGCGCCGGGTCAAATCCTTCGTCGTCATGGTAATCGCCGGCAGCGTGCAGGTAAAGCGCCGCCTGGAATATTACCCGCAGCGTTGACTGGACCAGCGCCATGATCAGGAAATAAGCGATGGCGAGGACGATGCACACGGGCGCCGGGACACCCATTGATATACCGACGATCAGCAGGACAATTGCGGGAAGCGAAAGGAGAAAGAAGATGATGCCGAAGCCGAACCCGCCGACAACCTGCTCGCCCCACGTCTGCCGCAGCAGCCGCGTCGACGTCTTCAGTGATTTAATCGGGCCCGTGCCCTCAACCACCATCACCGGGATGACCAGGAAACTCACCGCGGTCCAGGCCATTCCCACTATGCTGATGACGATTTGCCCGACTCTCTGGAAGCGCTGTTCGAGCGCGTTCAGGATCATGCCGACCGTGGCGGCGATGAGAGCCCAGCCGGCGATCAGGTGAATTTTGCTGATGGCCACTGCGAGTCCGTCCTTGAACTTTGGATCGCCGCCCTGCATGCGAATCACGGCGTTGCCCACGATGGCGGTGTTGAAGAATGTCATCACGAAGTAGTTCACGAAGTAGAACAGGAACCCCACGACCCAGTACAATGTCTGCTGGGTCGGTGTCGCCTCCGGTCCCGGGAGCGCATACGATTTGGTCAGGATGACCGGCAGAATAAACGAAGCACAGACAATCAGCATGCAGATCCCCGACAGCAGCGCATAAACCAGCAGCTCGCCGTCCTTTTTCAACACCCGCCAGCTCGCACCCATGATCGAAAATGTATAAGAGATACGGCCAAACATGAGTTACCCCCGGTAGATTCGAACCTGAATCGCAACGTTGCGGTTGGAATATAGCGTCTCGACCGGTGTCGTGGGCGAACTGTGGGAAAAAAAGGGGAGGGCAACTGCAAGTCCGCCCCTGCTGACGTGCGGTCAATCAGCCGCCGCCGAAGACACGAGGTCCGTTGGGAATGTGTCGGAACGGCGGCGGTTCCGGTGGATTATGCTTGGGCGAATGGTACCTTCCAGCTACGTCGCAATCGATCACACCCACCCAGGCTATCATGCAACACGGCGTTGTGTACTATGACGAAGCACGCTGGATTTCAACACCGGCCAACAATGGTTGCAACGGACCGCTCTGGCAATGGGGCGACGAGCTCTTGGTCGGATTCACCGTCGGCGAGTATGGGACGGACGGCGGGTTCCACCAATGCCGCGTCGACCTGCCGTACGAGTCCTGGCTCGCACGCAGCGGTGACGGCGGTGAATCCTGGTCGGCCTGGCGGCCCGACGGCTATGCCGGCGAAACCAATCCGGCGGTTTCCGCCGGCTCCGATGTCGGGGTCGATTTCACTGCGCCGGGATTCGTCATGCGTGTCGAAGGCGCCGCCTACCACGGCAACAGAACGGCCCGCTGGTTTCACAGCGACAACCGCGGTGCCGACTGGTGTGGCCCCCGTCACTTTGGCGGGCTCCTGGACGATCCGAACCTGACCGGTCTCGAGTTCACCTCGCGCACGGCGTATTTGGTTGACGGCACTGGCGGGTTGTTGCTTTTCGGAACGGCCCGGGACACGAGTCAGGCACAGACACTTTCCGTCATGATCACCGAGAAGACTTTCCTGGCCAGGTCCGACGACGGCGGCCTGACGTTCTCGTTCGTTTCCTGGATTGTGTCGTGGGACGACAATTACCGCGCCGCCATGCCGTCGCCGGTGCGGGCCGCAGACAATAAGCTGGTCGTTGGCATCCGGCGAAAATCTTCCGACTGCAACTGGATCGATTGCTTCAGCTCCACGGACAACGGTGGCACTTGGGCGTTCCTTTCCAGGATCACGGAGACCGAGGTCGGCAGCCAGTTCAACGGCAACCCACCCGCCTTGATCCGGCTCGGCGACGGTCGGTTGTGCTGTGCGTACGGTAATCGTACGGACCGTGTCATCGCGGTTCGTTACAGTCAGGATGACGGCGGTACGTGGAGCGCCCCGGTTGTTGTGCGGGACGGATTTCAATCCGCTGCAGGCGCGCCCGATCTCGGGTACCCGAGGATCTGGCAACGGACCGACGGTAAACTCGTGGCTGCATATTTCTGGTGCACCGCCGAGCGACCGCAAACCCATATCGAATACACCATCTTCGAGGCGCCTTGACATCGGGAACGCACCGTGCATCCACATAATTACCGGGGGCCCCGGTAATTATGTGGGTAAGCCC
>DPYP01000576.1:4600-6597 GCA_003545375.1 Lentisphaeria bacterium
GTCGAAACCAATGCCATTCAAACGCACATTCACACTGATCGAGCTCCTGGTGGTGATCGTGGTGATTGCGATCCTCCTTGCCTTGCTGGCACCGGGTCTGCAGCGCGCCAAGAACACGGCGAGAAGTGCCGCGTGCCAGGCCAAGTTGAAAAACATGGGGACGGCGATGACACTGTATCGGCTGGACTTCGATTCCTGGGTCCCGCCGGCGCGGCATGGTTGGTATCCGAAAGGGGCCGACTGCAATCGGACCTATGACTGGGTCTATCGCATAAACCTGTATTTCGGGTTGGACGTGGACGGGCCGCAATGGGGCGAAGGCCTCAACGGGACGCGCGCCAGCAATCCCTTTTTCTGTGATGGCGAACCGGATCGGTTGTGGCCGGATCATTACCTAAGCTCGTACTGGATAGGCGATTGCTGGGGGATCCGGGGAACGTACAACATGAACTGCGGTCTCGGCATCTGGGCCGGAATTCCCGACGAGCCGTACCAGATGACGCAGACGGTGGTTTCGCCGAGTAGCACGATGTTGTATATCGACGGTTACCAGGAGCCCCGGATCGACTTTTCATTCTGGGGCTTCTACAAAACCCGGCACGGCGCCAATTACAGCAAGGCGAACCTGGTATATGTCGACTCCCACGTCTCTTCCATTTCGCATGGGGAAATGACCGAGCTGGGCGGCAAGGTGAATGATCCGTTCTGGAGCCCGCACTTTTAAGGGTCGAGGCTCACGCAACCGCCAGCCGGCACGCGGCACATTGACAACAGGGGGACCACCTATGGGCGGCAAGGAACGGGTTGCATATTGCAATGGCGAGATCGTTCCAGAAAGCGAGGTGATGGTTTCGTTTCGGGACCGCAGCTTTAAGTATGGAGATGGGGTTTTTGATGTTGCCCGGACGTTTGGCGGGCGCATCTTCAAATTACAGGAACACGTCGACCGGCTTTACGCTTCCCTCAAGTACATGGGGATTGATCCGGGCCTCTCACCCGAGACGGTCATGCAGCTGACCCAGGAGGTCACGGAGCAAAACCTTCCCCTGCTGAAGGCCGATGAGGACTACTGGGTGGCCCAGCGCATCTCGCGGGGCGAAGAGGTTCCCGAGGGTGACATCCAGGATTCTCGTGAACCCATGGTGATCATCGAGTGTACGCCGCTGCCGCTCAAGGCCCGGGCCCCGCTCTATCGCGATGGGATCGAGATCTTTTTCCCGTCGGTGCGGCGGACACCCCCCGACAGCATCAGCCCGAATGTGAAGGTCCATCACTATTTGAACCTGATCCTGGCGGATTTGGAGGTGCGCAGTCACAGTCCAAATGCCTGGGCGATTCTCCTGGATACCCGCGGCTTTCTGTCCGAGGGCATGGGGAGCAATCTCTTTCTGGTGCGGCACGGAGTTCTTTACACGCCGAGGGGGGAATACGTTTTGGAGGGGGTGAGTCGCCAGACAGTGATCGAGTTGGCCGGGGAACTTGGCATTGACGTCGTCGAGCGGGATCTCACGCCGCTCGACGCGTCCCGAGCCGATGAGGCTTTCGTTACCTCAACCAGTTTTTGTATTTGCCCGGTCCAGTCATTCAACAATAAGCCGGTGCAGAACGAAACGGTCACCGGCCCCGTGACGCAAAGACTGACCGATGCGTTCTCCAGCCTTGTCGAGTATGATTTTGTTGGCCAATACCTGGCCCACCTTGACCGTGAGCCTTAGTCCCGTTGAAGATGTGCAATCCGGTGTACTGTTCTCCATGTGCAAAAACGATAAATTCCACGGAGATGGATGATGGCAACTACCTATGACATTGATCAGTTCGTCGATGAATGGCGCATTAACGGGTTCGTCGTCTTTGAGGATTTCATACCAGAGGAAAAGATCGACATCATTCGCGACGCCTGGCTGCCGATCCGAGATGCGGCGGTAGCGAAGCAGGGGGTGAATTCACCGGCAGGCGCCAAGCGCTACAACGTCCGCGTACCGTTTGAGCGGCCGTTC
>DPYP01000576.1:6975-7669 GCA_003545375.1 Lentisphaeria bacterium
ATTGTGCAGCGATTATGTCTGGTCGGAGTTCGATGCCAATATTCCCATGCCGGGGTGCACCGAATACCAGATCTGGCACCACGATGCCTACCTGCCGTTTCCCGGACTGGTGACCCCGGCGTTTACCATTGGCGCCAAGTTTCCCCTCGTCGATACCAGCGAAGAGAACGGCAGCATCGAGATTATTCCGGCGACACAATACGTTGCGGACAAGGATCTCATCCGGCGGCCTGGGGCGGAAAGCATGGATCGCTTGTTCGGCAAAGGCAGCGAGCCGCGAGGTCGCTACAAGTCGACCCGACTCAACTTGAAAAAGGGATCGCTCTGGGTCCACGATTCGCGAGTTATTCATCGCGGCACGCCTAACCTCTCGACGGCCCCACGCGACGAACTGTGTATGGCTATTTGCCGTCCCTGGTTCTTCAGTAACTGGCACCACGAGCATACCGAGCCGCATTTTTCGCGCGAGCTCTGGGACAGCTTGTCTGACCATGCCCGGCAGGTCCTTCGTCGGCAGCGGGTGAAAAAGGCAATCACCAAAACGTCGAACTCAGGGACAAGTTGAACGTAAGGACCCTCTGCCCTTTTCCTCTGCCTGTGGCGACATAGGTTGTACAAACCGGGGCATTAGATCCTTTCAGCCTGATGATTTGATCGAAAAGCGTGCGTAATTTGGTGCTGAAAGGGAGCCGAC
>DPYP01000174.1:0-5520 GCA_003545375.1 Lentisphaeria bacterium
ATCCGCATCGGCACGAAGATCCCATTGGCCATGCCGCAGCGCGTCACACCGGCGCTGTGCGAGATGCTGCGGCGTTACCATCCGCTGTACGTCAGCCTGCATGTCACGCATCCGCACGAGATCACGCCGGAGTCGGCACAGGCCTGTGAGCGCCTGGCGGATGCCGGTATTCCGATCGGCAGCCAGACAGTGCTGTTGAAAGGCGTCAATGACGATCCCGAAATCGTTCGCCGACTTATGCACGAGCTGCTGAAGATTCGCGTGCGTCCGTACTATCTGCTGCAATGCGATCCGATCACCGGATCTGCCCATTTCCGGACTCGGGTCGACAGTGGGGTCGAGATCATCGGGCAATTGCGCGGCCACACCAGCGGCTATGCCGTGCCCCACTTTATTGTTGACACGCCGGGCGGCGGCGGCAAGTTCTCGTTGGTTCCGGACCATATCGACGGCCGGGACGGCGATGATCTGCTGATTACGAATTATGAAGGCCGCACTGGTTTCCGATATCCGGACCCGGTCGGCTGACGAGAGACATTGCTCCCTGGATGCTCAATGACTTCACAGGCCGGGGCGGTGGCGGCGAGTAGATTGCAGTCACTGAACATTTCAATATAGTATAGGATCTGAACGAAAACGGCTGGTCCATGCGCGTTTAAGGTAGTTTGGGCTGCGTCGTGACGCGGACCGCGATCTCATGGCGGACGCCTTTTCCCGTTTATTCCCCAACTGCAAACCTCTGGCTGTTTCTTTTGCACAAGAAACCGACAAAAACGAAAGCGATTGAATTGGTCGCCGTCATCGACATCGGTTCCAGCGCCATCCGCATGGTGGTCGCGGAGATGCACGGACCCGGCAGATGGAAGGTTATCGACGGTGCCGATCAACCTGTCGGCCTGGGCCGGGACGTGTTCCTCACCGGAACCATCACCCGGGACTCGGCGACACAGACGCTGCAGATCCTGCACGCGTTCCTCGAGCAGATTGCTGGGTGGCAGATCAAGCCGGAAAACATCACGGCAATCGGGACCAGCGCGCTGCGGGAAGCCCAGAACCGGGATATGTTCGTCGACAAGATCGATTTACGTACCGGGCTGAAGATCAGTATCATTGAAGGCGTCGAAGCGAATCGCCTGACTTATATCGCAGTGCGCAACGCCCTGCGTGTGGTTCGTCCGGGGTTCAGTCGTGCCAACTCAATGATCATCGAGGTGGGTGGCGGCAGTACGGAGGTGATGTTGTTGCATGCCGGCAAGATGGTTGCTGCACATACTTTGAACACCGGCACGGTGCGCTTGGAAACGGAGATCAAGGCGGTTACCGGCTTTGGCGGTTATCTCGAGCGATTTCTGCGGGAACACGTGCGTTCGACGCTGGAGACGCTCAACACCGAGTTCAAACTCAAGCGTGTCAAGACTTTTGTGGCCGTCGGCGGCGACGCCCGGCTGGCGGCGCGTGAAGTTGGCCGAGAGATAGCCGATACGTATCACGTAGTCGACAAAGCCGCGTTTGAACAGCTCCTTCGGCGGCTGCAGTCGATGTCGACGGACGAATGCGTGCAGCGCCTGCACATTTCCTATGCCGATGCCGAGACGCTGGTTCCCGGACTTCTGATTTACCTGTGCTTCATGGACGACACCAGTGCGACCGAAATGATCGTGCCGACGGTCAGCATCCGTGACGGCGTGCTGTTGGGGTTGTCGCAAGGTACGGATGAGTTCAAGGCAGAGTTTAATTCGCAGATCATTGCGTCGGCTGTCAGTCTCGGGAACAAATACGGCTTTGACGAGGCACATGGCCGGCACACCGCTAAACTGGCACTGCAGATTTTCGATCATCTGCAATCAGAGCACGGTCTCGATGCCCACCGCCGGCTGTTGCTCGAGGTCGCGGCGCTGGTGCATGATATCGGTCGATGCATCAATGCCCGCGATCACCATAAGCACAGCGAATATGTCGTTGCCAACTCCGAAATCTTCGGGTTGCATGAGAATGAACTCAGCATCGTCTCGAATGTCGTACGCTTTCATCGCAGTTCGCCGCCGAACAAATCGCATATTCGCTTCATGGGGTTATCGACGGAGGACCGTATCGTGGTTACAAAACTGGCGGCTATTTTGAGAATCGCCGATGCCCTGGACCGCGGCCATCAGTCGCGCATCCGCAAGGTCGAACTGGAATCGTTTGGGGACGAACTGAGCATCCGCTGCCACCCGCACGGTGACCTTGCCGGGGAGCGGCTGGCGCTGGTTACGTGCAGCCAGATGTTCGAGGACCTGTTCGGTATGAAAGTCGTGGCGGAATAATCTGTGAACGCGAAACACAAGACCACGAAACAACGACACCAGCCGGCACAGTTCTTCGATCGTGAACTGAGCTGGGTCGAGTTCAACGCACGCGTGCTGAGCGAAGCTTTGCAGCCGGAGCTCCCGCCGCTGGAACGCTTGAAGTTCCTGAGCATCGTAAGTTCGAACTTCGACGAGTTCTTCATGGTCCGCGTGGCAGCAGTCAGAAGCCGGCCAAAGACCGCTGCCAGCCTCGCGGGGATGATGCCGGACGAAACGCTGCAGGCGATCAGCGAGCGTGTCCGCGACACTATTGCGCAACAGTACAAATGTCTGCTCGAGGATGTGTTGCCGGCAATCAGCAAGCGGGTCAAATTCTCAAAGCCGGCCGAGTACAATGCCACGCAGCGGCAGTTCGTCCAGGACCTTTTCCAGAACGCAATCTTCCCGACCCTGACGCCACTGAAGGTCGGGGCGGATGCCAACCCCGCTTTCGGGCGCAATCTGATCCTGCACATCCTTTTTGAATTGACTTCGGCCGGTCAGCACGACGATCAGACGCAGATGGTCGTCGTACCCGTGCCCGGGAACCTCGACCGTTTCTGTAAACTGCCGGTCGACGACAAGAGCTACTGCTACACACTCATCGAAGACATCATCATCGACAATGCTGCGTCGTTGTTTTCCGGTTACGAGATTACCGACCATCTCGTCTGGCGCGTGACGCGCGATGCCGACCCCGGGATTGACGAAGAGCGTGACAAGGATTTTGTCGCGGCAATGGCGGAGATGCTCGTGCGCCGGCAACACGGCGGCGCCGTCCGGCTCGAAACTGATACCGACAGCGGCCCGTTGCTGAAAAAACTGCAGGAGATGAACAATCTCAGGCCTCGCGATACTTACTTAATCCCAGGCCCAATTGATTTGAAGCCGTTCATGAAGCTGGCGTTTCTGCCCGGTTTGGACAGCATGCGGCGGAAGCCGTGGCAGCCGCAACAACCCCGCGACATCCCGAAGAACGCCGACATTTTCGAAGTACTGCAGGACCGTGACGTCCTCATTCATCTGCCCTATGAGAGCTTTGACCCGATTATACAACTCCTGAGTCAGGCCGCCATCGATGAGAATGTGCTGGCCATCAAGATCACGTTGTACCGCACCAGCGGTGACTCCCCGATCATCGATGCACTGGCCCGCGCTGCGGTGAACGGCAAGCAGGTGACCGCCGTCGTCGAACTGAAGGCACGCTTCGACGAACAACAGAACATTGGCTGGGTTGACAAACTGCAACGCGTCGGAGTCATCGTGATTTACGGCATTGCCGAGCTCAAGATCCACTCCAAGGCGTGCATGATCGTCCGTCGCGAGCGCAGCGGCATCCAGCGCTATGTACATCTTGGGACCGGAAATTATAACGACAGTACCGCCAGACTTTATTCGGACCTTGGACTGCTGACTACGAACGAGCAGATCACTTATGAGACGGCGCTGTACTTCAATTCCATTACCGGCTATTCGTCGGTGCCGGGACTCCGCCACCTGGCCATGGCGCCGGTGGCGTTGAAACGCAAGGTGATCAGTCTGATTCGACGTGAGTCGGAACGCACCAATCGTCACGATCCGGGCAGCATCATGGCCAAGCTGAATTCGCTGGCCGATCCCGACGTCATCGAAGCGCTCTATGAAGCTTCACAGGCCGGTGTGCAGATTCAGTTGAACATTCGCGGTGTTTGCCAGCTCGTGCCAGGGGTGAAGGGGCTGAGCGACAACATTCGCGTCGTCAGCATTGTCGATGGTTTCCTCGAGCATAGCCGCATCCTCTGCGTCCACAACGGCGGTGCCGATGAGTTGTACCTGTCCAGTGCCGACTGGATGCCGCGCAATCTCGAACACCGTGTCGAATTGATGTTTCCGGTTGAACAGGACAATCTCAAGCGGCGTCTGGTGGACCTTTTGGAACTGTATTTCAACGACAATACGAACTCCCACGAGCTGCAGAGCGACGGTGTCTGGGTACGGCAGTCGCCGAAGCGCGGCGGCCAGATCCGTGCTCAGGAACGCCTTTGCCAAACTGCTTTGCAACACACCGAGTCACTCAAAACTTCGTCGCACAAGAAGTTCACGGTCCGGCGCGAGCCGCCGAACTGACAGTTTGGTCAGCCCGACAACTCGATCTCGACCTTCTCGCGGGCCAAGACCGAATCGGGTAATCGCGCCCGATGCTGCAACCCCAGGCCTGCAGCATCGCATCGTTGTGCCCGGGTCGTGATGAGGGGGCCGTTGTGGCTGATGTCGAACCTCAACACTATCGTCGGCAAAGTCAACTGGGCCATCGGGCAGGGCGTGGACGTCGTCAGCAAAGCGCAGAAACCCCTCACCGAAAATTCCGATACCGGTAAAAATGCAGAGTTTGCAGACGTGCTGCCATGCAGAGTTGTGCTCGCCGGGCATCGCGCTGCCAATCAATTTTCGTTAATTGATGCTTCACGTTTTCTCTCCTGCAATTTCCCGGCCGCTGCGCGTACATTATCCCATGTCCGATACTGACCAGCAATCGTGCCGTGCGGAGATCGCACCGGTGCTCGGGTTTTACGCGATCCTTCTGATGATCCTGGCGTATCCCTTTATGAGGGGCGAACTGCTGGCGGCTTACGACTTGGCCGAGCAGTTCCTGCCGTTCCGTGCATTCTATGCCGCCTGCCTGGAAGAAGGCTCTCTCGGCCTGTGGAACCCATGGCTGTGCCGTGGCTACAATCACCTTGGGGAAGGGCAGGCAGGCCTCCTGCATCCGGCCCATATTCTGGCCTACAAATGCCTGCCGCTGCGGGTCGGAATCATCCTGGAGTCGCTGGCGTACTATCCGGTGGCAATTCTCGGGATGTATCTGTTTGTACGCCGTTGCCTGCGTTTCCTGCCGATACCGGCGCTTCTGGCGGGCGGCCTGTTCGGGTTCTGTACATTCAGTCTGGCACATTTCCCGCACATTAATATGGTGTGGGTGTACGTGCATCTGCCGTACATGTTGCTGGCCGTGCACCGCTGTCTGTGCGGCAGGCGGCGGACACCGTATGCCGCCTTGTTAGCCCTGTTGTATGCCTCGATGCTGCTGCTTGGGCATCCGCAGCAGGTGTGGATCAATTCGCTGGCGATCGTCATGTACGGCGTCTTCGTGCTGGTGCGTGAGACCGATCGCCGACGGGTGATCAGAGGTGCCGGTATCGCTGCAGCGGGTGTG
>DPYP01000105.1:0-3982 GCA_003545375.1 Lentisphaeria bacterium
GGCGGCGCTTTTGTCGAGTCGGTCGATCTGCGGCACTATCCGGCAGACTGGCAGCTGGTCGACGCCGACACAACAGGCTGGGAACCGGCGGATTACATGGTGCCAGTCGAGCCTGAGCGCTTTCTGGCGGCACCCGATATAGAGCCATTCTCCGAGAACGTGCCGTTCGTCAACATCGTCTCCCGTGGCGAGCTCGAGCAACAGCGGGTGGTACTGAACATCTGTTTCAACCGGGTGACGCGCCAGGCGCGCGGTCTGTATGCCGGCGAGACCTGTATCTCGTGCGAAGCGGCCAGTCAGATTCCGTTCAAAATCTATTGCGATGATCCGTACTACCTGTATGTCAACGGCCGGCTGATCAAGAAGCAAGGCGGCAACCAGCAGACCAACTGGACGGATCCGGGTTGGTTCACGCCGCGCGGCTATCTTCAGTCCGATCCGGTCGACCCGGAGGCGGTACTCGACCTGCAGGAAGGTTGGAACAGTATTCTCTTCGTACAGCAGGTGGAGAAAGGCAGCGCCGGTGCGACGCTGGTCATCGACACACCGATCGACACATTGAAGTTCGTCCGGAGCTCCGACGATTTCAGCCTGCCGGGCTGGAATGTGATCGGGCCGGTGAAACTTGCCTTTGACGAAGTTTCACCGTCGCTCAACACTGCCGGCACGGAAGTGCACTACTACAATTTCGAGCCGTACGACGTTGCCGCTCATATGACGGCGTACGACGTACTCAACGTAGACGAGGCGAAGGGCGCGGCCGGTCCCGTCGAACTGACAAAGGGGCGCTTTGTCGTGTTCGAGCTCGAGCGCCACATGCGCGGTTGCCCGGAATTCACCGTCAACGGATCAGCGGGTGATATTCTGGATATTTTCTACGGTGACTTGCTGCACGACGGTATCGTAGTGCCATTCGCCAACGGCCGGCGCAATGTCATCAGCCTCCATCTGAGCGATCTGGAAACCTTGTGGCACTCGGTTGCGGCACAAGGGTTCCACTATATCATGATCTACGCCCGGCGTGCACACGATGCGATCAGCATCACCAACGCCGGCATTCGCAAGGTCAGCTTTTCCTTCAAGAATCCCGGAGGTTTTAACAGTTCGGACGAACTGCTCAATAGCATTTGGATGACCGGCGCCCATACGCTGGACGCAACCTACGACTACACCTACCGCGATTCCGGCACTGGCATCGATGGGCAGTTGCTCGGCAACGCCATGATCCAGGCGATCGCCAGCAATTTTCTGATCGGCGACTTCACCCTGTCTGCCAAGGGGCTGCGTGAATTCGCCGAGGCCCAACTGCCGACCGGCGAATTCCGTGCGATGGCACCAACGGATTACGCCGTCCGCCTGCACGATCATGCGCTGCTATGGCCGGTCTGGCTGCAGAAGCATGTGCTGTATACCGATGAGAAGGCGCTGGTCGAGGGGTTTGCAGCAAACCTCAAAGACCTGTTCGACTACTTCGACAGCCTCGTCGATCCGACACTCAACGTCCTGGGCGATCCTGACATGGCGGTCAATGAAGATATCGATATCGATGTCGACGGGATTGACCGCTGTGGGATTTCAACGGCGCTCAATGCTTTGTACTGTCACTCGCTGCTGCGCGGCAAGTGGTTGTTCGACTATATCGGCGAAGAAGAAGAAGCCGAAACCTGCCTCCAGCGTGCATCAAATATTGCCCACAAGATAAGGGGATTGACCTGGAACGCCGAAAAAAACCTGTTCGCCGATAGCTGGTACCGCGGCAGCCAGGGCGAACGCTGCTCCTTGCAGACCAACATTCTGGCGATCTACGCCGGGATCGCCCACCCCGACATACAGCAGGAAATTTTCGAGAAGTTACTGTTCGACTACGCGCCGTTTTACGAAACACCGGAGGACGTCACGCTCGACAATCCTTACTTCAAGTACTTCCTGCTCGAAACCGCCTTCAACTGCAACCAGCGGGAATGGGGACTGGATTTCATGCGCTACTACTGGGGCAGCGTGCCGCAGGAGGGCGCAACCACCTGGCGGTCCCTGTGCAATCAGAACGCCGGCAACACCGGGCACGGCTGTCACTGCACCGGCGCCGCGCTGTCACCGAACTATTTCCTGATCCGCGAGGTCGTCGGCATACGTCCGGTTTCACCGGGCGCGCGGCAGGTCTATTTCAACCCGATGTTGAACGCCACCGAATGGGTACAGGCACAGATTCCCACGAAAAACGGACAGATCCGCGTGGAATGGAGCTTCGAGGCCGCCGACCGGCTGGAAATCGTCATCGACGCGGATTACCTGCTCGAAGTTGTACCGACGCTGCCGCCCGAAATGGCCAAAATCGTGACGTTTCATGTCAGTGAATCCGTCTCGATCCTGGCACAGGACGAACTCGACGAGCCTGCCGATCAGGATACCGAAGAAGCCACCAAATACTCTTGACAGCGCTTCGGTCTGTACTACATTAGCTGGCTCGTTCACCCAACTCCAGTGATTTGTGCCCATTTCTGCCGGGCCGAGGGTCATCAATTTGGGATGCGGGCGCTTAGCCCGCCAACTGTCTTTCACAGGAGCAGTATATCATGTATGCAATTATTCAGACTGGCGGTAAACAGTACAAAGTTTCACCGGGCGACGTCGTGGATGTAGAAACCCTCGACATCGACGCCAGCGACGTTGTGCTGTTCGACCAGGTACTGGCAATTGGCGAGGGCGCCGACGTCAACATCGGCACACCCAACATCGCAGGGGCCAGTGTCTCCGGCGAGCTCGTCGAGCAGCGGCGCGGCAAGAAAGTCATCGCGTTCAAGATGAAGCGCCGCAAAGGCTACAAGCGCAAGAAGGGCCATCGCCAGAACCTCTCGCGCGTTCGGATTGTTGAAATCACGAAATCGGGCGATAGCAGCTCGAGCGCAGCAGACGAAGACACCGAGCCCGCTGCCGAAGAATAGAGCATCCGTGAATAATTGCCCGTTCTGCCGTATTGTCGGAGGCGAGATCAACGCCACAATCCTGTTCGAAGACGACTTGGTACTGGCCTTCCTCGATATCGCGCCGATCAATCCCGGACACACCCTGTTGATTCCGAAAGAGCACCATACCAGCGTGACGACTGTACCCGCGGACTGCCTGTCGCGGATGATCAGCCTGGCACCCAAGCTGGCACAGCAAATCAGCCGTGTTGTCGACGGCGACGGCTTCAACCTGCATCTGGCAAACGGCGCCTGTGCCGGCCAAACAGTGCCGCATTGTCACTTGCACATCGTCCCGCGTCTGCCCACCGATGGTTTCAACTGGGGCTGGCGCAGTCTTGACGAACTGCCGGCCGACGAGCGCCAGTCCCTTGCAGATGCAATCCGAAAAAGGATGCAGGAATCGCAGGTATAACCGCTTTTATCTTGATGAACGCGAGATACTGTTATATAGAATATCTATAGAGTGAGGACCGCGTATGGGCGTCAATGAAACGTACCTCGAAGGGGTCCGGCGAATCGTCGCAGACGATTCACGGTACACCCCCGAAGCTTACTTCTTCATCCAGGAAGCCGTTACCTACACGTCCGGTCAACTCAAGCGTCGTGGCAGCAGCGAGAACCAGCACATCACTGGTAAGGAACTGCTCGACGGCATCCGTCAGCACGCCCTCGCCGAGTTCGGACCGATGGCGCGCCTGGTCTTCGGTGAGTGGGGCATCCATTGCACGGAAGACTTCGGCAACATCGTCTTCAGCATGGTCAGCCACAATCTCCTTGGTGCCAGTGATGAAGACACAATCAACGACTTTCGCGATATTTACGATTTTGAAAAAGCATTCGTCGACGAATTTCTTCCCGACAACAAAGACGTAGACATCCCCACGATCGGCTGACTGTCGGCATGTTTCGTTCCGTTGAACTCCGCCTGCCGAGATCTGATTTATGCCGTGCTGCCTTCGCTGCCGACACGCCGACGGTGCCGACGGCACAGTTGCACAATCAGTAAGACGATCAAG
>DPYP01000436.1:0-2306 GCA_003545375.1 Lentisphaeria bacterium
TATGGGCGTTAACAACAAGGCGGGGAAATGCTGTCGCGCAGTACAACCTCGGCGTGATGTACGCCAAGGGCGAGGGTGTGCGTAGGGACGATACCATCTTGAGGCTGTAAATTGCCGGATGCACAATCCAGCCACTATCGCTGCACAACTGAAAGACCTGGGCCTGGTTGCCGGTATGGATGTCCTCGTCCATTCGTCATTGCGTCGGCTCGGGCCGGTCGACGGCGGTGCGGACGCCATCATTGACGTGTTGCTGGCGGCGATCGGCCGCGAAGGCACGCTGATGATGTCGACGGTCTCCGGCATGGTCAATGCCGGGCAGCCGGTTTTTCATGTGGCGCACACACCGTGCGATGTCGGTGCTTTGTCGAACGTCTTCCGTCAGCGTCCTGGGGCGACTCGCAGCCTGCACCCGGTGCATTCGATCGCAGCGCTCGGGCCGAAGGCGGCGTTCTATACTGCCGGGCATCTCGAATGTGCGACGCCGTGGTCGCCGGACAGCCCGTATGGCAGGCTCATGCGTAATGGCGGATGGATTCTGTTCCTCGGCGCCAACTTCGATGCAAACACCTGCATCCACGCGCTCGAGATCGAGGCACGTGTGCCGGGGTTGCACGGCGAAGAAACGACGGTATTGAACGTCTTCGATTACGACAACACGCTGCACCAGATCGAACACCACTGGCACGCCCCGAAGATCTGTAAGTACCCGGACCTCGAGCCGGTCGTCGAACAGGCGGGCGGTCTTACTTGCGGCCAGGTCGGCAGCAGCATGTGCCGGCTGGTCGATGCAGAAAAACTGCGGGCGACACTGCTGCCGATGTTTCAGAAGACTCCGGAGCTCGGCGTGATTGCCTTGAGCGAAAGTTCGTTCGTGTGGGAATAAGGCTCAATGAAGATCAGTGATCGGATTTACCTTGCAGGCAGCGAACAGTTTGCACTCAGCCATCCGCTCGACTGCAACTGCTATCTGATCGATGGGGGCAACGCTTCAGGGCTCATTGATACCGGCCTTGGATTAGGGGTGGATGACATTCTGAAGAACGTCGCGGAGGATGGTTTCGATCCCGGAAAGATCTCGCATGTGTGGAAGTATAAATTACCTGTCTTTTTAAGCGGCCAGTCGAGTGGTTGGGGGACGGTTGCCCGCGCTCGTGAATTCGAGAAATACCTCAAGTCGGGTTCCGGTCGAGCTTTCGCGAATCGGCATCTGTGGTAGGTTTTTTTGTTTTTTCCCCGCCTGTTTCAGGTACAAAAGGGGAGCCGAACCAATGCGATTTATCGCCCCTCGACTGGTTAGTGTCCGTGGCATGTATTACTTTCGCATGGCGGTCCCGGAAGATTTGCGGCCCGCCATGGACCAGTAGTCTGCGGATCCGGAAATGAGGAAACCTGTGATGTCTCAAGTACAATCGTCACCACACGTCGTCAGCGCATTCGAGACTCCTGAGTGGGGTTCGCAGGCGCTGCAGTTGCCCGGCGTTGAAATGAGGCCGGAAGCTAGCTACGTTTATGAAGATGATCGCAGACTGCTGTAAACGGTTGTCAACGGCCCTTTCGTGAACGTTTATGCGAAATGGATACCTGTCACGATATCACATTGTTATGCAACAAAACCCTTGACTCGCCGTCAGGGGCAGGACGAAGATCGAAAAGGGGATTTCCCAAAGAAATATCCACATCAAACCGAACGGAGGAATACACGATGGCAGAAGCAAAAGGACTCAATAAGCCGGTAAAGCTAAAAAGTGAATTGGCAGCGTTTTTGGGAACCGCAGAACTTCCCAGAACAGAGATCACCAAAAAACTTTGGGACTACATTAAGGCAAACAGGCTTCAGACAAAGACCGAGAATGGGAAAGCTGAGGGCGCGGGGAAGTTCATTGTGGCAGATGCAAAATTGCTGACCATCTTCAAGAATACGAAATCGACAAGTAAATCGGGCAAGCTCACAGATCTAACGGACCTCTCGGAAGGTAAAACGATAGATATGATGCAGATGGCCGCCGTGGTTGGTGCGAACGTAGAGTAACCCGCCGCTCGCATATTCGAATCGTTCATAATCTCCGAGACGAAATTGCGACCTTAGTAATCCGAACAAACGACCGAGCGGCCCCGCAGTCGTAGCCATAGCTACGGCGAGGTGTGCGTGGCGAACTTAGACCTTGCCTGGTTTCGGGACGAAGGTGAGTTCGCCATCCAAGGACGTACTTTCGAGATCTTTCTCGAAGTCCGCAAGACGACCTTCAAAGACCTCGTCCTGGACGAGGACGACCCGCCGATCTTGCTGAGGGAGGATGGTAGGA
>DPYP01000436.1:2436-2631 GCA_003545375.1 Lentisphaeria bacterium
CCCGCAGTCGTAGCCATAGCTACGTCGAGGACACCGCGACCGAGGTTCGACGGAAGATGGTGGTTTAGGTCCCCTAAAAACCGCAAGTTATTTCTGTGTCGGCCCTAAGGTTCAGAGCATAACAATTGGATTCAGCCAACGAATCAACCGTTGCGGCTTCGCCTCCACGGCGATCCGTTTCTGATCCAGGCGTTG
>DPYP01000436.1:2956-3090 GCA_003545375.1 Lentisphaeria bacterium
CAGGAAATTGGAAGAAGGCCTCACGCAACGGCGCAACGGCGGATGAACAGGCCGCCGGAATAGCCGGCCGATACGTGGAAGGAATGGACAGGATGACGGGATTGACAGGATGGGACCCAACGCACCAGATCCTG
>DPYP01000569.1:0-1991 GCA_003545375.1 Lentisphaeria bacterium
TCGCACAACTGCCCGGCAGCAATGGCCGGGGTCGGTGCTTTTCGAGCGGCGGCGAGCAGTTCCTCGGATTTGATCTCCCCGAGGCAGGCGGCGAAAAGGGAGCCTATCCATTTGTCGTCACCGAGCTGGCGGCATTCCCGATAATCGCGGACCCAGCCGCTGGAATCGAAACCGGTGCGGCGGTAACACAGATACATCCACAGGAGCAGGTAATCGGGGTCGCCGTCGTAGTGCATGGCTTTTTCGAAATTGCGTGCTGCTTGGCGGTAGTCGCCTTTTTGCGCCAGTACGAGGCCGAGGCCCTCGTAGCATTGTCCGTAGTGCGTTGACATTTTCAGGACATGCTCGAAGTCCTTGACGGCGTCGTCGTAGCGTCCGAGGCGCTCAAGGGTGAAGGCTCTGGAGAGATAGCACTGCGGCGCTTCCGGCGCCTGCCTGATTGCCTCGTTGGCGAAGGTGAGCGACTTTTCGAACTCCATGATGTCGCAGGTGATGGAGGTGGCGCGGAGGTTGCCGTTGCTATCGTTGGGCGTGACGGTGATGGCTTGTTGGCCGACGGCGCGCAGTTCGTCAATCATGTGCGCTGATTTACAGGCGTCGAAAAGCAGCATGTAGGCAGGCTCTGCTTTTGGCTGCAGGGCAATGGCTTCACGGCAGGCGCTGATTACGGCGGTGTAGTCCTGGCGCTCACGGGCGTCGGTGGCGCTGACTATGAGGCGGGAGTATTCGGCATTGGCAGGGCGTTCGCGCAGGTCCTTGATGAGTCCTTTGAGATTGGCCAGGGTGATGCCGGCAACGGCGCGCTGTACGTGTTCGGAGTCCTCGATGCGCTCGTAGTAGCCGGCGGCGCGGCCATAGTCGGCGATTGTCACATAGTAGTGGGCGAGCGAGTAAGCGGCACGCGTGTCGTAGACGGTGTTATCGGGTTTGAGCGCGAGAACGCGGTCGAGCATGTTGATCATTTGTAAGCTGTCGCGGCCGTCGAGCAGCGCTGCCAGACGCAGGCACTCGATTTCTTCATCGGCGACTTTGTCGATGGTGCTCCAGAATGCCTGGCGGTCGTCGTCGTCACCGGCGACCGCCTGCAGATAGAGCAGCGGGGCATCGCCGGTGTCTTCAATGAGGGTGGCCAGGGCTTTGGTATAATGGTTGTCGCTGAGGAACTCAGCAATGGGCTCAAGGCTGGCGGGATGGGCACCGTCTGGAGCGGCGATATCGATGAGGTGGGTGATGATATCGGGGCTTTTGAGTTTATGCCCGAGCACGACATAGAAGTACAGCGTATCACACAGCGCTTCGACGTCGTCCTGATAATACAAGTTGGTGCCAGCGGCCGGCCAGAGGTCCGTCTGCGGGGTTGCGTGCATCATGCAGTAAGCGACTTCGTTGATGATCATTTCGCTTTGCCAGTGGTGCCACAGGTCGGGACCGTAGCGCTCGACCCTGTCGACCGCACCGAGCAGGGCGTAGAGGCGCAGCCGGTTGACGGCGACGGTGACGCTGCCGTTGCGCGTCGGCAGGCTATCCATGAGCGACAGCATTTCGTGCGGTCGGTCGCTGACCCGCGGCATGAGTTCGCGCTCGATTGCCATCGTATCGAGCCAGTCGAGAAGGGTGATCATGCCGAGCTGCGATGCGACGATGAGGTTGCGCTCCTGACGCAGCTCCAGGACGAACTCGACCATCGGTACTCCGTGCTGCATAATGACCTGCTCCCACGCGTCGACAGTGACTTTCCTGCGCCGGATGTTCTTGAGCAGGCTGGCGACGTTGCCATCGGTGTCATCGACCACTGCCCAGCGCAGTTTTTTCCAAAGCTTGCGGGTACGGGCGCGGACTTCCGGGTCGTCGCTCGCGATTGCCTTGCGCACGGCGGTGCGGGCTCGATATCCGAGTTTTTCGAGAGTGGCTGATGCTGCCTCGCGCTCCTGGAATTCCGTCGATCCGAGTTGTCGTACCAGAGCCTCGGCGTCGATGTCGGTGGTGGCGGT
>DPYP01000569.1:2359-8976 GCA_003545375.1 Lentisphaeria bacterium
CAGTTGTCGAATGAATGTTTTCATGGAACCATCGTTTTTAGAGATTGTCGAAGTATACTAACACAAAGTTGTTATATCGTCCCTGAAACAAGACCGTATTCGCGATGTAAAATTCTTTTTTGCCATACATTGGGGTGTTTTCGCCAAAAAACGGCTTGGATCAGGGTATCGAACGGCTAAAAGTGCGGTGCATAGTTATCGCAAAACAGTTCTGTATATGGCCACAAGCAGCAAGTTTCTTGATTGGTTCAGCGAGGCGAAGTCGCGCACGACCCTTCGCCGTATGGAAACGGATGACAATTTTCACTTCATCCGTAACAATTATCTGTTCGAGCAGTTCAGTCCCGATGCGATCGCGTTTATCCTGTTGCATCTGATCGAACGCCGCTACAACAACGATGACCTGATCTTCAAGGAAGAAAACCCCAGCATTTGCTTTTTCATTCTCAAGCAGGGCAAAGCGGAAATCTTTGTGACTCCCAGCCCGGGCGTCAAGATTGTTTATGAGACCCTCGATCCGGGCCAGTTGTTTGGTGAAGTCAGCGTTCTTTCCTCATCGTCCCGGACGGCGAGTGCACGGGCACTGGAGAATGACACGGTGATGCTGCTGATGTCGACCTTCGATCTCGAAGAGTTGTGCAGGGCTTATCCGGTTGACGGACTGAAGTTGTTGCGGGCGATTGCCGGTCGCATCACTGACTATCTGGCGACGACGACTCGCAGGCTGCGGGTGGCGCAGGCTGAACTGCACGAGCTCAAACAGAAGCTCGATAGCCATGACGGGTAACCAGCAACTGCGCAACCTGACGATTGCGATCACCACGGGTATTGTTCTCGCTGTACTGTCTCTTTCCGTTCTGTATGGGGCCCGGCTTCTGATCCGCCCGGTATTGGCGGGATTGCTGGTGGCGCACATCCTCTACCCGGTGGTCAAAATGGCGCGGCAGGCCGGGGTGCCAAAGTGGATCACGATCGTCGTGATTTTCCTGCCGATGGTATCGGGGTGTGTTTTCGTGGTTTCATCCCTGGTTCCTGCGATCGCCGAGGAGATCGTCGCGTTCAAGGGCAGCCAGGAGGGAATGGTCGAACAGCAACCGGGGCTGTTGACAGAGAAAGGGCTGTTGGGAACGCTGCTGGACGACAGCGCGCCGGACGGGAAGGTGCTGGAGGAGAAGCCGGTAAAGAGACAACCGATTGGCAGTGACGTCGCCAGGTCGAATTTGGTTTACATTGGCGAACAGATCTACAAGACTCTGGAACGCTTTGGGCTGGTGCAGGCGACGGAGACGCACACGGAGATGATCGAGCTGGTGACGGGCTACATCACGGAGCTGTTTACTGATCTCGTCGCCTGGCTCGGATCCGTAGCGCCGGAGGGTGGGCAGTTCCTGCTGCTTTTCTTTTTCGTGTTGATTTTCGCGTTGCTCGACGGCGACAAGTTTTACAGGGGCCTGCTCAGCCTGATTCCGAATACCTATATCGAGCCCGGCATTTTCATGCTGCGCAAGACGATCGACATGTGGGGCTATTATCTGCGCGGCCTGATCGTCGAAAACATGATCATGTTCTTTGTGTCGTTCGCGCTGCTGCTGATCCTAAAGATCTTTGTCGAAATCACCTTCATCATGGCGCTGTCCATCGCGCTGATCATTGCAGTGACCAACATCGTGCGCATTGTCGGCCCGGCTTTAGGTGCCTGTATCGGAGTTATTCTGGTGCTTGCCAGTCTCGACGTCGGCGCCGTCGAGGATGTTGAGGCCGCGCGTCGCAACTTGATGCAGGCGTCATTCGGTGTGCTCTGCATCGTCGCCTTCGTGCAGTTGCTTGACAGTGTCGTGATCCTGCCGCTGGTTATGCGCGATCAGGTCAACATCCATCCGGTGATCTGTCTGCTGGGTATCTTCCTGGGCGGCGTCATTGGCGGAATTGTCGGCATGATATTGGCCGTACCATTCATCGCCGGCGCCAAAGTCATCTACCGCGTCCTGACGGTCGAGATGAAACGGTTCGACATGCACGCCGGCGCCGTGCCATCGTACCTGAGCACGAATATAGTCTCCTCCGCATAATCCATGGATTAATTCGTGACAGGTCGATTGGGCACTTATTGTATGGCCGTCGAAAATGCCTTCTCTGGTTGCGTCTATGCGGCCTTAGGGGGCGTGGATTAAGCGTGGAAATCTCCGCTCAGCCATGGTGCGCCGCAAATCCGAGGTGCCATCGAAGCACTTTTGAACCGTTGTGATTGTCGATGAAAGCAGTGGCGTTCCGGTGCCCAATCGTCCTCGGCCGACTGGTCAGGCAGGGCGCTCGTGTGGGAGCAACACACCGCCTGCGACGCAGGCGCCGCCATCGACGTACAGCGTCTGACCCGTGATTTTGTCGGAATACGGCCCTGCCAGGTAGGTCACGGCATTGGCTACTGCGTGCTTGTCGTTCTCGGTATCCCACGGCATCAGGCTGGAGGCGTTCCAGGTTTCGGCGAGCTCGTTGAACCCGGGAATGTTGGTCGCTGCTTTTGTCTTCAGCGGACCGGCAGACACCGCATTGACTCGAATCAGGCTGCGTCCGTGCTCGCGGGCCAGCGCTCGAACCGTACCCTCAAGTGCCGCTTTGTTGACGCCCATCCAGTTGTAGAACGGAAAGGCGCGCTGTGAATCGAAGGTCATGGTGACGATCGCACCGCCGTCCGGCATGGCGCCCGCCGCGTATCGCGCGACGGTCGCCAGCGACACGCAACTAACTTCGAAGCTTGTCTTGATGTCGTCGATCGCGTCGGTATGAAAGCTCTCGCCCAGGCAGGTCTTCGGATTGGCATAGGCGATGGAATGTACCACGGCACTGATCGTGCCGACGCCGTCAAACAGGGCCTCCACCTCCTCGGCGATCGTGACGTCGCAGAAGCGGATGTCGAGTGCCTCTTTTTCGTCGTCCGACAGTTTCTTGCTGCGATCGAGAAAAATGCGTTTTATCCTATCGCTCTGCACTGTATAGATGACCTTGCCGCCCCAATGCTCGATGCTTTGGCCGATAGCAAAGGCGATGGAATCGGGGTCGAGCAGGCCCATGACGATGTATGTCTGGTCTTTTGCAATCATGTGTTTGATGTACTCCTTGAGGTTCCGATAGTCGCAGGGTACGCTACATTACAACCATGTACACAGTCCGTCTCTGTTTTTACGGAGAATTGAACGATTTCATTGTGCCCGAACGGCGCGGCACACAATACGAGCGGCGTTTCCCGCAGGCCCGGTCCCTGAAAGATCTGATCGAGTCCGAAGGCGTGCCGCATCCGGAGATTGACCGGATCCTGGTCAACGACAAACCGCAGATGCTTGATGCCCTCGTCGTCGACGGCGACTGCATCGGCGTGTACCCTTCGGGGCATCCGGTCGATTTTGCTGTGGAATCGCATCTTGGCCGCCCGACACTGTCGACGCCACAGTTCATGGCCGACGTACACCTGGGTAAGCTGACGCGGCTGTTGCGACTGCTCGGGCTGGACTGCGAATACGACAACTTCGACTTGACGGACGAGCGTCTGGCTGAAATCAGTCACGGAGAGAACCGTGTGTTACTGACCCGCGACCGGGCGCTGCTCAAGCGCAGCATGGTTGTACACGGTATCTATATCCGCGGCGACGAGCCGGAAGCTCAGGTCTTCGAGATCCTTGAGCGTATCGACCTGAACCGCGTCATTCGGCCGTTCACGCGCTGTCTCAAGTGCAACGGCTGCCTGGCGCCGATCAGCCGGGAGGAGGCGACATCACGAGTCCGGCCGGCAACCTGGCTGAACATGGAGACGTTCCACCACTGCCCGGACTGTCGCAGGGTATATTGGCAAGGCGCGCACTGGGATATGCTCAATGCGTTTGTCGAGCGCGTCAAAGCAAGGTTGGCATGCACGTCTGTATAATCACCAGTTCGTTTCCTCTCGATCCCGGCGATGGCCGGGCGGCTGCCGGGCTTTTCGTCAGGGATTTCGCGGTTGCTCTCGCCGAGCTCGGCGAACAGGTGACGGTACTGACGCCCGACAAGCGCGGTGGTCCCAAGGCGGATGTCCCCGGCGTCAAGACCCACTGGTTCGCGTGGTGCGGCGGCGACAAGCCGTTGGCCTATCTCAAGCCCTGGCGCCCGCTCGATGCGTTGGCCATTTGGTCACTGCTGCGCAACGGTCGTCGCGCGCTTCGTGAGCTGGCGGCTTCCGAGAAGTTCGACCATGTCCTGGCGATGTGGGCGGTCCCGGCCGGCTACCTGGCGATGGGCTTGCAAAAACAGACAGGTACGCCGTTCACGACCTGGTGCCTGGGATCCGATATCTGGACATATGGTAAGCGTCCGGGGCTGCGGAATATCGTACGTCGCGTCCTGCAGCGTAGCACCCACGTATACGCCGATGGCATCGAGCTGGGCCATGCTGCCACCCGTTTATGTGGCCGATCGGTGCCATTTCTGCCCAGCAGCCGTCAGCTTGACCCGGCACTGGCCGAGTCGCCGCCGGCTAGTAAACGGAGCTTCAACTTCCTGTTCATCGGTCGTTACGCCGAAGTCAAGGGTGTCGATGTGCTGCTGGCAGCGATGCGCGAAGTGGTCGAATCGGGGCAGGACGCAAGTCTGTATATGTTCGGCGGCGGCCCGATGGAAGGTTTCGTTCGAGACTATGTAGCGGCTCACGGCCTCGGGGAGCGAGTACATGTCGGCGGCTATGCAGATCTCAGCACGCTCGTGACGCATTTGGCGTTCTGCGACTGCCTGGTGATCCCCTCACGGATGGAAAGCATACCCGTGGTGTTTTCCGATGCGCTGCAGATGGGCCGGCCGTTGATCGTCTCAGACGTTGGCGACATGGGGGCGTTGCTGCGCGAAGTGGCGGCAGGTTACGTCGTAGTGCCGGACGATGTCACGGCACTGACCGATGCTATGCGACGGATGGTCATGGCAGATGCTACGGAGTTTGCTCCGCACATTGAGACGCTGGCACAGCGTTTCGAGTTAAAACGGGCGGCGCAGAAGTGGCTGGATGCGGTGGGATAAGGCGAGGGAACTTCTAATCTGGAGAATCGATGCCTGGTCCAAAGGGCTTGCCGTGTGCGCTCCCCGAGCAACACGTTACTGCGTCGAATTCCCACACCCGCGTTGAACGCGGGCTATCAGCTACCGAATATAGGTATTGACGATATTCTCGAGCAGTTCCTGGCGGCCGCTGCGTGGGGTCGCTTCGCCGTGCTCGCGGATCCACGCTTCGAGCGAGTCGAACGACTCGTTGCCGGCGAGGATGGATTGGCCGAGCTCATCGTTCCAACTGCTGTAGCGCTCGTCGATCTCGTCGTCGAGCGCGCGCTCGTCGATCAGCGCCTGAGCGATCAGCAGGCCGTGGGCGAAAGTGTCCATGGCGCCAATGTGGGCGTGGAAGAGATCGACGGTGTCAAACGAACCGCGCCGGGGCTTGGCGTCGAAGTTGAGGCCACCGCTGCCGAGACCGCCCTGCTTGAGGATCACCAGCATGGCGTAGACAGTGTCGTAGATATTGGTCGGGAACTGATCGGTGTCCCAGCCCAGCAGCATGTCACCACGATTGGCATCGACGCTGCCGAGTCGACCAGCCGCCGAGGCCACAGAAAGATCGTGCTGGAAGGTGTGGCCTGCCAGCGTCGCGTGGTTGCACTCAATGTTGAGCTTGAAGTGGTCCATCAGATCATAGGACCGCAGGAAGTTCAGACAGGCGGCGGCGTCTGAATCGTACTGGTGCTTCATTGGCTCGCACGGTTTCGGCTCGATCAGAAACTGACCGGTGAAGCCAATGGACTTGGCGTAGTCTACCGCCAGATGCAAAAAGCGGGCGAGATGATCCTGCTCGGCTTTGAGATCGGTATTGAGCAGCGTCTCATAGCCTTCGCGGCCACCCCAGAAGACGTAGTTTTCTCCGCCCAACCTGTGGGTCGCGGCGATGGCGTGTTTCACCTGACCGGCGGCGTACGCAAACACATGGGCGTCGGGGCTGGTGGCGGCGCCGTGGGCATAGCGCGGGTTGCTGAAGAGGTTGGCGGTGCCCCACAGCAGTTTGATGCCCGTCGCCGCCTGCTTCTCGGCGGCGAGTGCGATTATGTGGTCGAGATTGTCACAACTATCGGTGAAGGTTTCGCCTTCTGGCGCAATGTCGCGGTCATGGAAGCAATAGTACTGAAGGCCAAGCTTGTGGACGAACTCGAAGGCAGCGTCGAGAGTCTTTTCCGCTACTTCCAGCGGTGTCGCTCCGGTGTTCCAGGGGCGTTCGAAAGTGGCGTTGCCGAATATATCGGTGCCGGGCCCCTTGAAGGTGTGCCAGTAGGCGACCGCGAAGCGCAGGTGGTCGGCCATGGACTTGCCGGCGACCAATTGGCTGGCGTTGTAGTATTTGAACGCAAGCGGGTTTCGCGAATCCGGGCCTTCGCAGGGCACGGGTTCCTGGACTTCGGGGAAATAAGACATCGTCTCGGTCAGTCTTTCTTTTCTTCGTTTTCCCCGGCCGGCGCGTCTTCTTCTTCGGCCGGTGCTTCCTCGGCCGGTACTTCTTCTTGGGCGTCTTCTTCTTCGGCCGGTGCTTCTTCTTGGGCGGCTTCCTCGGCCGGTGCTTCTTC
>DPYP01000569.1:9287-14758 GCA_003545375.1 Lentisphaeria bacterium
TCGGCCGGTGCTTCTTCTTGGGCGGCTTCCTCTTCGGCCGGTGCTTCTTCTTGGGCGTCTTCTTCTTCGGCCGGTGCTTCGTCTGTTGCTGCTTCTCCAGCTACAGTTTCTTCCGCTGGTTCCCCGGCTGCGGTTTCTTCTGCCACTTCTTCCTCAGTTGCGGCCTCTTCTTCTGCAGCTTCTTCGGTGGCGGTTTCTTCTTCCACAACCTCTTCAGCTGGAGCCTCGGCACGTTTCTGCTTCACCTTTTTCTTCTTCGTTGTCTGCACTTCGGCTTCGACAAGTTCGAGGAAACACAACTCGGCCGCATCGCCTTGGCGATGTCCGGCGCGGATGATGCGGGTGTAGCCGCCTTCGCGTTCGCGGTACTGGGGCGCAATTTCGTCGAACAGAATGCCGACAGCCTCGACGTTGTGCAGTTTCGATATTGCTCGACGCCGGTGGTGCAGGGTGCCGGATTTGCCCAGGGTAATCATGCGTTCGGCCAGGCGGCGAGTTTCCTTTGCCTTGGTGACGCTGGTTTTGATGCGGCCTTCGAAAATCAGGCTGCAGACCTGATTACGCAACATGGCACGCCGATGGTCTGGACGGCGTCCGACCTTGAATGTATGCTTGCGATGTCTCATGACTGACTATTCCTCGGGTTCCTCACCCTTCGCAGCAGCAAGTTCACGTTCAAAAGCTTTGCGCACCAACTCCTTGACCGGGTAGTCGAGGTGCAGTCCGAATTCGGCGATCTTGTCCTTGATTTCATTCAGCGACTTCTGTCCGAAGTTGCGGAACTTCAGCATTTCCGCTTCCGAATAGCCGATGAGCTCGCCGAGTGTTCCGATGGTGGCGTTGTTCAGGCAGTTCTGGGCGCGCACCGACAGTTCGATATCGCCCACACTGCGCAGCAACGTGCGCAGCAGTTCACGGTCCTCGTCGGTTTCCAGCAGCTCGGCTGATTCCGATTCATCGGCACTGACGACGCCGGTGAAGACGTTGAGGTGCTCCTGTAGAATGTGGGCTGCCTGGCGCAGGCCTTCGTCCGGCTCGATGCGACCGTCGGTCCAGACTTCCAGCTCGAGCTGATCGTAGTCGGTGTGCTGCCCGACACGGCACTGGTGCACCGCATAGGCGACGCGAACGACCGGGCTGAAAAGACAGTCGATCGGAATGACGCCGATCGGATGGTCTTCGCGCTTGTTCTCGTCTGCAACGCGGAAACCGCGGCCGGTGGCGAGCTCGATCTGGATGCGGACGGTACGTGACTTGTCAAGCGTGAACAAGTGCTGCTCGGGATTGATGATCGTGGTGACGCTGTCGAGTTCGATATTGGCGGCGGTGATCGAGCCGGCCTTGCTGACCTTGAGTTCCAATGTCCGCGGCACTTCACCGTCACAAAGGAAACGGATCTTCTTGAAATTCAGGACGACGTCGGTGACATCTTCGATGACATCCTGGATCGTTGTGAATTCGTGGGAGACGCCGTCGATCTGAATCGAGGAGACGGCGATGCCATCGAGTGACGAAAGCAAGACCCGGCGCAGCCCGTTACCGAGGGTGTTGCCGAAACCCTGTTCTAACGGCTCGGCGAAAAATCTGGAATAGGTAGCGGTGGTGGTTTCCTCGTCGACAGTGAAGCTTTCCGGCATCGCAAAGCCTGAGAGTCCAGACATGTTGTATCCTCCGATTGCGTATTATTAAGTTCTGTGAGCCAGCATGAAGGGTTGTCGTCAAGCTGTATCAGTTAAAACACCTCATCGTCATCAGCCCGCACATTGGGCTCAGCGGTGATGGGGCGCTGTATGTCGATCCATCGGCTTACTTCGAGTAGAGCTCGACGATCAGCTGTTCGTTGGCGATTGTGGGTATCTCTTCACGCAAAGGTACGCGGTCGACCGTTGCTTTGAGGTTGTCGCGGTCGATCGAAACCCATTCGGGAATCTCGGCACTGATATTCTCGTCCACGTACCGTTGCACCAGACCACGTGAACGGGTCGACTCCTTGACCGTCACCGTATCGTTCTGGGTGACTTGGAATGAAGCGATGTTAACGCGCCGGTTGTTCACCTTCAGGTGGCCGTGCAGAATCAACTGGCGCGCCGCGTCGCGGGACGGCGCCATACCCATGCGGAAAACGGTATTGTCAAGACGCGATTCGAGCATGATCATCAGATTGTCACCGGTGATGCCCTTGTGCCGCAACGCGCGCTTGAAAGTGATGCGGAATTGGCGTTCGCGAAGACCGTAGGTGTATTTGAGCTTCTGTTTCTCGATCAACTGCTTGCCATACTCGGATATCTTGCGGCGTCCCTTGAAGCCGCCGTGCATACCGGGCGGATTCTGGCGCCGCGCCAAGAGGCGATCGAATTTAGGATTACCGTAGATGTTGACGCCGAAGCGTCGGACAATCTTTCCCTTGGGGCCGCGAAATCTCGACATATTTAACTCCGTTTAGCAGTGACCGCTGTACGATTGCTATTTCAGACGCGGCGTCGCTTTGGTGGCCGGCAGCCGTTGTGCGGTACGGGGGTCACGTCCCTCAGCGACGAGATCTCCAGTCCGGCAGCACTCACGCCGCGCACCGCGGCCTCACGGCCGGCGCCCGGTCCCTTGATACGGACTTCGACTTCCCGCATGCCGTACGTCATAGCGCGCTTCGAGGCTTCGACCGCAACGACCTGTGCGGCGTACGCCGTGCTCTTGCGCGATCCTTTGAAGCCGACCTTACCGCCGGTCGCCCATGCGACGACGTTACCGTTGGTGTCGGTGATCGAGACTTTCGTATTGTTGAACGTGGCGTGCACATGCACGATGCCGCGCGATACGTTGACAGCCTTGGTCTTGGCGCCCTTTTTGCGTTTAACGGGCGATAGAACGACGTTTGCTGGATCGTCAGAAAGAAGTTCGTCTGCCATTGTGTTTCAGTGTTTGCTTTGAGTTGTTACGATTGATCAGTCGTTGGCTAGCTTACGGGTGGCCTTGTCACGAATTGCGCCGACCGTAATTTTTCTACCCTTACGGGTGCGGGCGTTCGTCTTTGTCCGCTGTCCACGTACCGGCAAGCTGCGGCGATGGCGGATGCCACGATAGCAGTTGATTGATGTCAGGCGGCGGATGTTCTGGGCGATCTGGCGGCGCAGATCGCCTTCAACCATGAAACTCTCGGTGATCACCGAGTTCAGCATGCCGATGTCCGCTTCGGTAAAGGTGTTCATGCGAGCTTCCGGATCCAGGTTGCAGCGCTTGGCGATTTGCATAGCGGTATGTGGCCCTACGCCATAGATGTAGCGCAGCGCAATCTTCAACGGCTTGCGATCCGGGACGTCGACACCAATGATTCTCGGCATTCTAATTCCTCTATAGTTTGAAAAACGCGGCTTCTCTTGCCGCATGATCGTCGTTCAACCCTGTCGCTGCTTGTGCTTCGGATCCTTACAAACGACCCGGACAACACCGCGTCGGCGGACGACCCGGCAATTGACGCATCGTCGTTTGACTGAGGTTCGGACCTTCATGTTAACACCGTAGCAGGTTGTAAAATGAAATTGCAGCCGGCCGCGAGTGGCCGCTTTATTCAGGCAAATGCGAAACCGCGGAAACCCGCACGGATAATCCTCGAGATGCAAATGAAGAGCCCGTACTTTAGGCAGCATTCAGCCTATTTCAAAGCCGAAAGCGCTTTTTTTTGAAAATATGGCCCGATTCCCGAAACCTATGTTGCGCTGTACCCGGCAATAAAGCGTTCGCTGAAGGCCGCCAACGTGCCTGCCTGCAGATGCTCACGTATCTGTCGCATCAGGCGCAGGTAAAAGTCGAGGTTGTGAATCGTCACCAGGCGCATCCCGAGGATTTCCTGGACGTTCAGCAGATGGCGGATATAGGCCCTCGTGAAATTCGTGCAGGTATAACAGGGACATCCCTCTTCCAGCGGCGCGAAGTCATCCTTAAGCCGCCCAGCCTTTGCCTGCACCACGCCGGTCGCGGTATAGGCGCAACCGTGTCGCCCCATCCGCGTGGGCAGCACGCAGTCGAACATGTCGATGCCGTGGCGGACAGCGTCGACAATCTGCGGTGGCGTGCCCACCCCCATCAGGTACCGCGGCATCGCTGCCGGCATTGCCGGCACCGTCCAGTCCACGACCTTGAACATCTCGGTGTCCGGCTCGCCGACACTCAAACCGCCAATCGCATACCCGTCGAAGCCGATCTCGATCAGCCGCTCGATCGATTCCAGCCGCAGATCCTCGTACATGGATCCCTGGACGATGCCGAAGACCAGTTGCCCCGCCGCCCGCGGCTGGTCGCGGCAAGTCCGCGCCCAGTCGATGGTCAGCTCCAGCGATGTGCGGGCTGCGTCGTGTTCGCAGGGGTACGGCGTGCACTCGTCGAATGCCATCGCGATATCCGAACCGAGGTCGCGCTGGATCGCCATCGCTTCCACCGGCCCGAGAAAGAGGGCGCGTCCGTCGATATGCGACTGAAACTCGACACCGTCCGGCCGAATTTTGCGTAACTTCGCCAGGGAAAAAACCTGATAACCGCCGCTGTCTGTGAGGATCGGTCGCGACCAGTTGCTGAAGGCGTGCAGCCCACCGGCGGCACGTATCACCTCCATACCCGGGCGCAGGTTGAGGTGGTAGGCGTTGCCCAGGATGACCTGGGCGCCGAGCGCGACCAGCTCGTCCGGCGTCATGGCTTTGACCGTGCCTTGTGTGCCGACCGGCATGAAACACGGCGTGTCGATGCCGCCATGCGCCGTTTCCAGGCGCCCGAGCCGCGCGCCCGTTGCACTGTCTGTAGCGATGAGGGAAAAGCTCATGACTTAACCGGCCAGCCAGTCATCGAGGTTGGCGCGTACGAAGTCGTCGTCCGTCAGGTGTGGGTATGAGCGGTAAATGCGGTCGATTTCCTCGGCCTGGCCCGGCGACAGTTGCTCGTCTTCACTCAGGCAAGCGGCTGTCTGCACGAGACCCTGGCGGCGCAGCACCTCGTTGATACCCGAGAGGCAGCCGCGGAAGTTGTTGGCGGCGTCGAAGAGTACGGCGTTGGCGTCGGTGACCTGATTGGCCAGGACCAGCCATTTCGGGTCGATCGCGGCGTTGCTTTCGCGGGCTGCGCGGATTTCCTCAAACTGCTCAACGACCGGTTGCGTCCATACTGCCCAGTGCCCCAACAGGCCGCCGACGATCTGGCGCTCGACTGTGCCGCTGGTCGTGGCAATGCGGTATGTCGTGAGCAGGTCGATAATGATGTTGTCGTCGTTGCCGGTGTACAGCGCGATGTCGTCGCGCCCGGCTTCGCAGACGCCGCGGATGACGTCCAGCGTCTGGTAGCGATTGAACGGTGCCATCTTGATGGCGATGACGTTGTCGATCTCGGCGAAACGCCTCCAGAATTCATAGCCCAGCAAGCGGCCACCGGCGGCGGGCTGCAGGTAGAACCCGACGATCGGGATTTCTTCGGCGACCCGGTGGCAGTGCGCG
>DPYP01000123.1:0-8791 GCA_003545375.1 Lentisphaeria bacterium
GGTGCAGGCGATTTTCGACGACAAGTTCTAAATCGTCCCAGACAACGAGTTATTGAAAGAAGCGCAGGGCAGACGCCCTGCGCTTCTTTTTTTGTTCGCTTCATTCCACACACTTGCGGCGTTTACGGAATTCGAATTCATCGTGGACCAGCTATCGACTGAGTGATCGTCCCGCATACAGGTCCCCCGCCTCGCTGCTCGCTTCTTCATCCATTTGTAATGGATCTGTGATGACATGAGCTTTGGAGCTACAGTACGGGACAATGTCGAGTAACACCCATATCCGTTCCCTGTTTGCAGCGGTTGCCGTATTTGTCGGTATCCACTGCTCGGCCGATGACTGGCCGCAATACCAGGGGCTGAACCGCGATGGCCGTAGCGCCGAGACCGGCCTGGCCCGTTCGTGGCCAGCGGACGGGCCACCCGAGCTGTGGCAGCAACCTGTCGGGCCGGGCTACGGTGGTGCCGCCGTGCGCGACGGCGAGGTCTACCTCCTGGACCGCGTCGATGGTGAAGATGTGCTGCGTTGCTTCGGGCTCGTCGACGGCGAGGAAAAATGGCGCTGGGCCAACGCTGTCCCGGGGCGCCTCAGCCCTGCGGGTTCACGGGTCGCTCCCACCGTTGGCCTGGAGCGGATTTATGCGCTCGGCGGCTTCGGCCACCTCTACTGCATCGATCGCAAGACGCACGATGCCGTCTGGACCGTTGATCTGGGCAAGCAGTTCGAGGCCGGTCCGCCTGATTTTGGATGGTCGGTTGCTCCACTGTTGCACGACGACTACGTGATCGTGACGCCGACGTCGGGCAGGGCAGGGCTGGCGGCATTGAACGCCGCTACCGGTGAAGTGGTGTGGACGACACCGGCGATCGGCGGCCCGGGCTATAACGCACCGCTTCTATGGACGGGGCAGACACCGCCGGTCATTGTGTACTTGAGCAACACGACACTCGTGGCCGTCAACCCGGAAGACGGTGTCATAGCCTGGGAGTTCAGCTATGGCTGCAGCTATCCGATCCCGCCACCGACAGTGATCAGCGACAGGCGCCTTTTCGTGACCGGCGGCTACGGGGCCGGTTCCGTCATGCTCGAGGTCACAACCGACGGTGATGGGCCGTCGATTTCCGAGGTTTTCCGGCTCAACGGCAAGGGAGGGCAGATGCATTCGGCGATCCTGCACGAGGGCTACCTGTACGCCAACTTCAACACCAACGAAAACGAACGCAACCCGGAAGGCCTCGTCTGTCTCGACATGGCGGGCGGCTTCAAGTGGAAGACGTGCGAGAGCCCCGCATTCGAAAGGGGTGCGCTGCTGCTGGCCGACAATCTTATCTATGCCCTCGACGGCGACACCGGCGAGTTGCGGTTGATCGAGCCGTCACCGGCGGGGTACAAGGAGTTGGCGCGTGCCAAGGTGCTGGAGGCACCCGGCAAAGAAGTCTGGGCGCCAATGGCGCTGAGCGACGGGCGCTTGCTCGTGCGCGATCACGCGCAGCTTAAATGCCTCGATGTGCGGGCACGTTGACCAAATAGTTGTAACCTGGGACACCTCATGAAACGCTACAGCTTCGTGCTCAAGGTCAAGAAAGAAAGAATCGCGGAGTACAAAGAGACGCACCGTGAGGTATGGCCGGAGATGCTCGAAGCGTTGAAGCGCAACGGCATACACAATCACTCGTTGTTCCTGCGCGAGGACGGGCTGCTGTTCGGCTATATGGAGACGTCGGTGGAGCCGCGGGCGGCGATGGCCGGGATGCACGAGGAAGTAATTAACGTGCGGTGGCAGCAGTACATGGCGCCGTTCTTCGAGAGCGTATCGGGTGAGCGCCCCGACGACATGCTGGTCGA
The DNA here is from genome assembly GCA_003545375.1 of Lentisphaeria bacterium. Classification (GTDB taxonomy): domain Bacteria; phylum Verrucomicrobiota; class Lentisphaeria; order JABSQK01; family CAJWLW01; genus CAJWLW01. The sequence continues at coordinate 1,847 of DPYP01000123.1, forward strand.
GCTCGAGGAAGTGTTTCACATGGCTTGATGCGTCGCCTGCCAAACAGATCTGTGCGGCCGTTCAGCCTTCGACGGTCGCAGGAAGTCGCCGCGACCGCGTGATTCGCGGCCTTTAAGCAAAAGCTGCCATTATGCCGTTCTACTTTCCCTCGCGCCACAGATCGTAGAGGAATGAGTCCGGGATCTTGATCTTGTCGAAGGTGATGGCTTCGTCCTCAGCGATGTCGGCAAGCAATTCGGCACCGGCAGTGAGACCTATGGGCACGAGATTTTCAGCCGCTGCCACGGCTGTGCGCTCGATCAGGCCGTAACTGGCGAAACCGCCTTCGCCGTCGAGAATGTCACCGGCTGCGAGCGGCTTCTTGGCGTGGGTGACGACGTCCGAAGTCTTGGTCATCGCGGTTCCGGAGCCCAGGCCGGTGACCATCATGCGGACAACGGACAGCGGCATCTCGTGGCCGATCAGGTGGTACGGACGATAGATCAGGGTGTATCGACTGCGCTCGCCGATGTGCGCACCGATGATCATGCCGTAGGATGCCAGCGACTCGATGCAGTATTGCGACGGCGCCTCGATCACCGCGAACAGGCCGCCGCGCAGGTTGCGCTCGACCTCGTTCTCGTTCTCGTCGATCGAGCTGATCGCCTCGACGACGCCCTCCCGGCTGAGGATACCGCCCTTCTCCTGTGAGCACAGCACGTTCGGCAGGTCGCGCAGATCGACAGAGGCGAAGTGCAGCCCACGGACGTCCGGCACCAGGCCGGTGGCGTTGGACAGTGCGGTCATTTCGATGCAGTGCTTGGTGCCGTCGAGGAAGGAGCCGAACATCTGGGCGTTGTAGTCGTCGCCGGTGAAACCGTATTTCTCCGCGACGTCGTCCGGATTGTACTTGCGAAAGGCCGGCAGGAAACGTGTGCCCTTGCCGGCCGCAACTACTCTGAAGCCGAGGGTGCGCGCCCAGTCCCACAACTCGTAGGCAACGGCCGGCTCATCGCCAAAGGCCATGCTGTACATGACCCCGGCGGCATCGGCTTTCTTCTTCAACACGTGGCCGATCACGACGTCTGCCTCGACTGTCACCATGACGACGTGCTTGTTCGCCTCGATAGCCTTGTGGGCGTGCAGCGTGCCGGCCTCGACATTGCCGGTTGCCTCGATGACGACGTCGATGTCGCTGGTGACCAGTGCGTCGATACTCGAGGTCAGCGCCGGTGTATCGGCGCGGATGGCGTCGTTGATCTCGCCGTCGCTGCTGCATTCCCGGATCGCCTCGACATCGATGCCGCCGAGCCGCAACGCGTTGCGGCCGCGCTCGGGATCGAGCTCGCCGACGACGGCGGCACGTATGCCGGTCATCCGGCAGATCTGCGAGATGATCTGGGTACCGAATGTGCCGGCGCCGATGACCGCGACGCGAATCGGTCGCCCGTCCGCTTCGCGTGCCTGCAATGCATGGTACATCATGGGAACACGTCCTCTATATTCGATAGAACTTTTGGGCGTTGTCGCGGTACAGCTTTTTCAGTTCCTCATCACTGCAGCCGGCGACGGCCCAGTCGAGGGTTTCGATGAAGCGCGGGTACGTCGTTGCGAGGGAGGCGACGAACCAGTCGCCGCCGTACACGACGCGATCGAAGCCGAAGCACTCGATGACGTGGTCGAAGTACGGCCGCAGATCGTCGCGGGTCCAGTTTTCCATGTCGGCTTCGGTTGTCATGCCGGAGATCTTGCACATGACGTTCGGCAGGGCCGCCAGGTCCTTGAGGTCCGATTTCCACGGCTCGAGCAGGCCGTCCTTGATGCCGGGCTTGCCGATGTGATCGAGGATGAATTGCACGTCCGGGCACTGCTGGACCATTTTCACGACATTCGCCAGGTGTCGGTGGTAGATGCAGATATCGAAAGGTATTCCGAAGTCCGGCAATTGCCGGACGCCTTCGATGAAGGAGGTGCTGAGGCAGAAGTCGACGTCTTCGTCCTGGAGCAGGCGGCGGACGCCTTTGATCAGGGGATTGTTTGCCAGGTTCTCGAGCTCCGGGCGGATCGCCGCACCCTGTTCGAGGGGTGCTTGCGCGATCATGCCCTTGAGGCGTGGCTCGGTAGCGGCGACTTCACAGACGAAGTCGATTTCCTCCTGACGATCGTCGACGTTGGGGTCCACTTCCATGAATACCATGGCTTCAACCTCGACGTCGCCGCAGGCTTCGCGATAGTCGTCGATCGTGAATGGCCTGTTCAGGGCCGGCGCGCTGTTGATCCACGGATACGAGATGCGGGACGGGTCGCTCAGGTGCAGATGCGTGTCGATAATAGGAAAATCAGGCATGATCAGAGGCCTTCTTTGCAGGGTGGAAAATCAGTGGCCGTACGATATGGCGAGCAGTGGGTGAAAACAAGGAGTGGATAGACGTGTCGAAGTAAAAAGACGTGCGGCTAACCGGCCTGTCAAATTCAATTTGAGAGAACTCTAATCACAAGCCACCGCCGTGATCCGCACCTCCGTCACAAACTGCAGTTCTACCGGTCCGAGCAGTCCCGAAACGGTCTGACCTTCGAACACATACGTGGACGGTGTGTTCATGTCGACCGGCTTGGTCTTATAAAAAAATGTTATTCATCCACGTACGTATACAGTGCTGCGATCGTGAGGGATAAGCTGCTCGCAGCCAGTGGCGGTGACCAGCATGGTTTGTTCGTACTGCGTCGAGCCGTGGCCGGACTGGAGGATGCCGACCTCGAGGTTGACTACCATGTTCTCCTCGAGCGGTATGTCCGAGGGCAGATCGATGCAATCGTCCTTGATCCGCAGGCCGTTATCGGGGACGATGATCGGGTAATCACGAATCTCCAGACCCACTCCGTGGCCATGGGGAAACTCCGTGATACCTTTTTCCGCTAAAGATGCGTGCATGGCGTTGGCCACGCTCGACGACTTGGCGCCGGGCCGCATAGTTTCTACTGCCGCATCCTGACAATCACAAAGAGCCTGATACTCCTGCGTCACGTCGGCGGACACTGCGCCTATACACAACGTCAGGCCGGTGTCCGAGAAGTACCCGTTGTAAATAACACCGAAATCGATGAAGTGATAGGAGCCTTCCTCGAACGTGTATGGGGCGCGCGTGGCGATACCGTTGCCACGGATGCTGTAGGCGTAATGATCGAAATCTGCACCGTGTGCCGAGATCCGTTCGCGATAGGACTGGGCGATCTCTGCGATGTCAACGCCGGGTTTGGCCAGGTCCAGCACCGCCATGCCGGCGTCTTCGCTGATCTGCGCGGCGGTCCGCAGCAGGTCGATCTCCTCTTCCGACTTGACCATGCGAATGATCCGCAGAAGATTCGTGCAGTCCTTGAATTGGGCGTTCGGCAATTGGCGGCGGAGCTCTTCGTTCGCTTCCGGACGCAGGTTTGTCATCTCGATGCCGATGCAACCGTCCGTCAAGCCATTGGTCTTCAACCAGGCGACCAGCGCGTCGGTGGCGGATTCCTTGCCAACCGACACCCGCAGACTTTCATACAGCCGCTGATCGAATTCGAACCGTGAGCCGGCGCCGGCAGAGAGGTCGGAGGAGGAGGAGCCACCGAAAGTGCACAGGTCGTCGACCCAGACATCCGCCGCGTTGACCGCCATGATCGGATCGAGCACCAGGCAGGATCTGCCGCTGACGGAGCAACCGCCGTACATCGCCCCGAGTTGATCGGAAGCACCGGGAGACATCATGTAGTCCTTGAACAGCGGATCGATCCAGCAGGTGTAGTCAGTGAAGTAGGTGACATTGACCGCTGACGTTGCGATCAATGCGTCGACACCGCAGTCGTCCATCCATTGCAGGGCACGGGCTTTGTTGAAATACATGCAGTCACTCCAGGGGCTGTTTCTTCAGTAGCTCACCGTACCCTGCAAAGTGTCGGCGTCAAGAATAGTATCGCCCTAGCAGCGCCGGTCACGAGGTCATTTTTGATAGGCCTGGCCGAAGTCCCCGATTCTTTTTGAGGTTCGAAGCTGTGATCGACTCTATCACGTTGCTGGATCGTCCTGCCGGCGTGATTGTGCTCTTGGCGCTCACGCGTTACTTTGACTGCCACTCACGACGGGATTTCCATTGCCTGACCACTTCCCACACTCAACACGTCACCAAGCGCGCGGCGCGACGCTCGCTACTTAAATCGGAAATCTATGTTTACACTCGAAACCTTAGTCGATTTCCCGGATGACGCGCTATCCGCTGATTTCCCGCTGACGCCGCAGCACATCGACGCGATGATGGCCACGTTTGCTGCGAACGGTGTAGGGCGCGTGATCTGGAACTATTACTATGACGGTCACGGCGGACCGCTGCTGCCGGCCGGGCTACAGGAACACGTGGCGAACCGGGAGGCGTACGACGCTGTCGGGCTCAATCTTGATCATGGTTACGACAACTACGCCAAGACTCTCGACAACCTCGGCAACCCGATTCGCGTTGCGGCCGAGGCTGCGCATCGCCACGGCTTAGAGCTTTACGGTTGCTTCAAGCCGTACGAAGCCGGCGTTGCGATGCTGTTGCCGCAGGGCTCACCGGAAGCGCGCAAATGGGGACGTCTCCTGCAGCTGGGCGGTTATGTGACATGGATCGACCCGTTCATCCTCGCTCACCCGGAACTGCGTCTCAAGCGGCGGACAGACGACATGGCGCCCCGCCTCGAGACGGCACCGATCACCTCGATCCGCCTGACAAAGAAGGACGATGCCCCAACCCGGGTCACGGCCGAGCACCTGCAGATCTGGACGAGCGACGTCAACTACCGGTACACGCAACTGGATGTTGATTTCGATGTGATCGAGACGGTCGAGCCGTCGCCGGATGAGGTGCGCGACATCTACGGCAACGTCGCCACCGAGGCCGGGGCGCCAGTACGCATCCTCACGCTGTCCGGCTTTGTCATCACCGACCAGTACGTAGTCGTGACGACCGACTTCGAAGACGGGCCCTGGGATTTCGACAACGCCTGGGACCGATTACTCCGGGCATTCGACAGACAGGGGCAGGAGCTCCCAGGCGTGCGCGCCGCCGGCACTAATATTTGGGACCCGGAGTGGGAAAATTTTCGTGAGGCCGGACTCGCCTACGACACCGGACGCGGACCGGAAGTGGTCTTTCTTGACGCCCCGAACAGCGGCACGCCACAGGTCCGACCGCCGTCCGGCATCCACACACCGGTCGAGGTGCGGCGGTCGCAGGGCGCCATCGGTTTCGCGCGCGGCTACAACTACTACTTGCCGGGCGCCCTTTGTGAAACCGAACCGCAGGTCCGCGACTATTGGCTGTCCTGCGTTCAGGAGATGCTGGACGCCAATGTCGACGGTATCGATTTCCGCGTCGAAAACCACTCGACACACACCGACAGTCCTCAGGACTACGGCTTCAACGACGCAGTCCTTGCTCAACTTCCCCACGGCACCGACGACATCGAAGCGGCGATCACGCGGATACGCAGCGACGCGTACACTGACTTCCTGAAAGCGTCGAAGCAGATGATTTCCGACGCTGACCGCGCGATGCGCGTCACCCTCAATACCGCCTGGTTCCGACCGCCGGAGGATCGCATCGTCAGCCAGCGGATGGCGTACCCGGCGAACATCGATTTCGACTGGCGACAGTGGATCGACGAAGGGTTGATGGACGGGGCTGTTCTGCGCCTGTTCGGCGTCCCGTTCGACGCTATTTTCGGGGACGATACCGGCGGCTCTGCCGAGCGCCACCAGGTGGTGCAGGAAATGATCGGGGCGTGCGTAGCGCGGGATTTACCAGTCACAGTCAACCGCTACGTTTCGAACGTCCCGGAGTTGCTTGATGAATTTAAGCGCGTGCTTGCGGATTCGCGCTTCGGCAGCTTCGTGCTCTATGAAGCGAACGTCTTCGTCGCATTTACAGCGGACGGTGGCTGCGATCTGGTGTACAAGAATCAACCCAACCTGACCGGCAAGGCGCTCACCAGTCAGGCGGTGGAAGAGGTCTGTGCGCATTGGCAGAAATGCGCGGGGCAACGCTAGCGCGAGTTGAACCTTACTGGCAGGCAAACTTAAGCTGTACATATCGCGTCGCATACTCAAAATATGAATGGTGAATCTGCCCCCGAAAGACTGCTGCAGCGATTGTTTGAAAGATACTCTGTCATTTCCTTGCTGAACACCGAACACCGGAGACTCCCCATGCACATAGCCGTCATCGGCGGTACCCGCCATATTGGGCCGCACATCATCGATTGCCTTCTCGAAGCCGGCCATGAGATCAGCGTTTACAACCGCGGCCAGACACGCACGTCATTGCCTCCGGGCGTCGGGCATGTTGTTTTCGACCGCAAGCAACCCGGACAGTTGCGCGAAGCGTTGCGGACCCATAAGCCGGAGGCTGTTGTCGACACGATCGCGTACAAGGTCGAGGATGTCGAAGAGGTCGTGTCGGCGCTGCCGGATTTGCGCCATTATGTATTTTGCGGCAGCACCGTGATCTATGGTAAAATAGGCAAGGATACGCCGGCGGAGGACTATCCTGCCAAAGACGAGGGTGCCTACGGCCGCGGCAAGGTGGCGTGTGAGGCGTACATGGCCGAGCAGGCGTCGGCCAATGGCTTCAGATTTACCAGCCTGCGGATGGCCAATCCGGTCGGGCCCGGCGACGATCTGGTCTATTTGGTCGGTCGTGATTCGCTGTTCCTCGACCGGATGCGCAAGGGCAAGCCGATTATTATTCCCGGCGACGGTCAGTCACGCATGCACTCAATTGATGTGCGCGACGTGGCGCGGGCATTTGAATACGTGCTCGAGCGCGAGGAATGCTTCGGCAAGTGCTACAACATGGCAGGCGACGAGGTTCTGACGCTTGACGAATATTTCGCTTCAATCGCCAGGGCACTTGGTGTTGAGCTGGTGGCGGAGCATATCCCAAATGACTGGTTTC
>DPYP01000116.1:0-3446 GCA_003545375.1 Lentisphaeria bacterium
CATGACGACATAGTCGGCAGCCGGGATGGCATCCGTGTGGACATTGTGGAAGCGAGCCCGGATACCGCGCTTGCGTGCACTCAGGACAAAGGTGCTGTTGAAGTCCAGCGCCAGGTACGTGCAGCCCCTGGCGACCACAGACGCCGCCAGATGCGCGGTGCCCGCGCACACGTCGACCACCTCGGAATCCGGCTCGATATAGCCGGCAACCCTGTCAGTTGCCACGCCTAACTCGCGGCCATGCAGCAGCCACATCGTCACATCGTACAGCGCTGGTGACCAGTACACCGGCGATCGGGCCATGGCCGACAGCCCCACTTGTCGCTGAAACTTTAACAGCTGCCGGAAACAGCGTGGAGCATCGTGGAAAACACGGACGCTTGTCTGCTTGTCGAAACGTCGCAAATACAGCGCCGGCAGTTCGATGATTCGTAAATCTGCCAGCACGCTGCGGCACATGACCTCGGTCAGTAGCGCCATGGATGTCCGCAGATAGGACGCCTCATTGTAACACGGAATGACGACAGATATGTCCATGGAAATGACCGGTGGCGTGAATGACCCAAGATGAGAAGGACTGCCAATATCGGCCCGATCCAGTGAACTGCAATGCTCAGGCGACATGTCCGCAGGCGGTGCGTACTTACGGCGTTTCCATCGGTGGTTCGCGCACCGCCCGGTACACGCGTGTCGTCAGCGGCCCGTCGCCGATCGCGAATTCCAGATTACACGTGTAGCCGCGTGCTTCGAAAGTCCGGATCATATCGCGATAATGCGCCCCGAGCGTCCGCTCGCCTTTCAACACCAGTATCAAGTCGCCAAGTCGTTGCTGCGGTATCTCTGTAACCGGTTTCTCTGAGTCCGGATGGTGTGTCTCGTTCTGTGGCGTGTATGAATGCGGAAACGCCTTCGTCACGTAACCGAAATCCGGGCGGATCAGCATTTGCCCCCACGGCGATCCCGTGATGATCGTGGCGTCGTAATAGTCGCGCTCCAACCGGGTGCAGACTGCCATTTGGATTTCTACATCTCGGAAGTACTCGTGGCTGCGCTCCAGTTGCATGCCCAGCTTCAGCGGCCAATGCGGAAACAGCGCCCCGTTGGTATTGGCAAGGCTGCCGACCAGCCATGCCAGCACCAGCGCCAGACCGATCGACTTCAGCCGCGGCACCGCCGTGACGACGCGCGCCAATAGCATGTAGATGAAGACCAGAGACCAGCACCAGTATCTTGGCAGTGGCGCAATGTACAATGCAAAGGCCGCCAGCATACCACCGACGAAGATGACGGAATACAGTGTCACTGGATCGCGCCGCAGCAGCACCCGGATCAACCCTGCAGTTCGTCGCAGCCAGCGGCGCCGACGGCAGACAAGCACGGCCGCTGTCGTGATCAGGGCAAGAGCAATAAAAGCGACCAGGATCAAAATATCCGGATAGCAGTACTTCGCTGTGAAAAAGGCACGGCCGCCGCTCCATGCCGTCCACAACGTGCCCTGCGCAACCTTCGGGGTCAGCTGCAACACGATGAAGGCGATCGCCACCGGTACAAGAGAGTAGACGACCGGGGCAATACGGCGGCCCGGTCGAAAACACAGCAGCATAATTGCAAATGTCAGATTCGCTAGGCAGACGATAAGGCCTGCTTGCTTGGTGAAGAATGCCAGGATCGCGAAAGCGCAAGCGGCGCGGTAACGCCCGCGGATCATCAGGTACCCTGCAAGAAACGACGTCATGCACACCGGTATCTCCATACCAACCGCAGCGATCTGACCGCTGAACATGGGATGAAACAACAGCGCCAGCAGCACGATTGCGTTGAGCAAGTTGGTGCGCTTGTCCCCCTTGGTCTCGAGCAAACGATAGGCCAGAACGACCACAAGCCCGATTGCCAGAAAATTGGCACAGCGCGCCAGGACAAACACGGCCGCAGGCGACAGGACCGACAGCAGCAGCGCATAAATTGTCGGAAGAATGCTGATCAGATAGATCGCGTGGCCGTAGTCCGCGTACGCCGGCTGCTGCCACAATAACAAGTAGTCAAAGCCATTTTCCTTGAGCCAGATCGCCTCCGCGAACACCCCAAAAATCGTGTCCCAGTACGTCGGATACGTCAGGACTGTCCAGTAGCGGATCGCCAGACCGACAGCAATCACCAGCACGACGATCGCGTTCCGGCAGATCGGCTTCATGTTCCGATGCACATCGGACCCGGGTGATGACAAATGCTGCATTGGTAAAGACAATTGGCGATTGGTAGTAGAGGGCGGCTCCGTGACGGCGAGCTGAAAGAAACACCCACCGCGACGGCTGCGGGGCGCCTACGGCGCAGCCTCGAACTCCGCAATCGCAGCGCCTGCCGGCAGCTTCTGCCTGTAGCTCAGCCGGAAGTCCCCGGACGCAGCGAGCTGATCGCCGCCGCGACCCCGGAGGGATTGCGAAACACACTGGTGCCGGCCACCAGATTACGCGCCCCGGCTTGATACACCAGCGGTGCGGTATCGCTGTCGATACCGCCATCCACCTGCAGATGCACTTGCGAGCCCTGTTCGTCGAGCCAGCCGCGAATGGTCTCGATCTTCGGCAGCATGTCGTGGCGAAAGGATTGGCCGCCGAAGCCCGGCTCAACCGTCATTACGAGGGCCAGTTCGACTGCATCGAGGAAGGGTTGCACTGCCGCCGCCGGGGTTCCGGGGCGCAGGGAAATCCCGGCGGTGATGCCTTGCTCGTGGATCAGCTCGAGGGTCGCGGCAACATCACTGTCGGACTCGACATGAATTGTGATGCTGTCGGCGCCCGCATCGATGAACGGTTGGATGTACTCGGCCGGATGCGTCAGCATCAGGTGGACGTCGAACAGTAGTTCGGAATGCGGTCGCAGTGCATGTATTATCGGTGGGCCCATCGACAGGTTCGGCACGAAATGGCCGTCCATGATATCGATGTGCAGCAGATCGGCACCGGCGGATTCAACCGCCTTGATCTGCTCCGCGAGGCACGCGAAGTCCGCCGCCAGGATGGAGGGGGCGATCAGGCACTGGTCGTGCCGCAGTTCGCGAAAATCACGCACAGGCATCGGAAACCGCTATTTGTCCCAGGAATTGACGTTGTCATCGTTGTCGACGTGGCCGTCGTCGTCGTTGTCGTCACCGTCCGGGCCGGCAGACCAGATGACAATTTCGGTATTCAGCGTACCGGAGCCTCGAATCAGCGCGCTGTCGATGGAACTGTCGTAGTCGAGGTCGAGTACGACGTTCAGTTCCTCGTCCCAGGCGTCGTCATAGTCGGCATCAGACAAGTCCAGAAACTTTATGCCGCGAGGGTTTTGCGCTGTATCGTTGCCCTCGAGCGTGCTCAGCAGTTTCTCATATTCGAGGTTTGTCGGAGAACCGGGTTCATAGAGGATGGACTTGTCGGCATTTGCGCCGGTGAAGGGCAGGATGCCGT
>DPYP01000201.1:0-6310 GCA_003545375.1 Lentisphaeria bacterium
TTCGTTGCATGTATGGGTTCGATAGGGATGCATAACGGTCACTCCAGAATCAAAAAAACAAAGCCGGTAAGTATACAGCGGCAACGGCAAAATGCTATGCCCATAGCGTTGAACGGGCGCGGAGAATCGATCTACTTTCCAAGTGGCAATGCGCGGCCGGGAGGGGCTGGCACTGCATACATATTCCGAGGCTGAAGACCGCGGGTTCTCGGGCTCAGAACTCAGAGTTTTTCCGGCAACTCGGTGATCTCGTTGCCGAGGTCCCGGAGGCCATTGGCAACGTCGAGCCAGTATTGAGCCTGCAAGGGATCAACTGCAGTGCCGATGCCTTCGCCGTAACATTTGGCGAGGGCTTTCTGGGCCTTGGGACTGCCCATGTTCGCCGCTGACCGGAAATGCTTGAACGCTTCGCTCTCGTCCACCGCCACAGCCGAGCCGTTTGCGTAGCAGACCCCGAGGTTGTAGATCGCGGTCGGGAAGTTCTCGGCCGCCGCCTTTTTGTACCACTTGAGTGCTTCGTCCAAGTCCATCGCCACACCCTTGCCCGTGCCATAGCAATGGCCGATGTTCACCATCGCCTGCAGATGCCCGCGCCCGGCAGCCTTTCGATACCACACCACCGCCGTCGCAGAGTCCTGTGTGACGCCGACACCGTATTCATAGCAGTATCCCACCTTGGCAATCGCCTCAACCGAATCGTTGTGCACAGCCTGCCACAGATAATTCTTGACCTTCGCCGGATCGGATTTGACGTTGGGGTAGAGACCGGCGTAGCAATCCGCGAGCAGCAGTTGCGACGGCACATCGCCGCGACTGGCGGCCGCCTCAACATACTTCAAGCCTTCATCGGTGTTCTGCAGGTAAAACTCCTCACCCTCCCGGTTGCGGCCCTTGACACCCTTGATCAGGCATAGGCCGTATTCGCGCATACTGTCGAGGTTGCCCTTTTGCGCTGCCAACCCGAACAACTCTGTCGCCATGCCATGGTCGCCACGCTTACGGTAGAGCAACGCCGCATTGACATGGGCCGCTATCACACCACGCTTGGCAGCCTGCATGTAATATTCAATGGCGGTGTCTTCGCTCTGCGGAACACCAACGCCGCCCTCGTAGCACAGGCCCAGATTGAATCTTGCCAGCGCCACATCCTGTTCGGCGGCTTGCTTGAACCAGTAAACCGCTTTGACCAGATCCTTCTCGATACCAAGGTCACCAATGTAATACACCGTGGCGAGCTGCATCTGCGCTTCGGCATTACCTTTCGACGCCATCTGAGTCAGGACCTTGACGGGATTGAGCTGTTCGCGACGCTTGGCGCGGTCGCCTTCGTAGTCATCGGACTTGGCCCCGTCGGCCCGAGCCACTAAGTTAGAACAGACAAGAACCGCCAGGGCAATGCCCGGGATCAACAACTTTTTCATCATCAACTCCTCGGATTATGAATTCGCAACAACTCAATGACATCCTGCAACGCCTTGCTGCCGGCGAACTCGACGTGGCCGCAGCCGCCAAAACGCTGAGTAGCCTCGAAACCGCAGATCTCGGCTTCGCACAGATCGATCATCAGCGCGCTGTTCGTTGTGGGTTTTCGGAAGTTATTTACGGTGACGGCAAATCTGCGGATCAGATCGCCGCGATCATTCGAAATTTTCTCGAGCACGCCAGCAACGTCCTCGTGACGCGGCTCGACGACACGGCCGCTACAGCACTGGCGGCAGAATTTCCGCAGGCAGTACACGTTCCGACCGCCCGCCTATTCGCGGTGTTCCATCACCAGCCGGAAAAACGCCATGGCCGAGTCGCGGTACTGTCGGCCGGCACCTCCGACGGCGCAGTCGCCGACGAAGCCAGCGAAACGCTCCGTTTCTTCGGCTTCGAGCCGCGTTGCATTTCAGATGTCGGGGTCGCCGGTCTCCATCGGTTGCTGGCGCGGCTCGACGAACTCGCCGATTGCCAGGTGATCATTGCCATTGCCGGCATGGAAGGGGCACTGCCCAGTGTCGTCGGCGGCCTTGTCCGGGCACCGGTTATCGCTGTGCCAACCAGTGTCGGCTACGGCACCAGCTACGACGGCATCACAGCCCTCCTCGCCATGCTCAACAGTTGTGCCAGCGGCGTCACGGTTACCAACATCGATAACGGCTTCGGCGCCGCCTGCGCCGCGATCCGCATATTGAACACCACTTAAAATGCGTTCGGTTGTCAGGTTTCAGTCATGGCCCTGGCGGGCGCGCACATTTTGTCCCAATTCCTGAAACCTCATTCGTATTCCACAGGATCGACCGTGCCGAACTCGGCAAAAGCTTTCAAACGCTCGACGCATGCCGGACAGTTGCCGCAAGCCTTTTCGCCGCCACGATAGCAACTCCAGGTACGGCCATAATCTACACCAAGTTCCTGGCCGATTCGCAGTTCATCGACTTTCCGCATAGTCATGAATGGCGCCTGAATCTCCACCGCGTGCCGCCGGTTCAGCGACAGTACGCGATTGAGACGCTCGAGGAAATCGACTGTGCAGTCCCAGTAGCCGTAATCGTCCTGCGCCTGGGCACCGTAAAAGACCGTGCGGCAGCCGCGGCTTTCGCTGTACGCCGCCGCCAGTGACAGCAGAATCATGTTGCGGTTCGGCACGTACGTCGGCGGTTGTGACAGTTCATCCTCAGTCAATGCCGCGAGCGCCGGCACATCGATGCTGCGGTCGGTCAATGCCGAAGCGCCCAGAGTCAGATCCCCGAGCACCGAGACGTCGATCAGCCGCCAGTCCTTGACCGCCGCGAGCTGCTCACATTGCCACTTCGCCATCTCCACTTCACGGTCGTGCTTCTGACCATAGGCGTACGACACCCCATAGACTTCGTCATATCCAAGCGTCTGCACGACGTAGTACAACAGGGTGGCGGAATCCATGCCGCCGCTGACCAAAACAACTGCCTGCATAGGAAGACGGTTCAAGAGTCAAAAGGTTAGAACGGAAAATCAGGCTATCAGGTGCACGAGGAACCGACTGTAAAACGTACCAGCATAAATTACAAGGAGCAACACGCCGCCGCGCCGATACGCCAACGCCTGCACCAACGCGTACACACCGCTGACAACCACATGAATGGCCAGCACAGCCGCTGTGCGGAGCCGGTGATTTGAGAAACATCAGCACCTTCGCAAAGGCCACCGACGCCGGCACGTTCTCCGTCAACCGGTAAACCACGGCGCACGGAAAAACGATCACGACCAGCGGCTGAAAGGTTGCGCGAAACGGCAGCAGCCTGGTATTGCACAGGCATTGCAGCAGCTACCTTTCTTTCGCTTGGTCCCACAAGGCGTCAAGCTCCGCAAGAGTCATATCTTCGAGCTCACGATCCTGCTGAGCCGCAGCAGCTTCGATGAAGGTGAACCGATCGCGGAACCTGGCGATCGTTTCGCGCAGCGCCTCCTCCCCGTTGAAATCGCAGAACCGGCTGAGATTGACGATGGTGAACAACAGGTCACCCGCCTCCGCGGCGATAGCCTCCGGATTCCGCCCGGCGATGGCCGCTTTGAGTTCCGCCACTTCCTCCTCCAGCTTGTCAATCACCGGGGCAACATCGGGCCAGTCAAAACCAACCTTGGCCGCCTTTTTCTGCATCTTCTCGGCCTGCAACAGCGCCGGCAGATGACGCGGCACACCGTCGAGCCGAGAGGCTCTTTTCTTGCCGGCACCCTCGTCGGCCTTGATCTCCTCCCATTGCCGCACGACACCGGCAGCGTCATCAACGGTGGTGTCACCGAAGACATGCGGGTGCCGCCGAATGAGTTTCTCGCAGATCGTCCGCGCCACGGTCTGCAGGTCAAAACGATCGGTCTCACGCGCTATCTGGCAGTGGAAGACAATCTGCAGCAGGACGTCACCCAGTTCGTCAGCCAGATGCTCATCGTCGCCGTCGTCGATGGCGTCGACTAGTTCGTAGGCTTCCTCGATGAGGTAACGCTTGAGCGTCGTGTGGTCCTGCTCGAGATCCCAGGGGCAGCCGTCGGCGGCACGCAGGCAAGCCATGATCTGCACCAGCTCGACGACCCAGTCATTGACCGGGCGGCCGACGGCGGATGCTGGTCTGTCGGAAGATTCGGGCATCTCAGAAAGCGGCCCCTTCGCCGGTAGTAATCGGAGTCTTGACCAAGGCGCAAGAATCGGCCCGGCCGCTGTCGAAGCCAGGGGTAAAAGCGGTTGCCACTGCGCCGATCCCTCTCACTGATTTGGGCTTTCCCGACATTGTTCCACTCCCCCTGGCAGGGTTGTATGCATTCATCTTATTCTAACGTATATTGCTGGCAAAGCATCCCGATCCTTCCCACAGTTTTATCAGCCCTCGAAGGACTTCAGGTGTATGAAAAGCGAACGGCTCGAACTCAGCACCAACGACGTCAAGCTGGCGGATCAAATCCTGGAATCGATGCCCGGTTTCAGCGAAAAAATGCTCCAGATCACGCAGCGCCTGCTCAATCGTGAACGCCAGCATGGGCGTTACATCGTGCGCGACCAGCTGGCCCGTGGCGGCATGGGTGTGATCTATACCGTCTACGACCAGGATCTGCGCCGCACGACGGCGATGAAGGTTCTTCCGCCACAAATCCTGCACCAAGAGCCCAAAGTCAGTTCATTCATCGAGGAATCCCGGATCACGGCGCAGCTCGAGCATCCCAACATCGTACCGATTCATGAGATCGGCGTGATCGAAGGCAGCTCTCTGCCGTACTACACGATGAAGCTGATTGACGGCGAACCGCTCACGAACGTCATCAGGATGGTTGCCCGCGAAGATCCGGATTATGTGCGGCACTACACCCGCCACCGCCTGCTGGACATTTTTCTGAAGGTTTGCAATGCCGTGGCGTACGCCCATTCGCACGGCGTCATCCACCGGGACATCAAGCCGGAAAATATCATGGTCGGCAAGTTTGGTGAAGTGCTTCTGATGGACTGGGGCCTGGCCAAATACGTCGATGCAGACGACAACACGGCATTCGAAGAGGCACAAGACAGCTCGCAGATCATCGAGCACAACCCAAGCCGCACCGAAGACGGTGTCATCAAGGGCAGCCTGGCCTACATCGCGCCGGAACAGGTGCTCGGCGAACCGTCCGCAATCGACAAGAAAACCGACATCTTCCTGCTCGGCGGAACGCTGTACCAGATTTTCACGCATTTACCGCCGTACGAAGGCGAGAACATGATCGATGTTCTGCAGCGCGCCGAACGCTGCCAGTACGAGGTGCCGTCCAAGCGCAATCCGCGCGCCCAGATTCCGAAAGCAGTCGAACGTATCATCCTGCATGCTATGGCACCGACCAAGGACAAGCGCTACGCAAGCTGCCAGGACCTGATCGACGACGTTGAAGCGTTCCTCGCCGGCAGACGTTCCGGCGGTATTCGGCAGTTCCGAGTCGGTCAGGAGATCATCAAGGCCGGCGACAAATCGAAAGAGACGTTCGTCATTATCAGCGGCAAGGCCAAAATTCATCGCAGCGTCAACGGCCGAAACATGACGATTGCCGAGATCGGTGCGGGCGAAATCGTCGGCGAGATGGCCGGAATCGGCCAGGGTGCGCGCACAGCGACGGTCACAGCAACCGAAGACACAGAAACGCTGATCATCACGTACGAACTAATGCTCGACGAACTGCGCAAGTTGCCGCCGTGGATGGAGAAGATCGTCTTCTCGCTCGCCGATCGTGTGCGCATCAACTCCGGTTACCTGCACCCGCTGCTGCTGGAGAACCGAATTTTTCCGCTGGTCAACCAGCTGTTTTTGATTTATGCCGGCGCCCACGTCCAGGCGGAGCCAGATACGCCAATTTCGTACCCGCTGAAGGATGTCGTCAATGAAGTTACGATGAATCTCGGTCTTGACATGGCGAGCACTACGAAAGTCATCGACATCCTCGCCGAGGAAGGCCTGTGCGTCAATGTTGCCGAGCAACTGTCGATCCCCAGCCTGCAGGACTTCGCATTGTTCAACGACTACTGCCGCTGCAAGATGGATATCAACACAGGCGTCAAGAAGATCAAGGAAATACAGCTGACAAAGGAAAAGGATTCCTGCTTTCGCCAAATCGTGCGCCATTTGCACGAAATCGATGTCTGAGCGCTCAACGCTGCTGCAGGACACGCAAAAGAGGCCGAAAAGTGCGAATGCCGCTGTGGAGCTAAGATCGTCCACGCGAACATACAGTACCCATCGATTTTTCGCCCGTGACCGCCTGTCGCGGAAAGAGTCGAAACGCTCGTCGACGACGTGGTATCTGATCGCGTCGCGCGGAACATCCATCCCCCCCC
>DPYP01000201.1:6630-6993 GCA_003545375.1 Lentisphaeria bacterium
CCCCCCCCGACACTGCAGTGCGTCTGTTTTCGTGGCGATCGGTTTGTAGCGTCGAATTTGCGACGTAATCCGCAACGAACTGCGGACAAATGTGAAATCTATAGGGAACCCGCTACATTGGGACTTGGGTCGTTACTGCCGAAACAACAGGACAAGGAGTCGAAGAATGTATGTTGGTCGAATCGTTGCCGTCGGGCGCAATGCCAACGGCGCAGCATGCGGGTTGTACCGGGTTTCGTCCCGTTCGTTCCCGAACCGCGAAGCCAGGATCCTCGAGAACAGCGTCGCTATCCTGCCGAAACCCGGGCACGAAGACGATATTTACAAGAACCCGTACATCGCCTACAATTGCGTGAAGCTGGT
>DPYP01000201.1:7387-7548 GCA_003545375.1 Lentisphaeria bacterium
CTCAGTCCGCGCGACGCGCTTTCGACAGTACTGCTGGCGATGGACTACGAGCACGACAGCTACAACACACCGCGGATCGCCGCCGTCATTGACAATGAGGCAACAGCCTGTCTCGGGATTGTCACCGACCAGTCGCTGCTGGTGACGGCGATCGATCTGGC
>DPYP01000590.1:0-4548 GCA_003545375.1 Lentisphaeria bacterium
CGGTATGGCGAGTTACCACGAAGATGAGAATTTGTGTTCGGAGTTCGTTATTGTACTGTTCAACCACTCTGATTTTCTCATGCCCCCTTCAATCTTCAAAGCCTGCGATATCCGCGGCCTCTACGGTTCGCAGCTTGATGAGCCGACTGCCTATGCCGCAGGCTGCGCTGCCGGCTCCGAGATCGACGGCGGCGCAGTCGTGCTCGGTGGCGACGTGCGCCCCAGCACCCCTGCCCTCAAGAAAGCTGTCGCGGAGGGACTGGCCGCTGCTGGTTGCAAGGTGCTGGACATCGGCATCGTGCCCACGCCGGTCGCGTACTTCGCCAAGCGCTTCCTGCAAACCGACCACGTCGTGATCGTCACGGCCTCCCACAACCCACCCGAGTACAACGGCATCAAACTGATGCTGAATAATCAGCCGACGATACCGGCCGGCATCGGGCGTCTGGTCGATCGCATCGATCGCCGGGACTATCGCGAAGGCAATGGCAGCATCGAGGCCATCTCTGTGCGGGATGCATATCATGCCTGGCTGTCGGAAGAATTCGGCGATGCTTTCGGGCGGCCGCTGCGCGTTCTCGTCGACGCCGGCAATGGCTGCTATGCCGATTGGGCACCGCCGATTATCGACCGGTTGGGACACGATGTCGTACCGCTGCACTGCACCCCGGACGGCAGGTTCCCGGATCGTGATCCGAACCCTGCGGTGTTGGCAAATCTCGAACGCACCTGCGACGTCGTGCGTGATGTCGGTGTCGACCTGGCCGTAGCTTTCGATGGGGACGGCGATCGCGTCGTACTGATCGACGAGCTCGGCCGCCCGGTCGAAGCCGACCGTCTCGGGGTGTTCTTCGTCCACCACGTGCTGCACCATCTCGACAGCGTCAAGGTCGTCTACGACCTGAAATGCTCCGACATCCTGCGACGAGAGGTCGATGCGCTCGGCGGCCAGGCCTGCATGGAACGCTCCGGCCACAGCTTCATTCGCAGCCGGATGATGGCCGAGCAGGCCCACTTCGGCGTCGAAATCAGTGGACATATTTTCTTCCGCGAACTCGACTACGGGGATGACGGGCTCTACACCGCCCTGCTCGCTGCGCGCATTTGCAGCCACGCCGAGCGTCCGCTTTCCCAGCTTATCGACGACATTCCGGTGCCGATAATCACCCGCGACATTCGCGTTCACCTGCCGGAGGACATCCGTGCCGGCATGGTCGAGCAGTTTCGTGCCGCCTTTCCGGACCTGCCTGCGACTACCGTGGACGGCGTCCGGCTCGACTGGCCCGATGGCTGGGCACTCTGTCGCGCCAGCGTCACGGAGCCAGTGATCACGCTGCGGTTCGAAGCGGACACGCTCGGGCGTCTCAAAGAGTTACTTGGCGACGTCGGGCAAGCGATTCCAGAGTTGACCGAAGCACTGGCCGCCGAAAGTGATCAACTGTGATTTGAGGCCGCATGCGCCATGCGCTCGGCGATCGCACGCGACCAATCTCGATTGCCCCACATCCCAACTCTTCAACCCCTACAACTCTTCAACTGTCTCACTCTTTCTTACACCGATCCGGAATATCAACAGCACCAGAAATATCGGCACCGGCCCGACCGCCAAAGCTACCAGGATATTCTGCACCATCAAAATGATCACCTGTACCCTGATCGCGTTGCGGATGACCTCGAAATGTTCACGTACATCGGCCAGGCGCGCCACCGCGTCCCCGTTATCGGCAGCGAATGCCTCAAACACCTCCGGACTCATATCGTCCAGAGCCAATAAGCCGACGTCCGCGATCCACGTGAGTTTTGATTCCTTGTCGATAGTGAAATCGATCACCCACTCAACCCCTTGACGCAACATCCAGTGCTTCACCCGATCCAGCCAGCCATCCACTTCACCTTTGCGGATCATCCCACCAATCACTTTGTTCACGGCGTCGGTGATTTTTTGATCATCGACTTCGCGAAGACCCTCGTATTTCGTCAGCAGCGCCGCCAGTTCCGCGCTCGATTCACTGCCGTCAAGCTGATGTCCGGCATCGTCGAGGGCTATGGCAACGTAGATGCTGGAAACCATGCGCTCGATCGGGCGCTTGGACCTCAAAGTCGAAATGGCATCGACACTGCCGAGGATCGAAGGAAGCGCGATCATACCGGATAACGTGAAGCCAACGACGAAAGCCAACGGCCACAGCCAGTTGAAAAGAAACATCCAGCGCCAGGGAGACTTGAAGAAGCCGCGCTTGCGCAGCAGCAGATACAGCAGGATCCCGGTCATGAACCCAAAGATGCCGCCGCCGATAATGCCGACAATCACAATCACGAAAAAGCCGGCTATCTCAGCCAGAATTTCCTTCGTATTGCTGCTGGCGATATGTCCGAAGTTCTTCAGAATTCGGTAGGAATGATCGGCCGACACCGCGGCCAGCCCGTCGTCAGGGGTATCCGTCTCGGACGGTTCAATATCGCCCGTTGCAGGTTCGGTCCCGCCGCCTGCTTGGATCGTTGCAGCCGGCGCTGGCAACGGGACGGTGTCCGTCGCAACCAGTGGATGAAGCATCAGCAGGAAACAACTCAGCACAAGGAATCGCATCAACACACCCCGGCGGTCTGGAATTCCATTAGCAATCTGTGACAATCACGATTACGGTTCATCAACCCGAATGCATTTTCGAATGAAAACGCCGCTGACAACTTTTCTGCACGTCGACATGGACGCCTTCTTTGCGGCTGTCGAACAGCGTGACAACCCGGAATTGCGTGGCAAACCCGTCATCGTCGGGGCCCCGCCCGATGCTCGCGGTGTTGTTTCGACGTGTTCGTACGAGGCACGCAAGTTCGGCGTACACTCGGCCATGCCGGCGCGTCAGGCTTACAAGCTGTGTCCGCATGGAATTTATGTATCCTGCCGCGGCAAGCGTTACGGCGAAGTCTCGAAACAGGTTTTCGCGATATTCGAACAATACACGCCGTTTGTCGAACCGCTATCCATCGACGAGGCCTTTCTCGACATTACCGGCTCGATGCATCTGCGCGGTAGCGACATCGCCACTGCCGAGGCGATCCGGACGCAGATTCGGGATGAACTGCAGTTGACAGCATCAATCGGCGTGGCCGGGAATAAATATCTGGCCAAGCTCGCCAGTGACATGAATAAGCCCGACGGACTCACTGTCGTGCCCCGGGATCCCGGGAAAATTACCAGCTTCCTGGCACCCTTGCCGATTCGCCGGATTTGGGGGATTGGCGAAAAGTCCGCAGCCCGACTGGCGGCAAAGGGCATCTCACATATCGGCCAGGTCCAAGCCATGTCCCAGGATCAATTGACGCAGATGTTCGGCGAAAGGACCGCGGAGCACCTGTATCAACGCGCCTTTGGCATCGACCATCGCGCTATTGTGACCGAGTCAACAGACAAGAGCATCTCAAATGAACACACCTTCGGTACCGATTGCACCGATTGGAAAACCGTCGAGCGCACGCTGCTGGGGCTGATAGAAAAAGTCGGCGGCCGCCTGCGCCCTTCACAACGCACCGCGTGCACGGTCCATCTCAAGCTGCGCTGGTCCGATTTTAAGACGATCACCCGACAGCAGCGTCTCGACCCGCCAACCCATCAGGACCGACGCCTGATCGACGCCGGTTTTGAGCTGCTTACGCGTGAGAAGTCCGGTCAGCCCGTTCGGCTGGTTGGCTTCGGTGTATCCGGCCTCTCGGGTGAGGCCGACGATGCGGACCTGATCCAGCCGGATCTGTTCGGTGAAGCTGACGGGCAACAGGCAGAAGATGAACGCAACGTCGAGCTCGACGCTGCAGTGGATGCCATCCGTCAGCAGTTCGGCACCGGCGGGGTAAAGCGAGGGAATTGGTAGGGGTAGTGTTCAGGTATCAGGTGGGCCACCGGTGCACCCATCGTACGACCAGGGTCGTTTCACGAGCCTAGGTGCTCGTGATTCGCGGTGCTTGAAATGGCATGTGCAATCTCTACTCAACCAATCGCACAACGTTCTCCGCCGCCGCCGCCAAATCGTCTTCGGCTGCGGCATAGGCTTCCGTCAGCGTCCGTGGCCCGGGGCTGATGCTGAATACTGCCGTTACGCCCTGGCTGTATAACTGGCGGAAGTCACCGTCGACTGCTCCGGAAAGGATGACGCACGGGACACCATGCGCTGCGGCGGTCTTCGCAACGCCGGCGCACACTTTGCCGCGCAGTGTCTGGCCGTCGGTGCGCCCTTCCCCGGTGATCACCAGATCCGCTTCGGTGATTTTGTCCTCGAGCTGGATCGCATCGATCATTACCTCGACACCCGGCAGCAGCCTGCCGCCGAAGAATGCCATCAGCCCGCTGCCCAGACCTCCGGCAGCGCCGGCGCCCGGCGTGTCGCGGCTGTCCCAGTCGAGGTCGCGGGCCAGGCAATCTGCGAAGTTTGCAAGGCCGGCGTCGAGCTGCACCACTTCTTCGGGTGAAGCGCCCTTCTGCGGCCCGAAGATTGCCGCGGCGCCATTGGCTCCGAGCAGCGGATTGTCGACGTCGCAGGCGATCACGATGTGGCA
>DPYP01000590.1:4939-5561 GCA_003545375.1 Lentisphaeria bacterium
TCCGGCAAATCTTTGCCGGAGGCATCGAGAAATCGGTAACCCATGGCCCGGGCGAACCCGGTGCCACCGTCATTGGTGGCACTGCCCCCGATCGTCAGGAACACCGACTGCGCCCCGTCGGCAATGGCCTGGGCGAAAATCTGCCCGGCCCCGAACGTCGTGGTGCGCAGCGGGTTGCGTTCGTCGACGCTCAGCAGCTCGAGCCCGCAGGCTGTCGCCGTTTCGATAAACGCCTCGCGCGCCGCCGGCTCCCAGGCGTAGCGGGCACGGATACTGCGCCCCAGCGGATCGGTGACCGCGACCGTGCGTTCCTCGTTGCTGCCGAGTGTCAGGAAGGCATCGAGCGTGCCGTCACCACCATCCGCCATCGGCGCGGTGGTGACTATGGCATCGGGCACGGCGCGTCGAATGCCTCGCGTGAGGCTGTCGCAGACACCCTGGGCGGAAAGACATTCTTTGAACGAATCTGGAGCGAGGACAATATGCATGGACAGTGCCTGGACGCCCTCCCCTTGTGTGCCGAAAGGCGGCCGCGGGTGTTTTTGTTCAGGCAATAGTTAAGCCTATTGACACGTTAAACGGCGTTCACTATAGTAGCGGTCGCTTTCATTTGTGCCAATGT
>DPYP01000316.1:0-5701 GCA_003545375.1 Lentisphaeria bacterium
GGGGGGGGCGGGGGGCACGGCGTTCACAGTTGCCTGTCCATGAGCGCCGAAACATGATTCTCCTCCCGGCCGGGCGTTGGTGGGCAACGCCCCACTGGTATGCCAACCCGGCAGCACAGCGATCGTGCCGTTGCCCTCGTCAACGCCGTCCAACGGCATCCATACGCCGCCGGACAACGTGCCGGGCACGCCCAGTCCGTGAGATTCAGCGGCGAGGGGCAGACCAGGAACATCTCCTTGACTCCCCTGCCAAAAGGCCGTAGACTCTGTCCCACGGCTCCCCCCAAAATCCATCAATCATTGGCAAAGGGCGGCCCGGATGCAAGGGCCGCGTCCCCAGCGATAGACCTAACTGGAGAAGTACAAAGCTATGGAAGCCACCGACAAGTTGGCTGTTTTGATTGACGCCGACAATGCACAACCAGGCATTGTCGATGATTTACTGACGGAGATAGCAAATTACGGCATAGCCAGCGTCAAGAGAATCTATGGCGACTGGACAATGCCCGGCCTGAAAGGATGGAAAGAGGTTCTATTGCAGTATTCTATTCAGCCCATGCAGCAATTTGCGTATACAAAAGGAAAAAATGCAACGGACAGCGCAATGATCATTGACGCAATGGACTTGTTGTACACCGGTAACTTCAATGGATTTTGCATCGTGTCGAGTGACAGCGATTTCACCAAGCTGGCGTCAAGAATCAGAGAGTCGGGATTATTAGTCTATGGTTTCGGTGAGCAAAAGACGCCTTCGTCTTTTGTTTCGGCTTGTGACAAGTTCATTTACACCGAAGTCCTTCGTGTGAAGACTGATGAAAGTGAACCGAACGTCAAGAAATCCAGCGCCGCGCTGAAACAGGAAACAAGACTGGTAAGTCTGTTGCGTAATGCAGTGGAAGCTTCCTCGGATGAAAGCGGATGGGCTCACCTGGCACCCGTCGGCAGCAATATTGCAAAACAATCTCCCGAGTTCGACCCGCGCAATTACGGGTATCGAAAGCTGGGCGACTTGGTTTCTGCAACAAAGCTTTTTGACATCGACGAAAGGCAAATAGGTACCACCAACTCGAAGGCCCTCTATATCCGTGACAAGCGGAAGAAATAGAGAGCAACCCCATATCCAGCATCCCGTCGCAGATCCTGAGCAGGCCTGCCCTGAGCTTGCCGAAGTGGTCGAAAGGCATCCCTTATCTTTCAAACACTGGAGTACATTGAATCATGAGCGCTATACTCACTGACGAGGAAATCGCCGTATACCAACGCGACGGTGCGATTATCATTGATCGCTCGGTGCTGCCGCCGAAGAAGTTCTCCGGCCTCCAGAAAATCACCGAAGAAAAGTTCGAAGCAGCCGCCGTGGACATGCCGGATATCCAGTTGATCGATTGCCCGCACTGGGCGGACCCGACGATGTTCGACTGGATCTTTGCCGACGAGCTGCTGGACCTGGTCGAACCGCTGACCGGGCCAAACATTGCAGTGTTCGCATCGCACTTCCTGCGGAAAACCCCGGAAAGGTGCAAACGCGTGTCGTGGCACGAAGATTCGTCGTACTGGAAGGACCGGCTCCAACCGATGAAAGTGGTCAGTGTGCTGATCGCGCTGAGCCCGGCGACTCGCGGGAACGGCTGCCTGCGGGTCATTCCCGGGAGCCATCGGCACGGGTATTCGCAGTATCACGACGTCGACGACCAGGCCACGGAAGTATTTCACTCCGAGGTCAACGCGGACCAGTTCGACGAGTCGACCGCAATGGATCTCGTCCTGGAACCGAATCAGGCATCCATCCACGACGGCCGGATCATCCACGGGTCGGACGCCAGTTCCAATCCGGTGACACGTGTGTCTTTTGGCATTCGTTACATCCCTGCCGCCGTCGCTTATCACGGCCAGGTCGACGAAATATTCCCCACCTATCTGGCGCGCGGCGAAGACCCGGCCGGCAATCATCGGGGCGATCCCACACAGGCCTACCCGCCGTCGATTTTCATGGCGTGACCGGGACCACCCTCACGGCCGGCGGTTGTGCCGCCCTGGCAGAGGTTGGCTGCTGTTGTTGGCAGCGGCGTGCCTGGAGTTCGCGCACGGAGTTGGTCTATCATGCATAGCAGCATCAAAATATCGATTTTGAGATCGCGTGGCGCGGCACGGTGGTGACGCGGGGGGGATTTTTTCGTCGTCTTGCGATACAGGCCGTATCGGCAGAGTCATTCAGCATCGACTCGCAGGCGTAGGCGCGGGCACTATCGTGCGGACACAACTCGATGGAAGAAGGTCGATCGCTCGTCTCCGGCGAATCGATCCTGTGGTAAGCGTGTTGCGCCCATTAGCCTGTCTTAATTAGTCTGGCCATTCTTCAAATAGTGCCTTCTTTCCCGTTCCAGATCAGGCCAACTGCACATGCCAAAACCAGCCATCGACCTGACAGAACAGGACACCTGGCTCAACTTCGATAATCGTGGAGTAGCAGGAGCCCATCTCTCTGCCAATCGTTGCCACCTGCCATGACTCGCCCGTGCCATCCTCACTGATCGCCAATCTGATAAGCCCTTGCCCCGGGTACTTCCAGCGCTCGTGGTCACTGCGCAAACGCGACCAGCCCTCGGGAAACCGTTTGCCATAGCTGACCGCCACCCGGCCGTCCTGGAGTTGCAAAAGGCAGGGATCACAGCCGCGATCGAGTCCTGTGTACGCCGGCTCGGACCAACTGGCGCCGCCATCGTTGCTCCACGACGCGTACATCGGCGTGTAGTGCCCGGTTCGCATCAGGCAGAGCAACCGGCCGTCGTTCAGTTGTATCATCGTGGGTTCACCGAAGCCCTCACCCACCGGATCGCCTGCTTGTGAAACCGCTATGGTCGAGAGGAATTCCCAGCTCACCCCCTGGTCGAGAGAGATGACGACGACTGACCGGCCCCGGTAGCGACTTTCGGTTTTGCTCCATTCGTCGTTGGGCTGTTCTGTGTCATCTGCCAGGTTGCCTTCCAGCGTAGCAAGCAGGGCGCCATCATTTCTTTGCACGATGCTGCGGTGGACGTAAAGCCCATACCATTCACCGGGAAACTGCTCACGCGGGCCGGGGCCGCTCTCTATGTGCAACGTCGCCTGCCCTTCCACGGCACCGAGCGGTTCTTCGCCACGCCAGGTCCGGACGCTATAACGCCCCGGCGCCTCGAAGTTCACGAGCGCATCAAGCGCGAGGAACATCCCGGACGTGCTGAAGACTGCTCCTTCGGGCACTGCAAGCATCTCATTGAACGGCATCTTGTCTCGCTTGACGATGGTCTGCCCCGCATCCGTTGACTGCGATCCGGCGTGCAGGTAGATCGTGTCATCGGGACTTTGAAAGCAGGTTACCCAGCGGTTCAGACGCTGCCTGTCGACAAGCGATACGTGATCGCGGTCCAGCTGCCCCTGGGGATCATACTCCCGGAGCTCCCCGATATGGTCGATAATCGGGTTCTCTACATTCATAAGCCTATTCCGTTCATGCTCGGGCCACTTAGGTGCAACCGCCATCCCGGGTCACCGCGAAGGAGAATCAGTCCACTTTTATCCTGACGGACGATCTTTCGATTATTTCGTGGTCCGATGAACGGGCCAGTTGCAGCGCGTAGTCGGTCAGCGGCAGGTAGTAGTGGGTTTCAGAGCTGTTGCGGATGAAGGCCTCGGCGTACGGGACGTGGCCGCTCATGCCGAAGGAACCGTCGCTGGTTTCGATGCGCTTGCGGGCGTAGGCGCCGCCATAACCCTGGCTGACCAGGCAGTCGAGGGAGGCCAGCTTTTGCTCGACACAGTCGCTGATGTCGATGAATACTTCGTTGTAATATCCGCCCTGGGCATCCCAGACACTGGATGGTAGCGGGGCGCCGCCCTCGCCGAAGAAGAAGGTCTGGGCGACGCGGTGCGGAGGCGACGCGTCCCCCGGATCGACTCCGGTGGCCAGGTCGATGGCGTTCAGGGTGATCTGGCCGGCGGTGGCGTGGGGGTTGGTGAAGGTGTCCCCCTCGCGGGGGAAGTGGGTCAGGACGATGTCGGGTTTGAGTTGGCGGATCAGCCGGGCCAGACGGGTGACGTTTTCCTCGGTCCGCATCAGGAACCGGTCGTCCTCGTCGAAGAAGTGGATGTTCCCAAACCCGAGGATGCCGCAGGCCTTGCGGACCTCCTCCTTCTTGATCTGGGCCCGTTCCTCCATCATCCGCTCCAGATCTCCAGCCTCCGGCACGCGTTCGCTCTTGAACAGGTCGTTGCTGATGACTTTGTCGTGCACCCGGGCACCGTGAGTGAGAACGACACAGCCTACCCAGTCACCCTTCTTGGCGTGGTGGGCCATGGTGCCGCCCGACTGATCGAAGACGTCGGCGGGGTGAGCACCGATCGATAGGAGTCTCAAAGGGTCGTCTGCCATTTTGTGTTCCTCAACGATTTTGAGTTTTGTAGTAATTGTGCCGGCGCTGTGTCGCGGGCACACACAGCCGGATCAAGCCAATTCCCCCGGAAGCGTGAGATCAAACTGCTCATGTGCATCGGTTGCGCAATGCGCACTTCCACTTTACCTTCCAAAGTTTAAGAATCGAATGACTAACCACGGTGAATAAATGACTTGGGAACCACTCACAAATCAAATCTGGCAATTCCCCGACAGCTGTGTTGTCTATGCGTTCCGGGCGCCAACCGGCTGGCTCGTGGTCAACGCCGGCTCGGGCGATGCGGCCGGGCATTTTTCCGAACTGCCCGAAAGCGGCGATTTGCCCGTTTCAGTCGTCCTCACCCACCACTTTCGCGACCACACGGACGGTGCCCGCGCTTTCAGCGCTGCCGGGGCAGAAGTCTGGGCGCCGTATTGGGAACAGGAATACCTGCTGGACCCGGCGCAGCATTTCAGCGAGCGTCAGACCTGGAACTCGTATGACAACCGCTGGGACCGATTCAGTCCTGTTTTTCCGGTGCCGGTCGATCATTGGCTGATGGATTACGCGACGCATGAAATTGCCGGCGCCAAAGTCAAGGTTGTGCCTGCAGCGGGTGTCACAAACGGTGCGGTCTCACTCGTTGTGGAGATCGGCGAGGAGCGTATCGGCTTTGTCGGAGAAACGATCCACTCGCCGGGTAAGATCGCGCGGATTGCGCCGCTGCAATACAATTACAATGATTTCGAAGGCAGCCGCAACCTGTGGTTCAGCTGCGAGCGGCTGATGGCGGAAAAGCTCGATCGCCTGCTGCCGAGCCTCGGGACGCCAATGGACGATCCAACTGCCGCGCTGACTGCCTTGCGCACCAATATGCGCGCCCTCGAGGGCATTCAGCCAGGCGTGTCGGACGGGTACGATGATCCGCAGGAAGACGATCTCGAGGAGTTTATTCCGGGGCGCCTGTATTTATCATCGAATTCAATTTGCAGCACGCATTTCCTGATCAGCGGCAGCGGCCGGGTTCTGGCCATCGACTACGGTTACAATTCCCGTGACTACACCAGCCCCCAGAAACAACATCTGTCGAACCGTCGCCCGACATTGCATGGCATGAAAGGAC
This sequence comes from Lentisphaeria bacterium, assembly GCA_003545375.1. GTDB lineage: Bacteria > Verrucomicrobiota > Lentisphaeria > JABSQK01 > CAJWLW01 > CAJWLW01. The sequence continues at coordinate 5,533 of DPYP01000316.1, forward strand.
TGGAACAGCGGTTCGGTAAAACAACGGTCGATGCGGTGCTGGTGAGCCACTTCCATGACGACCACGTCAACGGCATCCCGATGCTGCAGCGGCTGTTCGGTACCGAGGTCCTGGCCGCGGAACATTTCTCCGACATTCTCGAGCGCCCGGCGCGCTACGACCGCCCGTG
>DPYP01000319.1:0-6513 GCA_003545375.1 Lentisphaeria bacterium
CCACACCGAAGGAGCTCCTCATGAAGAGCCGTGCAGCCGTTGCCTGGGAAGCAGGAAAAGATCTGGAAATCATCGAAGTCGATCTCGAAGGCCCGCAGGATGGCGAAGTCCTGCTGCGCAATGTCGCCACTGGCGTCTGCCACACCGACGCCTTCACCCTCTCCGGTGACGATCCCGAAGGCGTGTTCCCGTCGATCCTCGGTCACGAGGGCGGCGCTGTCGTCGAGGAAGTCGGTGACGGTGTCAGCGGACTGACAGTCGGTGATCACGTCATTCCGCTGTACGTTCCCGAATGCGGCGAGTGCAAATTCTGCAAGTCCGGCAAGACCAACCTGTGCCAGGCCGTTCGTTCCACGCAAGGTCGCGGGTTGATGCCCGACGAGACCAGCCGCTTCTCCGCCGACGGCAAGACGATCTACCATTTCATGGGCACCAGTACCTTCAGCGAATACACCGTGGTCCCGGAAATTTCGATCGCCAAGATCAACAAGGAAGCGCCGCTCGAGAAAGTGTGCCTGCTCGGTTGCGGTATAACCACGGGCATCGGTGCGGTGCTCAACACGGCGAAGGTCGAAGCCGGCGCGACGGTCGCCGTGTTCGGTCTCGGCGGGGTCGGGCTCAGTGCCATTCAGGGTGCTGTCATGGCGAAGGCCGGCCGCATCCTCGCAGTCGACATCAACGCTGGCAAGTTCGAACTGGCGACCCAGCTTGGTGCCACCGACTGCGTCAATCCGAAAGATCACGACGGCCCGATCCAGGACGTCATCGTTGACATGACCGACGGCGGCGTCGACTATTCGTTCGAGTGCGTCGGCAACGTCAACCTCATGCGCTCCGCCTTGGAGTGCTGTCACAAGGGTTGGGGTCAGAGTATCATCATCGGTGTTGCCGGTGCCGGACAGGAGATCTCCACACGGCCGTTCCAGCTGGTGACCGGTCGCTCCTGGCGCGGCTCCGCGTTCGGTGGCGTGCGTGGCCGCAGTGAGCTGCCCGGCATCGTCGAAAAGGCGATGGAAGGCCAGATCCAGATCGATCCGTTCATTACGCACACCATGCCGCTGGAAGAAATCAACGAAGCCTTCCATCTCATGCACGAAGGCAAGAGCATTCGCAGCGTCATCCACTTCTGACAATGAGATTCCTGCACCTGAACCCTGAAACCTGAAACTACGTTTATGTCCCAAATAACCCAAGTCAGCAGTGCGCATAGTTTCGGTGGCGAACAGCGCGTCTACAGTCACAGTGCGTCGACTGTCAACTGTGATATGAAATTCGGCGCCTACCTGCCGCCGCAGGCCGCCGACACCCCCTGCCCGGTGCTGTACTGGCTCAGCGGCCTCACGTGCACCGAGGACAACTTCGTCAGCAAGGCGGGGGCGCAGCAGTTCGCCGCCAGGCATGGTATCATTGTCATCGCCCCGGACACCAGTCCGCGTGGCGACGACGTGCCGAACGACGAGAACTATGACCTCGGTCAAGGTGCCGGATTCTATCTGAACGCCACACAGGACCCGTGGTCGCAGCATTTCCATATGTACGACTACGTCGTCAGCGAGTTGCCCGGCATCGTCGAAGCCAATCTTCCCGTCTCCGAAAAACGCGGCATCTTCGGGCATTCCATGGGCGGTCATGGGGCCTTGACCATTGCACTGAAGAATCCCGGGCGTTATTTGTCGGTTTCGGCGTTTGCGCCGATCATTGCACCGACCCAGGTGCCGTGGGGGCATAAAGCATTCAACGCCTATCTGGGCCCGGACGAATCGACGTGGACCCAATACGACGCCGCGTGCCTGGTAAAAGACGCGGCCGAACGCCTGCCTATCCTGATCGATCAAGGCGGCGGCGATGGATTTCTCGAAGAGCAGCTCAAGCCCGAGATTTTTGAGCGGGCCTGCGCAGAAGTCGGACACCCGCTCGAGTTACGGTTGCAGGACGGCTACGACCACAGCTATTTCTTTATCTCCACATTCATCGGCGATCATTTCGAGCACCACGCCAAAGCGTTGTGCGGTTGATCCGTCGTTTTTGACACCGAAACCCTCGAACACCGGTATTGGTCATGGAACTGAAACTTCTGAAATGCGATTGGGGCATGGAATATCTGGGCGATCCGTCTGAGCGTCTGCACAAGTACAAGGAAGCCGGGTACGACGGCGTTGAGTGTGCCAACATCGGCATGGACCCCGACGAATTCTCCGACCTGATGGGTGAGCTCGGTCTCGACTATGTCGCCATGATGTTCTGTGACGACGAGCAGGCCTTCCGCGACCAGCTCGATCATGTCAAGAAGACTCGGCCTATTCTGGTCAACTGTCATCCTGGTCGCGACTGGTTCAGTCACGAACGCGGCGTCGAGTTTTTCGGCAATGTTATGGACATGGCCGGCGAGGTCGATGTCCAGGTCGTGTATGAAACCCATCGCACCCGCTGTCTGTATTCGCCATGGGCCACTGCCAAATATCTCGAGGCCATTCCCGAGCTGCGCATCTGCGCCGATTTCAGCCATTTCACGACTGTGGCCGAGGGCGACATGACCTTGCCGCCGTACAGTGATTTTATGGACATCGCTATTGCCCGCACCGACCACATCCACGCCCGCGTCGGTTATGTCCACGGCCCGCAGGTGCCCGATGCCCGTGTCGGTGAAGGTCTCGAGTGGACCGAACATTTTGAGCAGTGGTGGGACCGGATCATTGCCGAGCGCCAGGCGGAAGGCCGCCAGTTCGTCACCATCAACCCTGAGTTCGGCCCGCCGTTGTACCAGCCTTTCGATCCAGTGACCCGCGAACCCCTGGCGGACATCTGGGAGACTTGCCTCTTCATCACCGAACGCTTCCGCCAGCGCTGGGCCGGCCGCCTATAGCCTGCCGGCGCGTCCCGCGCAAAAAATATAAAGAGACAGGTATATCCAGGCAGGAGCTGCTTGATAAGCTTTATAAGCTCCTTGAAACGACGCATATTTAACTTCTATGAGTGGCGTGGCGAGGGTGTGATTGGTCGTGGCTGAGCCTGCAGGGGAACTTGCGCGGGTAGTCAGGACGTGAGCAGCTCGTAGAGCCGGGTGACGTGGTCGTCGTCAATGCTGTGCTTGCGGAATTCTTCGTGCAGCCGCACAAGGTACTCCTGGTTTGAGCCACTGGGCCCTGCAGACTCGGCGATCTGGCGGACAATGGCGTGGTCGTCTGCAGTACCGAGATAATTCGGGTTGTCAGCGTGGGCCACGTAGGTGAGCGTGCGCCTCGGATCGTGTTCGCCTTCGATGTGGCAGTCGACGAACTGGCGGGTGTAGCCGGCCTTTTCGCGGTAGTCGAGCTCGTTCAGGATGCCGTCCGCCAATTCGGTTCTGATCCGATAAAGCATACCCCAGCACACGGCACCCGGTTCCTCAACCAGTGTCACGACGCGCCCCGGGGATTCGGGGCTGCCACGGTGATCGGTCGAGCCTTGCCAGAACCGGCGCTGCCAGCCGACGACCCAGCCCTTGTGCCGCTCCACATAGTCGAACGAGGGCCGCCAGATCAGTGAGCCGTAGCCGAATATCCACTCTGTACTCATCGACTACCTGTTGCCCACATAATGTTCTTGGATGTAGGCAATGATATCCTCGCTCTCGTACATCTCGATGTCACGTTCCGGGTCGACCAGGTACGGCACTTGTACCTTGCCGCCGCGTTCCTGAAGCTCCTCGCCGAAGCCGCTGTCAGTGAACATGCCGCGCAGGACCGGCTTGGTGACGTACGGCACGTCGTTTACTTCCATGAATTGACGGACCCGTGTGCAGTATGGACATGTGTCCGAGAGGTAAAGTTCGATCATCGTTGTAGCCGCCGTGTTTGTTCTGAACGCTTAAACTTTGGTGCGCATCGTCACGAATTCCTCAGCCGCCGTCGGGTGAATGCCGACAGTGGCGTCGAATACCGATTTGGTTGCGCCTGCCTTCAACGCCGTTGCGAAGCCTTGAATGATTTCGCCGGCCTCCGGGCCTACCATATGCACGCCGAGCACGCGGTCGGTCTGAGCATCGACGACGAGTTTCATCATCGTTTTCTCATCGAGTCCGGAGAGTGTGTGCTTCAGTGCGCGGAAGGATGAGCGATAGATGTCGATATCGGCGTACGCCGATCTGGCGCGCTCCTCGGTGAGGCCGACGGAGGCGGTGGGCGGCTGGCTGAACACGGCACTTGGTACGTTTTCGTGGTCGGGACTGGTCGGCCGCCCGTCGAAGAGTGTGGCTGTAAGTGCCATGGCCTCGGCGATGGCGACCGGGGTCAAATTGATTCGGTCGGTAACGTCGCCAATGGCATGGATGCCGGGCACCGAGCTTTGCGAGTATTCATCGACGATGATGGTACCGTTGGGCTGCATCTGGACACCGATTGCTTCGAGACCCAGGCCCTGGCTCAGCGGATTGCGGCCCGTGGCGTACATGATCAGGTTCGCGGACACGGTCGATCCGTCGGTCAGTGTTGCGAGCAGGGTGTCGCCGTCTTTGTCGATGCGGTCGATGTTGAGGTTGAATCGCAGGTCGACGCCTTTCTTAATCATCTCGTCGCGCAGCGTGGTGCGGATATCGCCATCGAAACCGCGCAGGAAAAGGTCGCGCCGATAGAGTTGGACAGTCTCCACCCCGAGGCCGTTGAAAATACCGGCGAACTCGACAGCGATATAGCCGCCGCCGACGATGAGGACACGCTCGGGAAGTTTTTCGAGGTAGAATGCTTCGTTTGAGGTGATGGCGTGCTCGATGCCTGGAATCTGCGGCAGCGTCGGTGCATTACCGGTCGCGACAAGGATGTGACGAGCAGTGATTTGCCGGCCGTCTACCGCCACTGTATTTGGTCCGGCGACAGTGGCGCGGCCGTGAACAATGTCGACCCCGGCGTTACCAAGGATCGATTCGTAGATGCCGTTGAGCCGCAGGATCTCCGTGTTCTTGTTGGCGATCAAGGTCGGCCAGTCGAAACTGGTATCGGCGAGGGTCCAGCCGAAGCCGGCAGCGGCGCGAAACTCCTCATGAAAGTGGGAGGCATAGACCAGCAACTTTTTCGGCACGCATCCCACATTGACGCAGGTGCCGCCGAGCGGCCCCATTTCGGCGACAGCGGCGGTGGCACCGTATTGCGTTGCCATTCTGCTGGCACGGACGCCGCCGGAACCGGCACCGATCGTAAACAGATCGTAGTCGTAACTCATCAAAGCCTCGCTTCAGTCCAGGCCCAGGGCAACACCACCGCGCCGTGGATCGCCGGCACCGTGAAAAATCCGGCGCTCAACGTCGACGAGGATCGAATTGGCAGCACCCATGACGCTTTTTTCCTTTACTTTGTGTCCTTTGAATTTCAGGAGCGCAACCGTATCGGCACTGATGCCGTGTTCCACGCGCAGCTCGTCGGGCAGCCACTGGTGATGGATGCGCGGGGCGTTGACTGCTTCCTGCAGATTCATGTCGAAGTCGATGACGTTGATGATGACCTGCAGTGTGGTGGTGATTATGCGTGAGCCGCCGGGGCTGCCGGTGATCAGAAACGGCTTGCCGTCCTTCAGCACGATGGTCGGCGACATGGAGCTGAGCATACGTTTGTTTGGGGCCACCGCGTTGGCGGTTCCGCCGATCAGGCCGTAGGCGTTTGGGACACCGGGCTTTGCACTGAAGTCGTCCATTTCGTTGTTCAGCAGGAAGCCGGTGCCCGGTACAACGATGCCCGAGCCGAATCCGAAGTTGATGGTGTAGGTATTCGAGACGGCGTTGCCGTGGCGATCCACGATGGAGAAGTGCGTGGTTTCGTTGCTTTCCCAGCCCGGCGGTGTTCCCGCTTTGATGTCCTGGCTCGCCGTGGCGGTGTCGGTGATGCCGCGCCGTAAAACTTCGGCGTAATCTTTGGCGGTGAGTCCGGCGACCGGCACGTCCGCAAAGTCGGGGTCGCCGAGGTACATCGAGCGGTCGGCGTAGGCGCGTTTCATCGACTCTGCCATCCAGTGAATCGATTGGGCGCTGTTGTGTCCGGCGGCGGCCAGGTCGAAGCCGTCGAGGATGTTGAGGATCTGCACGATATGCACGCCCCCGGAACTGGGCGGAGACATGCTGTAGACGTCGTAGCTGCGATAGGTACCTTGCACGGCTTGGCGGATCCGCGGTTGGTAGGCTGCCATGTCGGCCCGTGTGATGAGACCACCGTGTGCCCGCATCTCCCGCTCGATCAGTGTGGCAGTCTCGCCTTCGTAAAAGGCCGATGGACCGTTTTCGGCAATGGCGCGTAGTGTGCCGGCAAGTTGCGGCTGCCGAAAAACATCACCGGCTTCGTAGGGAGCACCGTCGGTTTTGAAAAAGACGGCGGCACTGGCGGGCCATTGCTTGAGGCGCTTCTCGTACGCCTTGGTGTTGCCGGCAAACTGTTCGCTGACGATGAAGCCGTTTTCCGCCAGGTCGATGGCGGGCCGCAGTGCGTCGCCCAGGGATATTGTACCGGCCTGCTCCAGGGCCAGCGCCAGGCCGGCGACTGTTCCCGGTACGCC
>DPYP01000533.1:0-3235 GCA_003545375.1 Lentisphaeria bacterium
CCGGTCGGGTGGATCAGCCGATTGATGCCGCCTTCTATCCGGTCGTTGCAGGTGTAGTGCCAGAGTTCTTTGCCGTCCTTCATGTCGAAGGCATACAACCGGGCGTCGCCCGACCCGACAAAAACCCGGCCGTTGTGAAGCAAAGGCGTCGAGGCGACACCGCCGGCCGTTTCGAACGACCAGATTTTCTCGCCCGCTGCCAGACTCACCGCGTACACGAACGTGTCGAGCGAGCCGAAACACACAACGCCGTTTGCTACCACTGGACTCGACTTGACGGCGTCACCGGTTTCGAAGCGCCAGGCCAGCTCGTACGCCGGTGCCAGGCGACTCGATGAAACACCACGAAGCTGCGGCTCTCCATGAAACATCGGCCAGCTGTCGCCGGCGCTGCCGCTGCACGCCGTGCCGAGCAGCAGGCACAAAATTATTTTCATTGAATCTCTCATGGGGCCACGCTGCGTTACAACACCTCGAAAAGAGGATGGTGTGTCATCGGTTTTCTCCTAGTATCGAGAAACCTGTTCATTTTTCCAAGCCGCCGGTGGCTACGAATGCATTCAGCTTTTCCGGTTGTTCGGCGGCGGTCTGGCGGAAATTCGCGGTGTACATCGGCAGTACATCGTCCGCTGCGACCAGAATGTCCGGTGGCACCTGTGCTGCCAGTGCTTTGGCATCGGTCTCGCGGTCGAGATAACGCAGCAAGGCGATTTCGGATTTGACGAACTCCATGGCGTCGGGGTTCTTCTGTCGGAGCTCCGTCAGCACTGCCAGGGCTGCATCGGCTTTGTCCTGCATGATGTACGCACTGGCCAGAAACATGGCGCCGTCGTTCGAATAGTGGCGTGCCAGACTCTCTCGAAACGCCGATTCGGCGCCCGCGGCGTCGTCGAACTGCAGAGCGGCGAGGCCGACGTTGCGATAGTCCTGGGATGTCTTGTAGATCTCGGCGGGACGCATTGCCAGCGCCAAGATCGCAAATGCCAGGACGTAAGCTCCGACAACGCCGCGATGGCGGTTCCAGTCGCGCGCCACACTGACGACACAAATCGCCACGATGATGCACATCGCCGGCACGGCCGGCAGGCGGAACCTGCCGATCACGAAAAACGGCACAATCGAGCCGTAGTACAGCCAGAACATCGCCAAATACGGCCAAAGCTCCCGGAACTGCCGGCGAAGCCGAATGCACCCCAGCAGAAACGCGGCGCCGATGATGGCGAACGGCAGGCGCAGGATCTGCAGCGTTCCGGATGCGTCGCGGTACAGGTAGTAGTTGACGTTTTGCGGAAACTCGAAGCTGCGCCAGTATCCCACCGCCTTCCGGGCCTGGTGTTTCCAGTAAGCCCCGGTCGTCGGTGACATCAGTTTGCCTTTCGGATACCGAAAATTGAAGACCATCGAGTCGTCGCAGTTCGAATTGTAGTACGTCGTTTTTGCGTTTGTCGTCAAGGTCACTAAATCGTCGGAATACTGGTTGTTGCGGATCACCACCAGCCCCAGCAGGAGGCAGCAGGCAATGCCGCCGAAAAGCATCTGACGAAAAGTCCAGGCGCGGTGTCCCGGACGTGCCTCCAACACCATGCCCAAGGCCGCGACCGGAGCGATGATGAGGAAATTTGGACGGATCAGGCACAACAACGTGAACGCGATCCCCGCACACACCGACAGGATACGAATGCGGTTGATCTCGATCGATCGTGTTTTTTCGTCGGTGATGTCGGCAGCGTTGAACCGTTTCAGCCTTTGGCGGAGCACTATCCACACGTACATGAACAGGGCTGCCAGGAACATCTCGACAATCGCGCTGTGCAACACTGTCACGAAATACATCGCACCGCCATAAAGGATCAGGCAGCTCGCGGCGATCCAGCCTGCCGCGCGCCCGCCGGACAACCGTGCCGCCAACATCACCAACACGACGGTGAGCGCGTACAGCAGCGACTGAATCAAAGCGACGCCGAACATCGTGCGTCCCGCTGTCATCATCATTGCCAGAGCGTATGGGTAGAGCGGCGCACGATAGAACGGCTTTTCATCAGGCCACGTGCCCTCGCTGATGCCGAACGCGTGATCGACGTACGTGCGCATGTCGAATCCGGGCGTCACACTCAGGCGAAAGCCCGCCCAGTGCGAGATTTCGAAAGTCACCACTACTGCCAGCAGCAGTGCAATGACGCCGGCAGCCACGCAGTCGCCGACAGCGCTTTCTCGTCGTGACTCAGGCGGCGTGTCGCCGGTTGGCGGCCGTGGGGTTTCGTTCGAAGGTTGCGTCATAGGCACATTCTACCGTACCCGCCGTCCAACTGCCACCGCCGCGATGCAACGGGTGTTACTCCAATGCCAGATCAACGGGAAAGATTACATAGACCCAGTAGCTCCGGCGGGGTTCGAGCACGGTGGCGGAGCGCATGACTCCGTTTTCCAGGGTCCAGGGGACGCCGGCAATGCCGGCCGGCAGGTTCGACGCGAGTGTCGCAGTAATCACACTGATGATGTTCCAGCCGGGTTCGAGATGCAGCAGCGCCGGCGGCAGCGGCACCTCGAGAAGTACGGTCGTCGCTTCTCCGGCATGCACGAACAAACCCTGACCGGTGCCGCCCGTTTCGGTGAGCTCGTTGAACAGCACGAACAACTGTTCGGCCACGTCCCACCGCCATATCGTCGGTCGCGGGTCGGTCAGGATCGTGCTGTGTGCGGCGGTGGGCGGATCGGCCGCAGACGGTACACCGATCATGCTCCAGCCGACTGGCAGGACGAAGGCGACGTCGTTGTCGATGATTCGGCCAAGCGCCGCGAGCGTACTTCTCGCATCGGTGGCGACCGTTTCCGGATCGACGTTGAGGGTGAGGTTGAAAAACTCATCGCCTTCGTCGCGCTGGTCGTTGGCGAGAAGGATGCTGATCGTCCGTTCCGTCAGCCCGGGATCGATACTGCCGCTGCCGCCGCTGCTGTCGACGACGTCGCCGCCCAGTTCCGCTACCTGGGCGCTGTCCGACTGCAGCGTGTACGTGAAGTCGATGACTTTCCCGCTGGGTTCGCTCAGTTCGACGTTGAAACTGATCATGCCTTCGTTTTCATTCGCGGCCGCATCGTGAGCAGTGATGAACGGCGGGCCGTCGTCGTCGATGATCGTGGCGGTTGCGGTGCCGACTGTTTCGGTGGCATTCTGTGTTGCCAGCAGCGAGATGCTGAAGGTCTCGTCATACTCGTCAGTCGTGTCATCGAGGATCGG
>DPYP01000434.1:0-4618 GCA_003545375.1 Lentisphaeria bacterium
GTGAGTAGTTCCGTATAATCGGCGATCGACATCTTCTGCAGGTTTTCGCCGGCCGCCAGGGCGGTTGAGAAATGCTTGTCGATCTCGGCCAGGATCCTTGCCAGGTCCCAGCTCATGATGTCGTTGCCCGCGGCTTCGCCGGTCTGCGTGCGCTGCATGAAGCGCCAGCGGTTCTGCTGGAAAAAGTGCCAGTACCAGTGGGCCAGAATAGTTTGGAGAATCGGCTTGACCTCGTCCGGCGCGTCTTCGATCTCGGCTTGGAGGTTACCGATCTTCTCTTCCGCCTTGCCGCCCTGGATCTCGGTGTGGTGGCGGATCTTCTTGGTTATCGCCTTGACCGCTTCGGCATAGGCTTTGTCGGCCAGGGCACCTTCGACGATTGGTTCGAGCAGTTCCATGGCGGTTTTTGGCAGACCGTTGGCTTCGGCCTCCGCGACCTTCTTCCAGGCCGCCGTGCGGTCGGCGGCAAAGGCGCAGTGGACGAGCACGAACAGGGGTATGAAATAACGAATCATTGACACGGATCCCTCCGTTGGGTGGTTGGGGTATACAGTATAGACGTACGTGGGTGTATTTTCTTATTTATTAAAATTCAGATCGCCGTACTGGAACAACCCGCCTCCCGCGTCGCGGTCACCGGCGAGCCCCTTGTTTTCGGTGAAAACTGCAACATCTTCCGTTCGAGGCAACCCCACAACTATCCGGATTCCAAATGGAAATAACTGACGTCATCTGCCATGTCCTGCTGCTCCCCGATCTCCATGCCGAAGACACCGATGGGTCACAGGACGATATCGTTGTGGAGATCCACACCGACGAGGGTATTATCGGCATCGGCGAAAGCGACACCAATCCGTGGGGCGCCCGCGCCATCATCGAAAGCCCCACTATTCACACTATGGCACTGGGGCTCAAGGACATGCTTATCGGCCAGGACCCGCTGCAGGTCGAGGCGCTTTGGGAACGCATGTACGTCGGTAGTATGCACTATGGCCGGCGCGGCCTCGGGATCAATGCGATCGGGGCGCTGGATATGGCGCTGTGGGATATCAAAGGCAAAGCGCTTGGCGTCCCGTGCTGGCAGCTGCTCGGCGATGAGCAGCAGCCGTTTATCAAGCCCTACGCTTCATTGCAGCCCCGCGGCAAGGATCTCGATTCGTACAGCAAGTCGCTGGCCGAATGGGCTGTGCGCGCCAAGGAATACGGCTTCCCGGCGGCCAAGCTGGAGGTGACGCTGTCCGGACCGTACGCCCATCACGGGCTCGACGAACCGGCAGAGTCTGTGCCCGAAGTTGTTCGCGTCTGCCGCGAAGCCGTCGGTCCGGATTTCGTGCTCATGGTGGACGTGCAATACACCTGGTCCAACGCACGTGATTGCCTGCGTACACTCAAGCGGCTGGAGGAATTCGATCTGTTCTTCATCGAGACCCCGCTGCAGATGGATGATATCGATGGTATAGCGTTCCTGCACGACAATCTCAACATCCGCATCGCTTACGGCGAGTGGCAGACGACGCGGTTCGAGTTCATCGAGCTGATGGACCGCGGCAAGATCGACGTCGCGCAACCGGACGTCGGCCGCGTCGGCGGGCTGACCGAGGCAAAACGCGTCTGTGACCTGGCAGCGGACCGCGACCGGTTGATCGTGCCGCATTGCTGGAAGTCCGGCATCGGCATTGCCGCCTCGGTGCACATGGCGATCACTGCCCCGAACTGTGCCTACGTCGAGTACTTGCCAGCCGAGCTCTGCCATTCGGCGCTGCGCCGCGAGCTTGTAGAGGAAGACCTGTGCATGGAAAACGGCGTTATTCCGCTGCCGACCAAACCGGGGCTGGGTGTCGAGCTTAATCGCGACACCGTCGAGCGGCTGCGATCGCCGGTTTAATAAAGTCAGGGATCAGGAGCGCGACGCAGGAGCGTTCCCTGCATCTTTGGCTTCCCGGTTTGAAAAGATACCCGACTACTCCCAGCGAATAACATGGTCAATTTCACAGGGCCTGTCCCCGCCCTCGCATCGTGGTCCGAGTATGCCCACCAATGACTTTTAATCCCTCCGGCCGACAAATCATTATCCGTCAAGCTGATCGCTTTTGATCGCCTCGATGTCGCCTGCGGGTGCATTGGCGGTGTGCGAAAAATCGAGTCTAGCGCGGGACGGTGCGTCGAACAGATGCGGAAAGGACAGTTGCATCTGCTGTTGGCGTGCCGGATCCTGGCTGCGCGGGTACAGGCCGTGATATACATAGCGCGCCCCGGTAACCGGATAGGTGTCGGGGCCACTCCAGATTCCGACAACATTGCGCCGCGGCGCAGCGCTGCGGTTCTGCCCGCCGCCATGAATAATGCTGACATCGAACGCAACCAGCGATCCCGCCGGACAAGTCACAGTCACCCGTTCGAAATCACCGGGGAGTGCCGCCTCTTTGATCTCGGCATCCTGCGGTAGGACCGCCTCATGCGGGATACGATGGGAACCAGGCAACACCACCGTCGCACCGTTCTCCACCGTCATCGGATCGAGACATACCATGGCGGTAATCAGGTTCGGCGTCGAATGTTCAAGATAAGGCAGGTCACGGTGCCAGCGAAAGGCACTGCTCACGCGCGCAGCCTTGACGATGCATTTGTAATTGTGGAAGTGAAACTCGGTGGACTCGAATAGTGCTTCGAGAACATCCAGAACGGGCGGGAAAACGATGAAATCGGCAAACTGAGGATCGAACAGCGGCAGCTCCATGATATTCCTGACAGCATTGCCGAGCTGGTCGCTGTTCAGCTCGTTGTACTCCGGCTGCTGCCGGACATAGTCGCGTTCCATCTGTACATAATTCCGAAGGTACGGCGACAATGCATCGGGATCGCTGGTAATGTCATCCACAGCGGCCCGCAGGGCCCCGAGTGTTTCCGGATCGACGACATCCTCGACCACGAGATAGCCATTCTGTCCAAAGTCTTTTTTCCACTGTTTGGGATTGGATCGCATGTCGATTCGGCCTGGATCTTCATTCAGTTCGTTTATATACCCGCCCCCAGTTCATTGTAGGAGCGATTAAGCCATGCGTGTCGGCTGTAAACTCTGGATGAACCGCAAATCTGCCGGTGCTGGAAAGACTCTACCGTACAGTCGGACAAATCGCAATCCGACGGCGAAGGCGGCGGTGGGGAGGGGAACCGCCGTCCCCCCCGTGTTCCCGCCGTAACCGGCTGCAACATCCACACCGAAAAGACAGATCGAGAGAGAAGCAATTTCCCATGGATTCGCGCCCGGGCATCTTTGTCTATTTACGATGTAGCTTGTCGGACGCAATGTTCCTTAACGCTTGACTTGCCATCGGCTCAAGCTAAAATCATTATTATTGTCATTGCCTGATAGGTTGGTTCTTTAGTTCTCGAGGTAATATCCAGAACCTGCAGACTCATTGAAACGGAACGGGACGGGGTTGATCGCGAACGGGAAAATCAACGTCACGCAGCCGCAATTTGCAATCGGAAACACGGTATCACCATGCCAGACGATACACAGGATCCGCTCAATGAGCGTGTATTGCGGCGCTCGAAACACCTCGAGCCGCGCGATATGCCCGATGGCGTACAGCTGTTGAAGCAGACGCAGCTCGCCAACTACCTGGCACTCTCAAAGGAGCAGCAGGCGTTGTTTGCCGAGTTTGACGGTGAGCGCAACGNNGCCGTAACCGGCTGCAACATCCACTTTGTCTAGTTACGATGTAGCTTGTCGGACGCAATGTTCCTTAACGCTTGACTTGCCATCGGCTCAGGCTAAAATCATTATTATTGCATGACCGGTTAGTTCTTCAATTCTCGAGGTAATATCCAGAACCTGCAGACTCACTGAAGCGGAACGGGACGGAGCTGATCGCGAACGGGAAAATCAGTGTCACGCAGCCGCAATTTGCAATCGGAGACACGGTTTCACAATGCCAGACGATACACAGGATCCGCTCAATGAGCGTGTATTGCGGTGCTCGAAACACCTCGAGTCGCGCGATATGCCCGATGGCATACAGCTGTTGAAGCAGACGCAGCTCGCCAACTACCTGGCACTGACAAAGGAGCAGCAGGCGTTGTTTTCCGAGTTTGACGGTGAGCGCAACGTCCAGCAGGTCCTGCACGAACTTCTACAGAAACAGGAGCGGCCGAATCTGCGCAGCTTCTACGACTTCGTGGTGACTGCCGTCGAACGCGGCTTCCTGGTCCCCGCCGGAGACGAAGAAACACAGGATGCCGAATCGGCACCCCTGCGGACGTTGTCACTGCCGTTCGGCTGGGGCTATGCAGCGGCGATCATCCTCAGCGGCATCATGATTGCAGGTGGCATCTTCTTCATTCGCCAGGTCAAGTATGCGATCCCGTTGACTCCCGGGGAATGGCTTCTGGCACTGATCGTGATCAGTGTGGGCATGAGCCTTTCCGGTATGCTTTCCGGCTTCGTATTGAAAGGATTTTCCCGGGTTGTTTATGGGCCGTCGATCAACCTGAAACGGGTGATCCCGTACGTGGCCGTGGATACCCGTGACAGCTTTATGGGTGGCCGAAAATGCGAAATCGCGACCGCACTTCAAGCCAGCGCCACACCGTTTTTGATCATCGCTGCCGGTGC
>DPYP01000488.1:0-3810 GCA_003545375.1 Lentisphaeria bacterium
CCTCGGCGCCCTCGCCGAGGATCTCGGTGACTTCCTCGATGGACTGGCCCCATTTGGTCGTGCCATACCCCTCGACCAGCGCCGGGGCCGTGTCTTTTTTGTCGCTGCCAAAGGTGATGCCCCCGAGGAACAGAAGGCTAATGACTAATGCAATCGGCATCAGACGTGTGGGTTTCATGATTTCCTGTCCTTTTTTACTGTTACACGTTACGGGTTAACCAGTAATAACTGCTCTAACTAATATACTTTCGCCGAGCCGAAGGTCAATATAGAAACGGTTCACCTTGGGCGGTGATCCTGCTGTCATCAGCACTTGCTCAACCACATTGATTGCAGGGGGCGCTCGTTTGCCACAAGCTCATAAACCCACTTCGGTGAACGAAATCATTTAGCCGATTCACTTGCGTGTGATCTTAAGAAGGTACATCACCATCACATCGGAATCCGCGAAGGTGAAGTGGTACGCATCGGACTGGCTCTCGACGCAACGGATCTGTTCGAGCTGTTCGATAAACGGTCCGCTGAATTCGAAGAAATTATAATCGACCACCTCGGCCGACAACCCGCCCTCGGCGAGGAGTTCGGCGGATTTGAGCTGGCCGAGAATGGAAATCTGCATGACATAGGCGGTGCCGCCCTCACTGAGCAGACCCGGCAGCAGCTTGAACAGGTGGTCCAGGAGGTTGCGGCCCCAGTAATCGACCGAGCGGTGGCTGACGCCTTCGTCAAAGGGGTTGACCGGCATCTGGTAGAGGCTCGCGACGACGATGTCGTAGGTCTCTTCCGGAATGAACGTGTACAGGTCGATGACGTCGGCGGTGACCGTGTCGGAGACGCCGTTCCGGAAAGCGTTCGTCATGGTGTTGGCGGTGGCGGCGGCCTGGATGTCAATCGCCCTGACCCCTGTCGCACCGTTGAGGGCCAACTGCACGGTTAATGAACCGGTGCCGCAGCCGACATCAAGACAACTCTTGTCGCGGCCGACGTCCGAATGGAACAGGTGCTTCCACATGAGGAACGTGCCTTGTGTGGGCTTGAAGACGCCCGGGTCACAGACGATCGCCGGAAAGGGCAGGGGATAGAACGATCGCGCCTTGTCGTCGAGCCATTGCTCCGGGACATTGTCGACCGGGCGTTTGGCGGCGGCAGTCGTCATTTGGTCCTGCAGCCGGTGCTTTGAGCTGCCGGGCTTGCTGCCGTGCAGCGCCTTTGCCGCCGCTTCGATGTGTGCGGCGGTCACGCCGCAGCAGCCGCCGATGATCTGTGCACCCTCTTTGCGCCATTCCATGGCCAACGCGGCGTAGTCATCGGGTCCGACCTGGTCGTCAAACTTCCAGCCGGGATCAAGGTAGTGACCGAGGTTCGGGTAGACGCCGAGGGGCATGTCGGTGAAGTCGCGCAGCCATGGGATCATTTCTGGTACGTGATCGATCGGCAGACAATTGATCAGCAACGCGCCGACGTCCATGCTTTCGAAGCGATGTGCTGCCCGGC
Source organism: Lentisphaeria bacterium (assembly GCA_003545375.1). Classification (GTDB taxonomy): domain Bacteria; phylum Verrucomicrobiota; class Lentisphaeria; order JABSQK01; family CAJWLW01; genus CAJWLW01. The sequence goes on from DPYP01000488.1 coordinate 1,495, forward strand.
CGAACATGTCACCCTCGGGACCGCCCCAATGTTGACCGAACACGCCACATACACCGTGGCGGCAGCGGCGGAAACTGAGCCACACCGGGATGCCGCTGGCCTGTACCATCTCGATGGCGCTATAGGTGACCTCGTCGCGGATCAATGACAATGTCTCGAGCAGGATCAGGTCCGGGGGGTCTTCCTCGAACACGCGGTTGAGAAGTTCCAGTGTGTCTTCGCGCTGTACGTGCGGATCGTCGCCATTGATGCTGAAGGCGACGGCGACGGTCCCCTCGCGGCCGCCTTCCCGGACGGCCTGGCGTGCGAGCCGGATACCGAGCCGTGCAGAGTCCATCCAGTGAGCCTGGTCGACTGCAGACGACGGCGACCGCGGATCCGACTCGGGCGGGCTCAGGACCGCCCAGGTATTGGTGGAGATCAAGTCGCACCCGGCATCGACATAGCTGCGATGCACGTCGACTGTCGCTTGCGGCGCGTGCGTCAAGGCCCAGGACCCCCACTGCAGTTGATCGCTGACGTGCCAGTCCACCGCGCCCGCGCGCTCGATCTCGGTACTCACACCGCCGTCGAGAATGACGCACTGAGCTTTGGCGATCTTCTTCCGGATGCGGTCGTATTCAGGTGAATACGTGCTTGGCATGGTGGGTCCTCGAATAAAAGGTCATACATCCCAGGTTTGGCAGCGGTGAATGTGCCACTGTTCCGGTATTTTAGCAATGCGACAAGCGATTGGAAAAGCCGTCGTGTCCGTTTGACAGTGTCCTTCTCATAGGCGTGCCAGTCCGGGCTGTCCTTATTTTCCATTTTTCCACCGCAAGTGGAGGCTCAGACTTCTTATTCATCTCCTCGCGTATGTTGCCCTGCTCGAAAACCACAACATCTTCATTGGCCGGTGGGTGTTGCCGTTCATCATTCTGTTTTTGCTGCTTGAACTTTCGCAGAATCCAACGATTATTCCCTTTCGATGATTTTGTGTTGGACATGGCGCGGTTGATTTATTACTATCGTGATCTGCATCGGTTCGAGCTGGTTTACGATGTTGAGCGCTCGCCGGTCCCGGTTTATGATGAGCCACATTGGACAAAGTGAGGTAACTGATGGCATTGATTCGCGTTGGTCTTATTCGGTGTGATACCCACGGGCTGTGGTTTGGGCCGTTGATGGCTGACCACGACCCCCTGCTTTTTCAGCGCCCCAGACTGCCGGTCAGAGGGGGGCAATATTCGTGGATGCGTGGCGGACTGCACCAGTTCTTCTACACCAATTATCACGACGTCCTGAAAATGACGGTACCCTCCGTCGAGGGTTTCGAGATCACCAGGGTCTGGGACGAGCACCGGGAAGCTGCGGAACTGGCGGCGACCGTCTTTCTCGGTAAGCCGCAGGTGTGCGAGACGTTCGCAGAGGTGAGCGATGATGTCGATCTGGTATTCGTCGCAGATTGCAATAACGACGGCAGCGATCATCTCGAGCTGGCCACGCCGGGTCTCGAGAAAGGGGTGCCGACGTTTGTCGACAAACCCTTCGCCGATTCCATTGCCAGTGCGGCCGCTATCCTGGAGTTGAGCCGCAAGCATAATGCCCCGGTCTATTCGCAGTCGATCTGTCGTGTCGAACCGGCCTTCGTGCTATTTCGTAATCGCCTGCCGGAGGTTGGGGTGGCGAATTTTGCGACCTTGCACGGTTACGGCACGGCGCCGGCTGGTCTCGTACACACGGTCAGCATCACGCAGCTGCTCTTCGGCCCCGGCATCAAGACAGTACAGGTTCTTGAAGCCGAGCGTCATTGTGCGGTCTATCTCGATTACGGCGACCGCCCCGACCGCCCCAGGCATGGCGTCATGATCAACTGTGATGTCGGTGAACGCCCGTTCACCGGGATGACGGTCACGGTGATCGGGACCGTGTCCCAGATTCACACCACGGTTCTTGGGGATTACGCCTACGCCCACGGCACCTGCGAGATTATCAAGACGATCAGGGACATGGTCAGCAGCCGTGAAACGCCGGCATCAATGGGCGAAGTGCTCGAGACCATTGCCGTCATCGAGGCATTCAAGAAGGCGCGAGAAACCGGTGCTGCTGTTGCCGTCGAGGATGCCAGTCATCTACAGCAGTACACACAATGAGATTGACAATGCCGGACAGATCGACCTGGACGTCGGCAACTTTGTCCAGGCCGTAGTCGGGCATTCCCTTGAATTTCTGTTGTGCGCGGATGGTGCCGAACGCGCCGTCATTCATAATGACCAGTGGTGCTGCGGCGTCCGTCCTGGCACTGCAACTGGTCTTGGGTCTGCCGCTTCAGCGAAG
>DPYP01000485.1:0-149 GCA_003545375.1 Lentisphaeria bacterium
TTGAGGAATACCAGGCGGGAAGTTACTTGAATGCCAGGGATTACGGGGGGGGGCCGGCATCGAAGGCCGACAGCCAGTCGGCGGTTCGGGGACGATCGTTTTCTGCGAGGAAAGTGCGGAGCAGCTCGAGATCGTCGAGGACATCGATG
>DPYP01000485.1:311-1556 GCA_003545375.1 Lentisphaeria bacterium
TTTTTGAGGAATATTTTGAGGAATACCAGGCGGGAAGTTCCTTGAATGCCAGGAATTACCGGGGGAGTTCGGCATCGAAGGCCGATAGCCAGTCGGCGGTTCGAGGACGATCGTTTTCTGCGAGGAAGGCGCGGAGCAGTTCGAGATCGTCGAGGACATCGATGTCAAAGGTCTCTTCAAGCTCGATGTGGGAAATCTCATGGGCCGCCAGACGCTGGCGAGTCTCCGCCATCACAGTATGGCTGCCCCAGTCAATGCCGTCGAAAACCGCCGGCTGCCGGCAACGCTGACCAATCAATACATAGCCGCCGTCGACGGCAGGCTGAACGACAACATCGACTTTGGACAGGGCATGGCCGGCATCGGTCAAGGACTCCCGGGAATGGGTGATGCAGTCGCTGCCGATGATCAACATGCGGCTGTCAGGATGATGCTGCAGCAACAGATCTACGGTGCGCCGCATGCGGACGCCTAAATCGTCGCCGGATTGTGGATACAACCAGACGTCCTCGGGTATTTCGAGCGTGCCGAAATCGTCGGGATTGCAGTCGGGCGGATACCAGATAGTGGGCAAGGCATCGGGCACCTGGCGCATGGCGTCGACGAGGTCGAGGAGCATGGCAGCGGCAAGTCCGGCAGCCGCGTCGTTGCCAATATCCGCAGCCAGCCGGGACTTGGTACGGCCCGGGATCGGCGGTTTGGCGTAGAGGCAGAAAATTGTGTGAGAACCACTCATGCCGAGTCTTTTGCTTTGCCGTAATAGGTAGCGTACATGCGGTCGGTCAGTATGGCAATGTCGGCCCCGGCGCGGCGGCGGACGAGGTATTCTGTAACTAACCGAAGTACCTGCAAGGTATAGCCGGTAAACTTCTTGCGCTCCCAGCGCCGGGTCGAGACGGTCAGAGAGTTGCCGAGATCACGACGACCGGGGCACTGCAGCAGGCGCAAGGACAACTCGACGTCCTCCATCAGGCGAATCTGGGGAACACCACCGACACGGTCCAGGCACAGGCGCCGCACGAAGATGCCCTGGTCGCCAAAAGCGATGCCGCCAACGTGGAAGCGAAAACGATTACTGAACTCGATCAGTTTCATTTTCAGTGTCGAGCGGGTGTAGCGGTGGCCCAAAATGCCCCACTGCAATCCTCGATGTTTTTCGGCCGCAGCCTGCAGCTTGATGAGCGTGTCGACGGATATCCTGGCGTCGGCGTGCAGCATGACGACCAGGTCGCCATCTCCGGCATC
>DPYP01000485.1:1941-2699 GCA_003545375.1 Lentisphaeria bacterium
TCTTGCTGCCGGGCAATCTCGAGAGTGCGGTCACTGCTGCCGCCATCGACGAGATAGACCCGGATCCTGTCTGCGGCGATTCGGCTTTGCGCAACCAATGTTTCCTTGGCTTCCCGCAGGCCGGTGAGGAGTTGCTCAATCCCGGCTTCTTCATTCAGAGTCGGTACGACGATATCGATGGACTGCAGTGGCGGCATTGGTTCGAGCCACGGCTGGTCGGCCCGGTTGTGATCGTACAGGTAGAGCAAGAACATCGGCAGGAACTGCGCGATCCAGATCCAGTCGAAGGGCCGCCAGACGCCGGTGTCCAACTGGTAGCCAAGCACGAAAAACTGCAGTCCGAGCAGAGCGGAAAGCAGGAACCACGTTCGCGACGGGCTGTAGGTCAGAAACAGGATAAGCGGCATGAGGTACCACGGGTGCATGGTCGGCAGGCACAGCAGGAGCCACATCCAGGCAAGGGCCATGGCGCCAATCGGCACGGTCTGGCGCAATAACCAGGTCCACCACAAACCCGAAAGCAGGCAGGCCAGCATCAACGGCAAGTAGGCCCACTGCGGCAGCACACGGAAGACGGCAGGAAACACGTCGTTGTAATGCATCGAAGCCCCGAAGGCCCGCAAGCTGTCGAACATGTCCGGATGACAGAACGGCAGGAAGGCCAGGACCGGCAACGGCAGCAGCACCAACATGGCTGCGTTGCGGCGATTGATCATCATCGGCAGCATGACGATCGCAATGTACTTGACCATGACCGC
>DPYP01000317.1:0-4751 GCA_003545375.1 Lentisphaeria bacterium
ACCCATGCGATCACCAGCACAGGCAGCGCACAGAGCGAAACCAGATACGGCAGTTGCAGTTCTCTGCTCTGTTTGTCGATCAGCTGTTTGCCGCCGGTCATACACATCGACACCGCGAGCGCCGCCCAGACATCATACTCAGTCGTCCACACCTCTGGATGTGTCAGCATCAACTGGCGCCGCATGACCAGAGACAGACCGACGACAGCCACCTGTGCAATGGCGTTGGCAGCGATGGATTTGCGTTCACGTCCTTCGCGGAACCACAAAACCGACTGCGCAGCCCACAGCCCAACGCACAGCATCATCTCGAGCGGCGAATACGGCAAATTGTAGCGCAGCACAAACAACCCGGACAGCGCCACGAACGACAATGCCATAACCAGCGTTTGCAGCCGTCTTCCAACCTGCGTCATTGCCCCAAGGGTCTGGTGCCAGATGCGTGGCTGCATCGTTTCATGCCGTTCAAACGCCGGAGTGAACTCGACCTCGCAACGATGCGCCATATAGCCGACGAACATGACAACCGCGCTGGTGAGCAGGATGGGGAATGGCTGCACGACTGCGGCGAGACCGAACGATGCGAAATCCACGCTGATGAAAAAGGCGAGCCACGGCGGCGCAATCAGCATCGCCAGGCCCACGCCATGCTCGCTCCCGCCCTGCGGGTGCTTGGTGGCACGTGGTGTGAATGCCAGGATGATTGTCATGAATAATACAGCCCAAAGCCCAACCGCCGAATCCGGACGATGATAGAAGACGTGCGGCATGCAGGTAAGAAAAAAAGCCAGCCCAATCACCCGGAGCTGGTTCAATGGCAAGCGCCGGCGCAGGAGCGGGTGGCCGAATACGATGCCCGCCCACAGCGTTACGAGCACCCAGATGACATGATCGCGATCGAGGTGGCTGGCTATCACGAAATCCATATGCAACGCCATCAGCAATTGCACAACCGCGACAACGCAGTAGATGGTTGAACGCCGGATCACCCCGTGATGAATCCACACGGACGCCGCCGCCGCCAGCAATGGCGCGGCTTGATAGGTGTCCGACCGAAAGTCCAGAACCCCCAGCAGCACCAGGAGCTGTGATGCGACCAGAATGAAGTAGCCCCAGTACCGTCGCAATTCGATCCACGTCTCGCCGTCGATTCCTGCGATCTCTTGAAGCAGCGCCCGTACCGGCGACCGCTGATGGCTCGCCAGAGTAAACAAATGCGCTAAGGCGACGGCAACCCAGGCAGCGGGCATGTAACTGTCGAACGGTGAAAGCCCCGGATACCAGGTAATGAAGAAATATGTCCCGGTGACCAGGGCCGCCCCGCCGTAAAATGCCAACCACCACGTGCCGCTCAGCCCGTGCAGACGGAACAACAAAATCGACAACAGCACGACCAGCGGAGCATTGAGATGATAGTAGCTGGTGTCGATAGCCGCATTTGGAAACAGGATCATCTGGAAGGCGGCTTTGAACACGAACAACACCAGCAACGCAAAGGCCAGCAACGTCGCTGAGTGGTGGTACTGCAACGCCTTCGCATGCTCCGCGCCGTTCCGGTGCATGAATTCTGCCCGCAAGTAAAAATAAACGGGTGCAATGCCAAGGGCATAAAGCGCGTGACTCGGGTCGCGCATCGCAGGGATCAGCAACACCAGACACCAGAGGGCCAAGGTCACGCCATAGTGATAAAATCCCTTGCACAAAGACTGCGCTTTGTCGCCCAGGACATCCGACCGCGACAGATGGCGGAAATAATGCCCGGCACCGAAAGCGAGCAGGCCAGAGACTGCCAGGCGCAGCGATGTTACCTGACTGACATCGGGATGCACGAGGTAATTGAAGGCCAGCAACATCAGGATGAGTGCGGCCAGAATCAAGTTGCCGAAGGTCATAATCCATCGACTGCCTGCGTGCCGTACAGCGACGCGTAATCCTAACGTTTGCAGCATCGTAAACGCGAAACCAAGGCAGACGATATGAATATGCGACAGCCCTTTATCCGCGTCGCCAACCAGCGCTGCCAACCTGCCGTGACTGCCGAACAGGATGTTGATCGTGTGAACGTTCGCGAGCGCCAGCAGGATTCCGGCGCCCATCCCGAGCGCGCGCAGCAGCACAGCGTATTGCCGCCACGACCAGGCAACGATCACGCAAGTCAACGCCCCCAGATACGGCGCCCACAGGTGTGCCGGGTCCTGGCGATAGATCGGCGTCATGGCATGTGTGAGCGGCAGCAGCCAAGCCAGCATGACCGCGGGCGCGAAGAGCCAGCTGCTGGCAGGTACGAACCGTTGGATCGCCGGATAGGAACCGATCATCAGCCATCGCGCAGTAAGCTGTTGATGCATCAGGCGGCCGATTGCGCCGACCACCGTCAAGGCGATCATCAACGTTGCGCCGCGCCACGGTGTCATCAGGTAGACGACGCGCTGCCAGACAACATCCAGGTTCGACCAGCTCCGCACCGGTCCTTCGATTTCTGTCAGGGCATTGACGTTGGCAATAAAGAAACCGATGGTGACTGCAAAGAGCACAAAGGCGCCGGAGCCGGTTGTTCGTGCAGTCAATAACAAGGCTGCGCCGAGCAGCAGCTGTTGGCTAACCGTAATTGTCACCGGCGGCAGCAGCAGCACGTCGTAAACCGCTGCCACGGCAACCAAAAGTGCGAGGATAGATGTACCCACTTGCCACGGCACCAGTACTGGGGCAAAGCGATCGTATTGCTTACGGCCCCGTTCGAAAGCGAGACAGACCAGCTGCGTGACGATCACCAGCAACAGCAGCGGCGAGAACGAATACTCGAAGCTCAGACGTGGGATCAGCGGCCCTGTGCCGGGAGTGGTCCACGACAACACGCACACCGCTGCCAGGAAAAACAGCAAGCCCCCTTTGAGGCTCGCGGCAGGTTCGCGTTTTTGAGATTTGCAGGCGCTCCAGAACAATTGCATCGCCACAAACACACACAGCGCCGCCACGCTGGGGCGCGATGGCAGCATAATCAGATGGACACAGAGCAAGCCCCCACCCGCCATACTGCCTATCCGCAGAACTGTTTCCGTAGGCGTGCGCAGTGATGAGCCGAGCCATTCCAGGCGGCGTTCGAAGTAGTGGTACAAGAGGCACAGCAGCTGCAGCAGGATGCCGGTGAACAAGATCGCCAGCGGCCATTCGGGATGCCAATACAGGGTCGACAGCCTGAGCGTAAAGCCGTAATGGAAAGCTACGAACGCCGTGATGCTCGAGAAGAAACTGAGCCAGCCCAAATGAACCATAACCGTCGACCACGGCCGCCGTCGCAACAATACCGCCAGCAGTGTCCATGCCGTGCCGACCAGCGCCAGAGCAATCGCTGTTTTCAGCCCGACACCGTCTGTCCCGATGAGATTCCGGCATACGCTCCACGTGTTGACCTTGGCGCACAGAAAAATCGCGGCGCTCAGCATCGGAATAGTGAACAGCGTGGAATCTCGTCGCTGCATGGGGAATGGCGTGTGTCCCAGAAACAGATCACCTTCACCCAGCGCCTTGAGCCGCGGACTTTGAAATAGTGGAAAAGCAACCAGGCACAGCGCAAGTGCGGAGATTGCACTGGCCAATCCGGAGCCCCATCCATAGATTGGCGGACGGTCCTCCAGTCCTTGCTTCAACTCGGGAAACAGGACGGCCAGAATCACTGCTGCCATAAGTCCGGGGATCAACGAGCGGGAATGGTAAGCGGCAAATGCCAGGAGGACGGCCATCAGGACGGGCCCGGAAAGATCGAGTGCCAGCCACACCGCGTCGGTTTCACCGAAACGGCCGCGTTCCATCACGACGCGAACCACCATCGCCGCCACCGCGACTGCACCGTAAGCGAACAGCACCGTGGAACGGGCCCGACGCAACAAGTCGGACTGTACCCAATGCACCATGGCGAGCCATAAGAAGCTGAGTACGGCCAGCCCGAACACCAGAGTGTTCCCATGCAGATTGCGTCCCGCCATATCGACACAACCCAGATACGGCAGCGCAAGTGCGAGGAGAGCCATGGTCGAATGCACCCAACTCAAGCGTCGTACCCGGTAGGCGCGCCAGGCGAAAAAGGCGGCGATCACGATCAGCGTCAGTCCGGTTGTCAGCGGCGCCGACCGATAATGCCACTGTGACAGCATGCTCACAATCGCCGTCAAAAACAAAATTGCGGGTTGGAACTCCGTCGCTGCCGAGGTCAATTCGACATTGCCGAAACGCCTTGCCAGTGCGCGAATCGCCCCGATTCCCAGGGCGATGCAAAGGCCCAGGATGGGTAGCAGGTTCAGTTCCATACGGCGAGGGAACGCGTCCAGGGTGCCGATTGCGGCCCCGCCCATTGCCAGTATTGTCAGCCCCACCCAGTGATGAACTTCGCCCTTGCGAAGGGTCGCCTGGTACAACCACAGGGCCCCTGCCAGCACCAGCACGGCGATACGGACGTATTGATCGCCGAAGCCCATCAGGATACCGACAGCGATCGCCGCATATCCGATGAAGGATTCCGGCAGGTAAGGAACATCGCCACTGAGCTTGCGGTGATACTCGCGCTCGACCAGCATGATCAAACCACCGGCCAGCACTGCCAGCACGGCATAGTGGCCGGCCTGTGGAACTATGTGCAGGATCCAATGCACCCAGGCGAACACCTCGACATAGGTCAGCACCAGGACTCCGCCAACAAACCAGGGGATCAGCCGATCAATGATCATGTCGCGGGTCAATTGCTTTTGCGCGAATGA
>DPYP01000184.1:0-5357 GCA_003545375.1 Lentisphaeria bacterium
ACGTCTTCTACGAGGTGACCGACGACACGCCCAACTGCTGGACGGTTGACACGAAGAAGCGGCTGGTGATTGTCAACGCCGGCGGCGGCAACCCCGCCGTCGGGCGAACGATCGAGATCTCGGAACACGACGTCTGGTTTGATGGCCGGCAGTACATCCGCATCAAGGGATTGCGGCTGCACCGCTCGCGGCTGGGCCTGCATTGTTCGGGATCCTTCCACTGCATCATCGAAGACTGCCTGATCACCGAGCCCGGCGGCTCGCTGCGGACCGGCAGGTCCGCTGGCATCCACCTGGGCGGTGCCGGCAACATCATCCGGCGCAATACCATTGTCGACAGTCAGTTCCAGGGCATTTACTGGACTGGTCACGGCTTTGTGATCGAGGACAACCTGATCAACCGCTGCGGCCTGCATCCGGCCATCCTTCCCAACCAGTGGTTCGGCGTGCTCAAATCCAACGCCGGCAATTTTTCAACCATTCGCAACAACGTCCTCGTCGATGCCAAGAAGGAATCCGGCATCGCGGCGACCGGCGTGTGGTGCGATATCTCCAGTGAGTTCAACGCCATATACGGCAACACGGTTGCGCACGAGCAGACCGGCATCTATGTCGAGCACACGCAGAACTTCAATTTCATCGGGTTCAACGCCCTGCAGGATCTCAATGTCGGCGTTGGCCTGAGAGCCAACAACTGGTGCCTGGTCTACGGTAATTACATCAACCGCACGAACCGCGCGATAACCGCGTGGAATACAAGCTTCATGAGCGATTCGCGGGCGACGCGGAACTGGTTGCTTTACAGCGGGCATTTCGCGGTCGGTTTCGACCCGCCGGCGGCGGGAAAACAGGCGGGCAGCCATGACTACAACGTCTTCTGGCCGGAGCACAGCATCATAACGCATGGGGTTGACGGTGGCCGGCTCACTGACATCGCGAGTGTCCGTGAGGCAACCGGCAACGAACGCCACGGCGAGGTCCGGCAACCCACCGATGGTGAGCTGGGCATGATCAGGTTTCGTGTGCCGTACGCCGAGGATCCACAGGAGCTCCTGCCCATGCTCGCCAACCCGATGCTGCTGCGACAGGCGATCAGCGGACAGATCGGCGTGAGCTACCGGCCGTACTTCTGGCGGCCCGGGCGGGGCGATGGCATGCTGGCAGGCGGACTCTATCCCGGATGGAAGGGATTTCCGGTTTGGCCGGGCGGCCTGATGACGACGACCGGAACGGTCACCCGCGGGGCGGCGGTGATGAGCTGCGACGGGCCGTGGACGCAGGAATGGCGGAAGGAACTGCGCACTGCGCCGCGGCCGGACAATTATTGGGGGCTCAAGGTGACGGGCGGCACGCCGGCGCTTACGCATGAGGCCGGTGAAGGCTGGTGGACACCCTCGCTGCCGACCGTGCCCGGCACCCGATACGGCATCAACCTGCAACTCCGGGCGAAGGACCTGAAACCGTTCAATGAGAAAGGCGGGCCGGTGGTGTTTGCCCGGTGGACGAACGACACGGGGCAGCAGGCCGTGCGCTCCTATGTCCTGGGTGTTGACGATGCCGGCAAGGCGCACGCCGCGAAACTGCGCCTGGGTACGTTCGGTTGGACGCGTGTCAGCGGCGAGGTCGTGGCACCGGAAACCGCCCGGCGGGTCGCTTTCTTCCTGGGGCTTCGGCGTGCTTCGGGTGTTGTGGGTTACGACGAAATATGGCTTGATGCCAAGTGAGGTCGATATGAGAGGTCTACGCAAACTGGCGCCAGGCCCTGGGCATATGAAGTTGGTCGACGTGCCTGATCCCGAGCCCGGGCCGGGCGAGGTCAAGATCGCGGTTCAGGCTGCGGGCATTTGCGGTACGGACCTTCATATCGCTCACGGCACGTACGCCTCTTCGCCGCCGGTGACTCTGGGACATGAGTTCAGCGGCGAGGTGAGCGCTGTCGGCGCCGACGTGGCCGACTTCGAGATTGGCGATCGTGTCATGTCCGAACCCATGGCTGCCTACTGCGGCCGGTGCCTCTTTTGTGACCGGGGCCAGATGAACCTCTGTTCCGAACGGCTTTCCTATGGGGTCAATGTAAACGGCGGTTTTGCAGCATCTGTTGTGGTGCGGAAGGGCGCCATCCATCGCTTGCCGCACAACGTTGATTTTGTGTCGGGCGCCATGACCGAACCCCTGGCGGTGTGTGTCCACGCCTTGACCGAACGGACGAAGATTGACGGTGGCCAACTGGTGCTGGTGCTCGGCCCGGGACCCGTGGGTTTATTGGCGGCCATGTTGGCCAAAACCCATGGCGCCACCGTCGTGGTGGCCGGCACGACGCAGGACCAGAGTCGCCTCGACGTGGCCCGTGCCGTCGGCGTTGATCTCACGGTGACGGTCGATGAAGTCGACCTCGCCGAACAGCTCGATGCACTCTCGAAGGGTGCGGGGGGCGCGGACATCACCATCGAAGCCGCCGGCGTTGCGCGTTCCGTGGAGGCGGCCTTCAAGAATACGCGCAAAGGCGGGACGATCGTCCAGCTCGGTCTTTTTGACGAGCCGATTGCCCTGGATTATTCGCCTGTGGCCTTGCGGGAGTTGAACGTGATTGGATCGTTTGCGCAATCCTGGAGTTCGTTCGAGGGTGCCCTCGAGTTGATGGCCCAGAAGCGGGTCAACGTCGAAGCCCTGGTCTCCGCGATCCTGCCGCTGAACGAATGGGAGCAGGCGTTTCACCGCGCCGAGCAAAAGGACGGGGCGAAGATCATTCTCACGCCCGGAAAGCGTATTAAGGCCTTTCGCGTCAAGGACGCGGAGTGAGCGATCTGTATTCCGTGTCTGGTAGTCCGCCAGCGGAGGATCCCGCCGGCAGATGTGTTTTCGCCGGATCGCCGCCGGGACGACGGCTCACACAGAACGTCCGCCGGATCGGCGGCCGCTAAACGTCGGCCAGTGCGACTCTGGAAACTGCGATGTCTTCTTTGTTCACCGAATACGCAATGTACAGGAAGCCGTCGTGCTCGCATACGTTGGGGTATTGATATCCCCAGCAGCCCCCCTGGCCGTTGCTCGGGACCGAGGCAGCCCAGCGCCCGATGGTCTCGTCGGCCCTGACGGAATAGACCTTCTCGATCGTACCGTCGACAGTTCCAAGTGCCAGGGTCAACGGAATTCGCTTGGCGAATCCGATGCCTTCAACCGGCTTGCCGGTGCCGTCCGCAATGAGCCCGGAGTTGCCGCACAGAAACAGTCTGCCGTCGCTGAGGACGCCGGTGCTGATCCGTGATCTGGCGTCGGGAATATCGGTCTTCACCGGTGCGGGGAACGTTTGGCCGCCGTCGGTACTGGCGGTGTAATAGAGGCGGTGCGAACTGTTATCGTCGCGCAGCAGGACGTGGATGGTACCGTCGGTGTCTTCCCAGCAGTTCGGTTCGAGCAGGAAATGCTTGTCTTCCGGGGGTGGAATATCGACGCGCCGCCACTCGCTCAGCGAACCCTGACCGCCGAACAGCATGACGATCCGGGCCTGCTGATCGTGACCGGTGAGGACGTATTCACCGGTACTCAGCAAGCGCGGCGGCTCGAAGCCGAGGTAATCGTCGATCTGGACGCCGCTGTGTTGCCATTCCGTTCCGTCCCAGGCGTAAATGTCGGACTTGCACTCGAGGTAGTCCAGCACTGAGCCCGGTTCCTGGCGGTATTGGCCGCAGAGCGCAAACAGGTCGTCGCCGCGGTTCCAGAGTCCGCTCGACTCGCGCGTGTTCATTTCGTAACCGCGCTCTGCCATCGGTGCCAGGATGCCGGGAGCACCCCAGCACAGACCGTCCTTTGACGTTGCGTATCCAGCCTTTTGTCCCGGCAGATCCTCGCGCCAGAGATTCTCGATCCACATACAAAAAAACCGGTCCTTGTACCAGGCAATCTGGGCCTGATGGTGATAACGGTTGCCATTCGGATCGCTGCAGTGAACCATGCTCAGTTGGGTAGCCAATCTGGGTAACTCAGATTGCGCCACTTGAAAAGCTTTCGCGGAAGGTATTGTGAGTGACATGTGATCCTTATCTTTATGGGACCTTTAGAACGTCGGCCACGGGTAGCCTCGGTCGGGAAGATTTAGTGGCTGCACCTGTTTCGAGTACGCCGTCCTGGCATTCATGACGGTTTCCGTGTAGTCGGCGGGCAGGATCTGGTGCAGCGGCACAAGGGCGATCGTCGGGGTTCCGTCATCTACCACGACGTGAGCGAACATGCGGAAGGCGCCGAAGGCGCGGTCGGCTTCGACTGCACCGGCCTCGGCCGCGCGGCGCACCGCTTCCGCGTCCATGGTAAGGATCTGGCCATCGATCTCGTACGTGCCGCTCGAGACATCGCCGCCGGTGGCGGACAGTATGTAGACCGGGATGCCATCCATCCGGTAGAAGGACAGCGCGTGCCAGTGGCCGTTGAAGATGGTGGTCTTCTCCGGCGGCAGAAGCTGACGCAATCGCGGCCAGATTCGGCCGGTTTGCAGCAACGGGATTTCGTAGATAACGAACAGGTGCGCTGCGTCCTCTGCAGCGGCGAGGTCGCCCGCCAGCCATTCGAGCTGTTGGTCTCGGAAATCGGGTTTGCGCATCGCTGTATTCGTATCCAGGACGACGAAGTGACAGTCGCAGTAGTCAAAGCTGTAGTAGCTGCGGCCGTCAACGCCGTGGCGCTCGACGTAGGTCTCAAACATCACGTCGTTCGAGACGTCGTGGTTGCCGCAACAGTAGAAGAACGGCGCCTCGAGCTTTGCCGTAAGCGTCTCGAACTCCTCCCATTGCCGGTTGATTTCGGCCTGGTCCTCGGTGTAGCCTTCGATCAGGTCGCCGACGCAGATGACGAACGCCGGTTTCAGGAGGTTCACCTGCTCGATCGCGGCGGCCCACTCGCCTTCCACGTGGGCGCCGCTCCGGTCGCCGACAACCACGAACGAGAAGGCATCCGCCGATTTCGGGGCGGCGCCTCGCCAACCGGCGATCCGGCTCAGCTCGGCTGGTGTCCTGGCTTGTGCTTTGGATGACATGACATCTCCCCTGCTCTCCACGTTCATTATACCGGGCGACACCCGTTCCGCAAGTTTCAGCAGTTTCCTTTGTCGCCAACTTGCATCGCCCGATGATTCTTGGTACTATGCTAATCTTCATGAAAAAGTCCTTCCTCAAAGAATTCGAGAGTCCACCCAACCAGTATCGCGGCATGCCCTTGTGGTTGTGGAACGGCAAGCTTGATCCCGATGAGCTGCGCCGGCAAATGCGCCTGCTGCGCGACATGGGGATGGGCGGAATCCAGCAATTCACCGGCAACGGATTGGATACCGTCTATCTTTCCGACGATTGGATGGCGTGCATCGAGGC
>DPYP01000306.1:0-8812 GCA_003545375.1 Lentisphaeria bacterium
ACTGCAGCAGGGGCTGGTGACACGACGATCGCCGGGTTCATTGCCAGCATGCTGCGTGGATTTTCCGTCGAGGATGCGGGAGCGACCGCCAACATGGTCGGCGCCCTCAACGTCCGGGCTGCGGACGCTCTAAGTGGACTCAAGGATTGGGACACGACGCTGGCACTTCGGCAGACGACCGGGCGCGTCCCTCTCGAGGTGACGGGCAGCGGTTGGACCGAAGATGCAGCGACGGGTGTCTGGAGCGGACCGAATGATTCGTGATCTCTCGCTCGACCGTTTCGCCTGCGGCACCTTCACGGGTCAGTATTGCCGCCTTATAACTCGACGATGCGCCGGTGCGTGTCCATGCTGTGCTGGCGGTCGATGGTCACTTCGATGATCGTCGAGGCATCGCTGCTCAAGGCATCTTCATAGGCTTGACGAAAGTTTTCTGTCGTTTCGGTGTGCTCATACTTCAACTCGAACTGCGTCGCGGTGTGTTCGAAGCGCCAGCCATGGGGTGTCAGAAAGTACTTTTCGAACACATCCGCGCGTTCGGCAATCGGCAGGTGCCCGAAGATACCGCCGCCGTCGTTGTTGAGGATGACGATCGTCAGCCGGTGATGCTGTGCCAATGCCAGTGATGAGAGATCGTGAAGGTATGAAATATCACCGATCAACAAGGTGACGTGCCGGTGCAGGCCTTTGGCGAAGCCGCTGGCGGTCGCGATCAGTCCATCGATACCGCTGGCACCGCGATTTACGCCGACCGGCACCGCCGCACCGTCGGCATCTGCGAAGAGATCCATGTTGCGAACAGGCATGCTGTTGCCGAGGAACAGTGCGCCGGTTGCCGGAATCTGCCGGGCAATAGTTCTTGCGATCGATGCTTCGCTGGCACAGGAGTCGGCGGCAAGCAGTTCATCGACAGCATCGCCTGACACAGTTTCGGGTGGGCTATCCGTGTGTTGCGGTACGCGCGCGAGGATCGCATCGCACAATGGCGGAATGTCCGCTTCAATTCTGAGATCGGTGCGGTGGTGGGGATCCTGACGTTCGCAGTGGTTCAGTGCCTGAACGACAGTGCCGCGGCATGCTGCGACGGTGCTTTGTATTTGCTTCGAGACCAGTTTTCCGCCGACGTGCAGGATCAGATCCGGCGATGTGGCAGCCGCAGCTTCAGCTTCAACGCGGCAGGGCGGTGCGCCGAGGCGCAGCCCCGAGGCGATGTCGGCGTAGAGCGGCCACTGCAGATGTTCGGCGAGCCGACGGACGGCAGGGACATCGGCCTGGCGCAATTCGCCGGCGACAAGTAGTCGACTTGTGCTGTCTGCGATGAGGCCTTCCAATGCGTCAAGTGCCTCCGGTGCTGGTGATCGGACGGGCGGGTAATACGTTGTTTTCGGGTCTGCCGCTACTGCTGGCAGGTCTGCGTCCTTGGGCAGGAAGGGTTCACGGAACAGGCAGTTGAGATGGACTGGTCCGGCCGGTGCGCCGTTGCTGCGGTAGACGGCCTGGGCGGCGGTCGAGCGGACCATGTCCACGTCGATGTCGCTGGTTGGACATGGCAGTTCGAAGTACCAGCGGGTGTAGGCGCCAAAAATTCTGACCTGGTCGATCGTCTGGTTGGCTCCGGTCTGCCGCAGTTCGGGCGGCCGGTCACTGGTGATCACCAGCAGCGGCACGTGCCCGACGGAGGCTTCGACAACCGCCGGCAGGTAATTGGCGACGGCTGTACCTGAGGTGGAAATCAGCACTGCAGGGCGACCGGTCGCACGGGCGTAGCCGAGGGCGTGGAAGGCGGCGCCGCGCTCATCGTAGTGCACGAGTGTTTCGATCGTCTCACTGTGAGCGGCGGCAACAGTCAGCGGTGTACAGCGGGACCCGGGGGACAGGCAGGCATAGGTGACACCGTGCGCCGCGAGTTCGCTCAGAAGTGCGGTAGCCCAGTGCAGGTTGCCGGCACCAGTTTCACTGGTATGCGGCATCAGTATGGTGCGGCGAGAAGGCGCCGAAAAGTTTCGATCTTGCTGTCGAGCTCGGCCCATTCTCTGGCAGCGACAGAGCCGTCGACAATTCCGGCTCCGGCGAACAGTGACAGTGCGTCGTTCTGGTAAAGTGCGGATCGGATGCCGACTGCGAACTCCGCATTGTCGCGATCGATCCAGCCGACGGGTGCGGCGTAGGCACCGCGGCAAAATGGTTCGAATTCCTTGATCCAGGACAGTGCCGTATTGCGCGGGCTGCCGCCGACTGCGGGGGTCGGATGCAGTGCCGCGAGGATGTCGGCGTCCGAGACTTCGGCGCCGAGGCCGGTGTCGAAGTGTTGCTGCAGATGCTGAATACTTGCCAGCCGCAGCAGCGTTGGTTCATCAAAATCGGTAGATTCACCCAGGAGCACCAGGCGTTCGCGGATGTGTTCGGCGACGAACCGGTGCTCGCGCCTGTCCTTTTCTGAGGCCAGCAGTTCCCGGCCCAGCGTCAGGTCTTCGTTCTGGGATTCACCGCGCGGCTGCGTCCCGGCGATGGCTTCGCAGGTAAGCTGACGGCCGATGCGGCGATACAGCAGTTCCGGCGTGGCGCCGAAGAATGCGATGTCTCGGCGCGGCTGGAAGCAGAACAGGAAGCAGTGATGCGTGTCTTCGCGCAACCCGTGCAGCAGTGCTGGCGCGGCCAGCGATCCGTCGAGGTGGAATATCGTCTGGCGCGCCAACACGACCTTGTCGAAATGGCCGCGTGAAATAGCCTCGAGTGCGGCCTCGACGTTGTGCGTCCAGTCCTTGAGCCCCGGTGTGTCGTCACGGGTGAGCACGGCGGGCAGTCGCATATCTGCCGTAGCGGCGGGATGGCGGATGGCATCGAGATCGTTGAGGGCCGACTGGATGTCGTCGAAGGTGAGGCCGTTGCTGTCGCAGCGGAGGTTGCAGGCGAGGTGTTGCACGCCGTTTTCGGCGATGACCTCGAACCGCGGGACGATGAATCGGCCACGGCCGTACCACTCCCAGTCGGTGTCGTTTTGGGTAGCGTCGCGGCCGTCGAAGCTGAAGCCGCCGAGCCAGCGCGTGCCATTGTCGGTGGTGAGTTGCGAACGCAGGCGTTGAAGCATCTCGCTGGTATCGGTGCTGGTGGGTTCCTGGGCGGCGATGCCGACGCCGGCGATTTCGAGGCGGCGCTCACGGTCGCACCAGTAGGTCTTGACGTCGTGCGGCTGGACCGCGAGCCAGGTCAGCGGGTCGGTCGGTCGGATATCGACGGTGACACGCACCAGGGAGGGGCCTGCGGCGGCTTTGTCGCCGTTGCTGGTGAGCAGCTGCTGAATCTTTTCGGCCAGCTGAAATTTTTCCTGTACCGGTTCCTGGACGAGGTCCATAATCTACTTGACGCCCTGGTAGACAGTCGCAACGCCGAACGTCAATGGCGTTGCAGTCACCGAACTGAAACCGTTATCCGTCATCAGCTTGCCAAAGGCGGCGCCGTACGGAAAGGTTTCGACGGTTTCATTGAGGTATTGATAGGCGTAGGAATCTCCGGAGATCAACCCACCGATTTTCGGTAAAATATTCCTGAAATAGAAAAGATAAAGCCGCCGCAACAGCCGGTTGGCGGGCAGCGAGAATTCCAGAATAACGGCCTGACCGCCCGGTCGCAGGACTCTGGCGATTTCGCTGAGACCGCGGGCGGTCTCGGCGACGTTACGAATGCCGAAGGTGATAGTTGCCAGGCAGATTGACTGGGAACGCACTGGCAGTTCCAGAGCGTCGCCAAGAACCAAAGCCATTTTGTCGGCATCGGGATGGCCGTGGATCTTTGGGGCCCCGTTGGCCAGCATTTGCGGCGAGCGGTCGACGCCGATAGCGGTTTCTATTTCCGGCATCCGGTTACACATGGCGAGCAGTTGGTCGCCGGTGCCGGTGGCGATATCGAGCACGTGCCGGCCGCCGGTCCTGGCCAGACGCCGGGCGACCATGCGTCGCCACAGGATGTCCTGTCCCAGCGACAGGAGGTGGTTAAGCAGGTCGTAACGATGCGCGATGCGATCGAACATGCGCCAGACATCGTTGCGTGACGGCGTTTCCGGCTTGGCTTTTGGGGCGTTCATAATAAGTAACAATAGTGCCTGATGCCGATCATTTCGACCGGTGACCCCGGTCTTGCCGGTATGCTTGCAAATGGTCGATGATCCCGTATTCTAACCTGACCAATGACAGAATGGCTGCAAAAGACGTTTACCCTGTTGCGATACCGCCGCGGTTTCCACCTCGTCACTGGCGAGATCGAGCAGCAGGTGCCGGAACTGGGGGATTTTAAAGTCGGTATCGCACAGGTGTTCATCCACCACACGTCGGCGAGTCTGACCTTGAACGAAAACGCCGACCCGACAGTGCGTACCGATTTCGAGAGTCATTTCAACGCGATGGTTCCCGAAGACGTGCCATATTATCGGCATACCAGTGAAGGTTCGGACGACATGCCAGCGCACTTGAAGGCAGCTCTTTTGGGGAGTTCCCTGATGATACCGATCGACAACGGCCGTTTCCTCGTGGGTACCTGGCAGGGCATTTACCTTTGCGAACACCGCAACCACGCTTTCGGCCGCACCATCACCGTCACCGTTTCGGGACAAAAGTAAGGACAGATTATGAGCAGATGCGACGGCAGGACGCCGGATCAGATACGGCCGACGAGCTTCGAGTTGGATTTTCAGGTGAACGCCCTGGCATCGGTGCTGGTGACCTGCGGCAAGACGCGGGTGATTTGTTCGGTTTCCGATGTGAAGCATGTGCCGCGTTGGATGAAGGAGCAGAAGGTGCCGGGCGGCTGGATGACCAGTGAGTATCGCATGCTGCCGGCGGCGGGTGACCGGCGCAAGTCGCGGGATAACGGCCGGCCGGACGGGCGCGCGACGGAGATTCAACGGTTGATTGGCCGTTCGCTGCGGGCCGTTGTCGACCTTTCGAAGGTCGGGCAGCGGACGCTGTATGTGGACTGCGACGTTCTCGACGCTGACGGCGGCACTCGCTGTGCCAGCATTAACGGTGCGAGCGTTGCGCTGCAACTGGCCATGAAGCGGCTGTTCGCGGCCGGCGATATTTCATCGCTGCCGATCAACGAGCCGCTGGGTGCTGTCAGCGTCGGGTTGTGCGGCGGCGAGGGGTTGCTCGACCTGTGCTATGAGGAGGATTCCGGCGCCGATGTGGACATGAACATTGTGATGACCGGCAGTGGCAAATTCATCGAAGTGCAGGGCACAGCGGAAGCCGATCCGTTCTCGAGACAGGAGTTGGATCAGATGCTGGCTTTGGCGCGGACAGGGATTGAGGAAATCCTTGTGTTGCAGAAGGAGGCGCTGCAATAGCCTGGAGCGAAGATGGGGCGGTTGGGGATTATTTCGATGGTGTTCTGCCTGGGGTTGGTGGCGTCGGCGAACGACGTTGACCGATTACTCGGGTTGGCGGCGGAGTTGCGGCAATTGCGTACAGAGCGGCAAGCGCTCGATTCGCAGTGGCATGAGCAGCGGCAGCACCTCAAGCTGGAAATTGAGATTGCCGAGGAGGAGCTGGAGCGGTCCCAGGCAAGCCTCGAAGAGGTCCAGCAGCAATTTGCCGCTAAGGTCCGCGAGCTGGACCAGCTTGCTACGCAACGAAAAGCAGCCAGTGCCGAACAGGAGACGCTGGAGTTTTCGGTGTCCAGTTGGACGGATGCTTTCGACCGGACTATTGACGCCTGTCCCATCCTTTTCGGCAGCACTGAGACCGCACCGGTTTTGGCCGGCGAGTCATTGGCGGACCGTCTTGCTGTCTTTTTCAACAACTACCTGATGCTTGCTGAAAACGTCACGGTTTGCGAAGTTCGCAAAGCGGAGATCACCACGGACGGTGTCGCCAGGCGCGTTGATCTTTTACGCCTGGGCGGCGTCTACGAATATTACGTCACGCCGGACGGCGCCTGCGCGATGCGCGACAACAGCGGTGTCTGGGTGCCGCTTGATGACGACTGGACAGCATATCTGCGTGCGACGATGCGTGTGGTGCGCCGTGAGGTGCCGGCGCGGGTGATTGTCGTTCCAACCGGAACATTGTCGCAATGAAGCTGGGATGTGTACTGCTTTGTTGCCTGGTCGCTGTTCTGGCACATGCCGGCGCTACCGACGTTGCTGCCGGTATCGAGCAGTTACAGGCTCAGATAGAGGCGGAACGTCAGGCCCTGGCCGAGTACCGCAACAAGGTGGATGAAACCAGGCAGGCGAGCCACAAATCCCTGCAGGATCTGCGACGGGAATTGCGTCGCATTGCAACCGCACATCAGGACACGAGGTCTGCGGTCAACCAGCGCCGTCAAGATTTGAGGACTGCACGGGCTGAGTTGCAGCAGTGGAAGACGCAGCGGCAGAAGATTGTCGAAATTCTGAACTATCAGCTCAGTGAACTCGGCAAACTGTATCCCTTGCTGCAGGGTGTCAGCGGACCCGACGCGGCGCTGCTGTTGCCGGAGCAGTTCGCTGCTGCTGCGCCTTTGCAAAGTGGCGGCGAGACTTTGCACGAGGCGTATGCGTCATACTTGAAAGCCGCGACGGTGGCGGTGCGGACGAAGCTGCAGACCTATAATCAGGACGGCGAGCCGAGAGAAGCCGAGAGTGTACGGGTCGGTTTGCTTGGTGGCATTGCGGTGGACGATGGACTGACCGGCGTATTGCAATTGAGCCCGTCGGGCGGACTGCCGACCGTTGTGTCGCGTTTACCCCTCGCCTATCGCAAGGTTCTCGATGGCGCGATGCAGGCGGATCCTGTGCCCGTAGTGTTGGACGTGTCCGGCGGCATGGCGTTGGAAGGCCTGCAGCGGCGCAAGACGTTTCGCGGCTACTTCAAGGCCGGCGGCATTGTGATGTATCCGCTGGCTGCCATTGCGCTGCTGGCGTTGCTGATGGTGATTGAGCGCGGCATCGTTTACTGCCGTCTGTCGCGCGGTCACGCACGAACCTGTGGAGCGATCGCCGATGAGCTGAAGTCTGGTACTGCGGAAGCCGTCGTCTCGGTCAAGCAGGCGCCTGCGCCGATGGCGCGGTTGTGGACGCGCGGTGTCGAAGCGCTGCAACGCGGCGGCGAGGACGTCGAGGAAGCCATGCAGGAGGCGATCATCGGCGAGTTGCCGGGGCTCGAGAAGCATTTGAGCAGTCTGGCGGTTTTTGCGGCGATCGCGCCGTTGCTCGGGTTGCTCGGCACTGTTGGCGGCATGATCAAGACGTTCGAGGTGATCACCCAACACGGCACTGGGAATGCACGACTTCTGGCCGACGGCATTTCCGAAGCACTGGTGACGACTCAGGTTGGCCTGGCGATCGCCATACCGCTGCTACTGCTGCATGCCGTCCTGTCGCGACAGGCCAAGAAGATCGTCGTGAATATGGAGCAATTGGCGTTGACCGTTCTGTCGGCGCGCGTCGGCAAGGTGTAGGGACGATGGTGGACATTCTGAACATTATGGACCAGGGTGGCTCGGTGATGTGGCTGTTGGTGGTGAGCTGTGTCGTCATATCGACGGTATTGGTTTACCGGTTTCTGTGCCTGCGCGAGCATCGGTTCACGACCGGCACGGCTCTGGAGCGTGCCGGCGCTGCGATGTGTCAGGGGGCGTCGGCTGGAAGTGACGATCTTCGCGGGCTGCAGGCGCTGATCCTCCAACGCGTTGCTGCCAGCCCACCGGCGTCGCGTGCCGGAGATTTGCAACTGGCGATTGCCGAGTCGCAACGGCAACTGGCGCCGCCGCGCGATTTCATCCGTGCCCTCATCCACAGCGCACCGTTGCTTGGGTTGCTCGGCACGGTAGGTGGTATGATCGAGATTTTCATGGTCATTGCCCAGGCTGGGACATCGGAGCCCGGCATGCTCGCCGGTGGTATTGGCAAAGCACTGTTGACGACACAGGCTGGGCTGCTGATTGTCGTGATCGGAATCTACGGGGAAATGCGCTTGAGCCGGCGTGAGCAGGAACTGCTGGACAAGCTGGAGGAAACACGGTTCGTGTTGAGCCGCTGCATCAGGGAAGCCCATGGCACTACGTCATAGCCGCATTACCATCGACACAGAGGCTAAGGGGATCAACGTTGCGCCGTTGATCGACATGGTGTTTATCCTGTTGATTTTTTTCCTGGTCACGACGAGCTTCGTATCGGAGACTGGTGTCACCGTGGATCGTGCTGCCGCGGCGACGGCGGTCAGCCTCGAACGCGAGAACATTCTGATCTCGATTGACGCTCACGGAAATCTGTACATGGAAGGCAAGGCCCTGCGGCTGCCGTCACTCGGAGCGATGGTGCGGCAACAGGTGAGTGCCACCGGGCGGCCGGTGGTGATTATCGCGGACGCCGCCTCGCGCCACGACACCTTGATGTCGGTCATCGACGAGTGCAAGAAGGCGGGGGCGCCGGCTATCAGCCTGGCGGCAGAACGGGCTCAGTAATGATGAAATATTTGGTTGCTCTTGCGCGGTATTCAGCGGTATAAAATCGTCTCGGTCCCACAAAAGATGACCGGCATTGTAGCGTTGCGCCGGCGGTCAAGGATGACCCCACCTGCAAACAACATCAATATGGAAGCGTGTCTCTCACGCATCCGCAATCGCAATCTGGAAGCTGTCGCCGTCGGCGACGGCGCAGGCGGCGGTGATTGGGCGTTCGAGCTCGGCGAAGACGCCCTGGCCGATGATGTATTGGCAGGCCTCGTCGGCGTTGGCGACGTCGAAGGCGGTGTCGCCGTACTGTCCCGGGACAGTGTGTTCGTAGGTCGCGACGTAGTGCGCTGTGCCCGGTGCCAGATCGATCGCCGTCACCAGC
>DPYP01000355.1:0-4103 GCA_003545375.1 Lentisphaeria bacterium
GTAATGGAACTGACACCTCAGAACGAGTTGCCAAATGTCTACCCGTTCTACCGCCGTGAGTTCTTGCAGGGAAATGTTGCGCCTCTTAAAGCGGTAACACGCTATGTGTCCCCGGTGATTCCAAACTGGTAGCCCAAAGTGCGGCAGCCCGCCCCTCCGGAGCCAGCGGCAACCGTGGTCTCGCCCGTTACTGGTATTCTGAACAGCCTCGCGCTGCCTTCTGGTCGACAGCGATGTATCCGATCATTGCGGACAACGGCGTAGTCGCTGCCGTTGCCGCCGGACTAAGCGAATGCAGGTTCCAATGCCGGCCAAAGATGACCGGCAAGCTGGGAGGCCAGGGCGGCTGTTCAGGCTTCTTCGACCAGGCCATGCGCATCGTCCAGCACCCGCTTCGACTCCCGGAAGAAGTTGATGAAGTCCGTGTTCAGGTTAATCCAGTGGACTCCCTTGCCGATCCAGCCGGCAAAGGACTCGGGACTGAAACCGGTCGACACACCAATGAGCTTGTCAGTCCGCCGCGCCTTCTCGATGACGCGATCGATCTCGGCGATCACTTCCGGCGCATCGGGGTTGCCGAGCATGCCCATGGTGCCGGACAGGTCGTTGGGACCGATCGCAATACCCTCCAGCCCCTCCACGGCAAGGATGCCGTCGATGTTGCGCACCGCTTCGATGTCCTCGATTTGCACGAACACCATGGGCTCGTTTTCGGCGCTGTCGAGAAATGCCTTCTGGTCCAGCCCCTTGTAAGTGGCTCCCCGGGTCGGGCCGTAGCCGCGGATGCCCTTCGGTGGGTACCGGCAGGCGGCGACTGCCGTCCGAGTGTCTTCGACAGTCTGGATGCGCGGGACGATGATACCGGCAGGCGCAAGCTCGAGAAATGGCTTGATGAGGACGGGATCGTGGGAGGGCACGCGTACGAAAGGCGCACATCCGGTGCCGCGGCAGGCCATTACGTGGGCCAGGCCGGTCTCGATGTTCATCGGCGCGTGTTCCATGTCAAGCCACGTGAAGTCGTAGCCTATATCGCCCGCCATCTCGCTGATCTGGGGATCGTTGAGTCCTACGCCGATCCCGATGCACGTCCGGCCGCGTCGAACCTTGTCGCGGAAATCCTCGATGTGGTTTTGACTGCTCATGTTGTTCCTGATGATTTGCTGTTTTTGTCTGTCACGCACATATGACTACCGAATGCCACCAGTCATAATAGAACCTTGCAAAAGATTTTCGCTTTGTCTTTCCTCGTGGTCTGAAACATACAACCTGAATTCATCGCGGCTCATAGGTGACGTCCAGCTTCCAGCTGCCCGGGTTATGGGTTGGTGAATAAAACCTTGCTTCGCCTTTGGTCTCGAGCGTCACAATCCAGCCGTTATTGGGCACGCCCTGCCAGTACCACAGTTCCACGTCCTCGGTAACGTTAAGGCTGAACTCGCCCAGCTCTTCACTCAGTTGTACCAAGCCAGTGGCGCGTCGCGCCCGATCGGTGCCAATCCCCGTCGCACCGGGTTTCGTCCACTTCACCTTTTCCGGATGCGTACGCCGGTACAAATGGCAGACACCATCGCCCCAGTCGCCAATGATCCGGCGCACCTCTACCCGGGGCTTGTCTTGGCCCCAGAGGATGCAGTGCATGGACAATGTGGCACTGGTGATTCGCTTATCGTCAGGGATGTGATCAAGGGGAAAGGCGATCAGGAACGCAGTCTTCCGGGAATCGGTATTGTACAATGCCAGTACGTTCGTGGTATAGCCGGATAGCCCGTGGAGCCCTGCCCAGCTCAACCGCGGTGCGTCAGACGCGATCACGGCAATGCGTACACAATTTTCATCAGTGAGCTCAAACGTCCGGCCGGACAAAACCGATGATGCCAGAAGCGTGAATACCAGAATCAGGATGAGCCGATGTTGTTTCATTGATGATAACAATTGATTTTGACAAAAATGATTATTCATCCTTCTCGACTGCCACATAGAGCTTATCGAATTCATCAGAATAGGACAACGCTGTGATTTCGGTTTTGCCGACCTTGGCACGGCGAATCTCCGGTAGAAAATCGCCTTCCTTGTCGATGCTGATGAAATGCACCTGGCCCTTTCCACCATAGGCGATCATCTGGCGGCGACCGAGCACGACGGGCGGAGCCAACGGCCCGTAAACAGATGTAAACTGAAAGTTAGAGGTGAGAAAACCTTCCGCATGTTTAAGCCGGATAACATAGATTGGGTGGACGCAATTGGGTTCTTCGCACTGAGTGAATGACATGTAAACAACCGGGAGCGTGGGGTGCGCGGCAATTCGGCGATTCTCCCGCCCCGGCGGGTAGATGCTATACATCGCGAACCGCTGCCGCGCTTCAACCAGGTCCCAGGAGACCGGCCCGGCAGCGCCGGCAAAGATAATCACGTCGTCGGTAACTGGAACGAAACCACCGGTTCTATCCGGTGCGATGAATACTGGATACTCTGTTTCGCGCTGTGCCACAAAATCATCGTCCGCCGTACCCGCCGCCGCCAGAACCAGACCATCTCCTCCGAGTTTGAAATAACCGATGCCGTTGAGCTGTTTGTCGTTTGACTTGCGCTGGAGATTCGGAAAGAACAGCCGCGTTGCCTTCCGGTCAACAGCGATATACCCGACCTTGTGGCCAACGGAGTAGTCGCTGCCTTTGCCGCAGGCCTGAACGAGCTCGGCCTTGCCGTCGGCAATACGGAATATCAGCAGATGTTCGAATGTGCCGGCATCCGCGTCCCCCGGTAGCGTTACATCCTGCCAGACGTACAATACGGGAAGGCTCGGGTGGAAGGTCACACCAAGCGCATAGTTGGCATGTTTGGCCAGTTCGCCGCGCTTTGGCAAGACCAGGGAAATAGGTTCTGTGCCGGTCAGCCCACCCGTCTTATCAAGTGAAAAAATCGATATCTGACCCGCATTTTTTCCCTTGTGCGTCACCGCAACGAGGCGGGCTGCCTCGCTCACCGCCATTCCAACCGCGTCCGGAGCAAGAATCTCAGTGATAAACGGAAATGAATCTTCCTGTACTTCCTCCAGGCGCAGATGGCGC
The DNA here is from genome assembly GCA_003545375.1 of Lentisphaeria bacterium. Classification (GTDB taxonomy): domain Bacteria; phylum Verrucomicrobiota; class Lentisphaeria; order JABSQK01; family CAJWLW01; genus CAJWLW01. The sequence goes on from DPYP01000355.1 coordinate 3,069, forward strand.
TCGGCGTTTCCCGGAGTGACCAGCCGCAACGCAACAACAATCATGGCCAGTACTTTTTGAAAAGACATACCGCATGAACTCTCGTAAAAACGCAAAGATCGACAAGAATCTGAAACTTAAGACTTGGCACTGAAAACGACCCGAAACGGGGCAGATTCTGCCAGCCTCATGTTTTTTTTCTCGGTCTGGAAAGCTAGCACGGTGCGGGCCATGATGCAAGAAATGGGCGAGATTTGCCCTGCTGCTCTCGAAAAACTCAGGTGAAAGCGAGGCGGCGGGCTGGCATCAGACCGTCTTCGACGACTCGAAGTGGAAGACGATAATAAGGTCTACTTGTGGGTCAGGGCCACCGACGCTGCCTGCAGTCCCCCCCCTTCACGCGGAGAAGTAAGCATGGTCGGGGCGGAAGGCATCAGGAGCTGGCGTGACGCCTTCAGGCGTTGTCCACCTGCACCCGAAGACAGGAGGCGGTCTACTCTTTCGGGTCGGAGGCGGTGCCCTCACCTGTTTGTGGGACAGGCATCTCCACCGTGACCCGTTTGTTGACTTCCACGGTCTCTTTCTTCTCCCTGCCGTTCGGCCAGGTGACAGTGATTTCCACCTTCTCCCCCTCGTACGCACCCAGCCCGAAGTGGGGCACGAAGTCGTTCAGGTTGCCCCGGCCGGTTGAGGACTCCACCTGCCGGGTGAGGATCTTGTCCCCCAGCTTGATACGGATCTGGGCCCCGACCGCGGAGCGGTTGTAATCTTCGGTTCCCACCGGTCTCACCTTCAGCCACTTGTTCTTGTTACCGGAGTTGCGCCAAAGCCTTCCGCCACTCGCCAGGTCCAGGTCACCGTCATTGTCGAAATCCCCCCAGGCCGCCTGGCTGGTGCCCGTTAGCGCGCCCAACCCCACTTCCCCGGTTACGTCCTTGAACTTCCAGTCTCCTTCGTTCCGGTACAGTACGCACTGGCCCACCCCTCCATAAGAGATGGCTGCGAAGAAGAGGTCCAGGTCACCGTCGTTGTCGTAGTCTCCCAGGGCGGGAGAGC
>DPYP01000355.1:4487-4792 GCA_003545375.1 Lentisphaeria bacterium
TCCGGTCCCAGGTTCCGCAGGAACTGCGACTGGGGCTGGCCTGCGCGGGCGAAGTTTCCCGCGAAGAGATCGATATATCCGTCGTTGTCTATATCCCCGAAGGCGGACCCTATGCTGTAGCCGTTCCCCCCGCGAACGCCGTATTCGCCCGCGCCGTCGGTGAATTTCCCGGTACCATCGTTTATCCAAAGAACATTCGGTTGCGCATAGTAGTTGGTCACGTAGATGTCCATGTCACCATCGTTATCGAAATCACATGTCATGGTCCCGCGTCCCGCTTGCGCGGGGCCTTCCGTCTTCCAGAT
>DPYP01000280.1:0-3266 GCA_003545375.1 Lentisphaeria bacterium
GCTCGTGGTCCTGGTGCTGCATGTTTTCTTGATCATGGCGACTGTTACACAATTTGAATGTGTGCCTCGTTCGTGCCATGTTCAGCCGCCAGACAAGTAGTCAGGCTGAACTGCCCATCAATAAAAGGATACCGATGCCATGAGTCAGGAAGCCTTCATCCTCGATCTCGCCAAGTTAGTGATTGCCGCAGCGTGGGCCGACGGGGAGTTGTCCAACGACGAGATCAATGCGCTCAAAGACCTGCTGTTCAACCTCGAGGAAGTCTCGGGCGAAGACTGGGCAGTGCTCACGATGTATATGGAGAGCCCGCCCAGTGACGCGGAGGCAAAGGAGCTGCTTGAGCGTGTTCTCGAGGGGATCCGGACCAGTGAGAACAAGATGCTTACCTTGGCAACGCTGGAGAACCTGTTCCGCTGTGACGGCACCGTTACGCCGGAAGAACAGGCCCTCCTGGATCAGGTCGAGGGTGACATTGCCAACATCAACACTGGTCTTTTTTCGGGATTCTCCCGGGCCTTGAAATCTGCAATCGGGGAGCGCAATTCTTCAGTCGAGTCGTCCTTGCGGGAACATGCCTCGGACGACTACATCCGCAACACTATCTACTTTGACTTGAAGCGAAAACAGGACGAGAGCGGAACGACCGTCAACAAGTCGGAATCAGAGCTGCGTGAGCTCTGTTTCGCAGTCGGATTGCTCGCCCACGTCGCCAATATAGATGCAGAGATTACAAGCGAGGAACAGGAAGCCATTCGCAGCGTCATCCGCGAAGACTGGGGGCTGTCGGAAAGCGAGGCTCATCTGTTGGTAGAAATCAGCTGCGACCGCACGACCAAGGGGCTGGACTACCATCGCCTTTCCAACGGATACTTCGAATGCACCACGTGGGAACACCGCAGAGAGTTTGTGAAAACGCTCTTTCGAATCGCAAATGCCGCGCAAAAGACGAGCAACGACGAGATCGAAGGAATCCGTGACATGGCAAGGAGCCTCAAAGTTTCACATAAGGATTTCATTGCCGCGAAAAAGACGATATCGAACGAGGACCGGAGCGGTCTGTAGGGCGGTTCGTTTCCATAGGCAATGTGATTTATGCAGCCGGCGCCCTGTCATCCAATGGATTCGGTGCTTTACGGTTCGGTTTCACAGGCAGGAATGCGCCGTTTCGCAATGACAGATTAATTCGCAGTCGGCCTCCTTGTACTGCCATCGCATCATTCTTATGTTGTCCGCTGATCAAAACCTCCGGAGGACGAGATGAAGATTCTGGCGTTCATGGCACACCCCGACGATGCCGAACTTCTATGTGCCGGCACATTGGTTCGCCTTCGTAAGGCCGGCCACGACATCGCCATAGCGACGATGACCTCGGGTTCCTGCGGCTCCGCCACGCTTGGACCGAAGGAGATTTCTGACATACGCAGAGTAGAAGCAGCCAATTCCGCCGCTGTCATCGATGCGGACTACCACTGCGCCGAGATCCCCGATCTGGAAATTGTGTTCGACAATCCCAGCCGTCGCAAAGCCAGTGATATCCTGCGTCTGACCCAGCCGGACATCGTCATCACGCACTATCCGCAGGACTACATGTATGACCACGACATGACGTCGATGCTCGCGCGTGACGCCACATTCGGTGGAACGCTGCGCAACTACCCGACCGATGTTGACGCTCCGCCGGTCGGACAAATTCCCTACCTCTACTACGCCTCGCCGGTTGACGGTGTCAATGCTTTCGGTGAGTTGATTGAATATCAGTTTGTTGTCGACGTGACCAGCACGATCGAGACAAAGGTCGAGATGCTCGCCTGCCACGCGTCGCAGCGCGAGTGGCTGCGTGCGCAGCACGGCCTCGACGAGTACATCGAGTACATGCGACGGGAAACCGGCCGCATGGGAGCCACCGGCGGGTATGACTATGGCGAAGGCTATTGTCAGCACCTCGGACACCCGTACAGGCACGACAACATCATTCTTGAATTGCTCGGGGACGCATGAGCACGGCTGCACATACCGGTGGCGAAGCTGTTGTCGAAACCCTTGCTGCTGCGGGCGTTGATACAGTCTTTGGAATCCCCGGCGGCCACAGCCTGCCGATCTATGCGGCACTGCATGGGCACAGTCAGGTACGGCACGTGCTCGGACGCCATGAGCAGGGACTCGGCTACATGGCCGACGGCTATGCCCGGGCCTCCGGTCGTTTGGCCGCTGTGACAACGACCAGCGGTCCCGGGGTTGCGAATATCGTCGCGGCAATGGCCCAGGCGACGACCGACAACGTGCCGATGGTCGTCGTATCGAGTGCCCCGTCCGCCGCACTCATCGGCCGGAATCGCGGCGGCTTACACGACCTCAACAACGCGATCGAACTGGCGCGGCCCGCGTGCCGCTACGTTGCTCACGCCGATGCGGTCGACGAAATATCGCCGAAACTGGCCGAGCTTATCCGTAACCTGCGCTGCAACCGGCCGGGCGGTGCGTTTCTCCAGGTGCCGACAAATATCCTCGGGGCAACCGCCGACACGGCGATCTGCTCCAGTGATGGTGACCGGCTCGCACCCGACATGGGGACTGTCGCCGCTGCTGCAGAGTTACTGCAGACCGCTACGCGCCCGTTGATTATTGCAGGCTATGGTGCGTTGCTGGCTGGTGCCGGACCCGCGATTCAGGCACTGGCCGAGAGGCTGGACGCTGTCGCAGCGACTACGACGCTGGCCCGCGGGCTCCTCGGTGCGCAGTCCTGGGTGGTGTTCGACGACGGCGCGACACCGTCGGCGCTGACGAAGATTTTCGCCGAAGCCGACGTCACGCTGGCGATCGGTACGATGTTTCGCCAGGAAGATACGGCCGGCTGGCAAACGACACCTGCAGGCCGGTTGATCCACATCGATATCGATGCGGCCGAGTTCGACCGCACGTATCCGGCGGACGTGAGCATCCATGCCGACGCCCGGCTGGCTGTGGAAGCGATGGTCGCGGCGTTGCCAGTGAGTACCCCCGGTGCCGAGGCGACGTGGCGGCAACATGCTGCGGGACTGCAGCACGAACGCCTCGAAGCGTGCCGGCAGCATCCGGCAATGCAGTTTACCGAGGCACTGCGCGAAATCATCCCTCAGGACACCATCGTATTCGCCGACCGGTGCAACGTTGGTTACTGGATGTATCGAGGCGCTGCTGCGTATGAACCGCGGACGTTCAATTATCCGATGGGCTATGGCGGACTCGGCAGCGCGCTGCCGCAAGCCATCGGCGCTCGCCTGGCATG
>DPYP01000381.1:0-10810 GCA_003545375.1 Lentisphaeria bacterium
CCGAACTCCACAAATTCCAGCGATCGGGATCTGCAGAGCGGGTTCGTCGGGTTTAACGGCTCCCAATGCGTTACGCCGAACACGGTCCAGACATTTGGCCCATAAGAGACATCATCATTATGAGACCTGCCGGGACAAGTCAGGCCAGTTTTCGAAAAAGGGGTCGGCGGGCTGTACCCCAAATAATCGCCCATGACAAATGCGTCATGCCACCGCATGCCGGCCCCGCCTAAATTAATATGGTAATTCGGCAACGAGCCCTTGTCGTCGTTATACATGTGTAAGCCTATGCCAATCTGCTTCAGGTTATTCGTGCAGGTGGCCTTCTGAGCGGCTTCTTTTGCTTGGTTCAGCGCGGGCAAAAGCATCGCCGCCAGGATTGCGATGATGGCAATCACAACAAGCAATTCGATCAATGTGAATCGTAATGAGCGGGACATGGGTTTATGATCCAGGCGTTGCCGAAAGGGCACTTCCGTGCAGGAACAAGGTAGGGCAGGGCGGTTTCTGCACTGAATATAGATTCATTACTTCTTCTGGCAAGAGCACAGTTTCTTGCGCCTCAGTCATTGTCGAGTTGCCGGCTGGCAAACGACTCGCGGTCGCCGAACATCTTGGTGTAGTTCTGGCCGGATATTTGCCCGCCGTCGGCGATTATGCCCTGGCCGGTGATGAACGCTGCCTTTTCCGAGGCCAGAAAACAGATGATGTTTGCCATGTCGTCGGGGGTGCCGAAGCGATTGAGCGGGATCAGCTTGCGGTAATTCTCGGCGAACACCTCGTCTTCAAGCAAATCGCCATGCACCGGTGTGTCGATAAAACCTGGTATCAAGGCGTTTACGCGGATGTCGTCACCGCCCAATTCCACCGCCATTGTACGGGTCAAGGCGAGCAGGCCGGCTTTGGCAGCGTCGTAGGTCGCTGCCCGCGGGCTGCTCGACAGCGCGTTGCGCGATGCCACGTTGATGATCGCCGCGCCTTCAACCGTTTTCATCGCTGTCACAAAACCGCGAATCAAAGCCGCTGCACTGACCAGGTTTACGTTTAATGACCGAAGCCACATGTCATCGGTCGTGTCGACAATGTCGGCGTACAGGCAGATGCCGGCATTGTTGACCAGTACCCGGGGCGGGCCGAGCTCGTTGATCATGCGATCGGCAAGTGCCGGCAATTGATCTGTTTCAACCAGATCGCAAACGTATGTCTCGATGTCGTCTCCTGGTTGAATTTGTTCCAGATTTTCCAGACCCGCTTGCGAGCGATCGAGCGCCGCGACACGGTAGCCCTCGTCCAGAAAATGCAGCGCTGTTGCCCGACCGATGCCGCTGGCGGCGCCGGTTATGATGGCGAGAGGTTTATTCATCGTTGGATTTCCTTGGCTCACTGATTTATTAATGTTCGCCAGAAGGCGAAGCCCTAACGATTATCATATTCAGCGAAAATACAAGAGTAGTCTTTGCCATTGTCCAGGGCGTTCAAGCGGCAAAGTTGCACCGGTCAGACTGGTTAAGAAGGAGGCGAACCGAGGTCACCCGGCGATTGTGATTTGCTCGATTACAAGGGTAGGTTACAGGCACGACCGCAATCTGATTCACGTCAATTCGCGTTTGAATGCAGCAGGCAGGAGAATGACCGATGCAGTTAACGGTTTCAACCGTCGCAATCGATGGGCAGCGGACGATCGACGGCGACCTGTATCCGCATGTCTACGAGTGCAAGACGCAGGGCGCAACGATCGAGGTCGTGTGCAACTGGATCCGGGCGCATCGCCAGGAACTGAGTGCCCGCAGTGACGCTGTTGGTACGATCCTGCTGCGGGGCTTCCCGATTGCTACGGGTCAGGAGTTCGATGCCGTAGTCACGGCCTTCGACTTCCCCGTTTTCACGTACGAGGAATCGTTGTCCAACGCTGTACGCCGAAACATCACGCCAAAGGTATTTACCGCCAACGAAGCGCCGTCGGACTTTACGATCCTCATGCATCACGAGATGGCGCAGACACCGATCTACCCGTCCAAGCTGTTTTTCTTTTGTGAGCAGGCGCCTGAATCGGGCGGTGCCACGCCGGTCTGCCGGTCTGACGAACTGTTTCGAATTCTCAGCCAGCGTGAGCCCGCATTTGCGCGGGACTGTGAAGTGAAAGGATTGAAGTACACCCATGTCATGGCCGGCAACGACAATCCCAGCTCGGGTATGGGCCGCAGCTGGGTGAACACCCTCGGTACGGATTCCCGGGCCGGTGCCGAGATGCGCATGCAGGAGCTCGGCTACACCTGGGAATGGCTCGATGATGGTAGCTGTCGGGCCACAACGCCGGTCCTGCAAGCGGTGCGCAACGTCGGCGGGCGCAAGACATTCTTCAACCAGCTCGTCGCCTTCAGCCGCGGCTTGCTGGAAAAGCGGGACGATGCATCACACAGCATTCGATACGGTGACGATACGCCGTTCGACGTTGAACCGCTGGCAGAGGTGGCCGCCATCGCCGAGGAATGCGCGGTGGACCTGCCCTGGCAAAACGGCGATGTTGCCCTGGTCGATAATTACCTCACCATGCATGGTCGCCGTTCATTCACTGGCGACCGTCGTGTTCTCGCCTCTTTGATAGCGTCATGATGCTGTCGCCACGCCGGAAAACTCAACGACATGACAGCGGCCGGAGCGCAACCTTTCCCAAGCCCGCAGATCTCACCGTAGGGGAAATTCAGCCCGGTCACTGAACTCGGCGCAGGATTGACTTTGCGGCTTCCGCGACAGTATTGTACTATCTGCCTGTGGGTCAAATCGTCTTGCCACTCACTGTAGGGTCAGCTATGAATCTTTGTGTTGCCGCCTGTCAGATTCTGACATTCCCGTCGCCATCCGAAAGTGCCGCGAAAGCGATCGAATGGATGCAAACAGCTGCTGCCGATGGCATCGACGTCATTGCTTTTCCCGAGGCGACGCTGTGCGGCTATCAGTGTGACGAGGCCTATTGGCAGGCCGCCGATCCGGACGACTTCGCCGCCGCCGAGGCTGACGTCGCAGCGGCTGCATCCGAGCTCGGGATCAGCGTTGTTATCGGTACCGTGGATTGGGAGTCGGGGCGGCTGTCGAACAGCCTGGTCGCGATCTCCGGGACGGGGGAAATCCTGGGTCGCTACGCCAAGACGCACCTGGCTGAGAGCTGGCCGCAACCCGGCCGGATCCTGCCAATCTATGACGTTGGCGGCGTGCCGTCCTGTTTCATCATCTGCCACGACGTACGGTATCCCGAGCTCGTGCGGCTGCCGGCAGCTGCGGGTGCCCGGGTGTGTTACTTTCTCAGCAACGAAGAAGGCGTTCTTGCCGAGCACAAGCTCTCGGCCTATCGTGCCATGCCGATTTCCCGGGCCACGGAAAATGGGATCTACGTTGTCATGGCGAATGCGCCCGGGGACAAGGCTGATTTGCGTTCGCCTTCACAGTCCCACGGCAACAGCAAGATCATCGACCCGCAGGGCAATGTCATCGATGAGGCGGGGCACTTCGAAGAGTGTTTAGTGACCGCGACCATCGATCTGGACGCCGCCACGGCCGGCATCGCGCGCCGCTCGATCACCGACGACACGATCCTCAAGGACTGGATGTGCGATGGACTCAAGCTGGTTTCGAAGGGCGGGTCGTGATTCTATCCCGTCGGGTGCAGGCCGCCGGGTAACGGTTGGCGTTCGAAGTCGAGCTCCGATGCTTCGAACATCATGATATCGCCGCCGTCGATGCCAACGAGCATCTCCAGCTTACCGTCGCCATCGAGATCGACGGCGCACGCTGCCGGTGTGTGGCGGCCGCGTGCCAACGGCCAGCCATTGAATGAAACACGGCAAATGCGGCCGAACGCCGGCTTGGTGACCGTGCCTGTATTTTCGATCCAGTGGACCTCAGTGATTTTGGCGCCGGTCGGAACAGGTACGGTTCTGCCCATGATGATCCCGAACAGTACATCCCACGTGCCGTTGCCGGTAACATCGGCGAGCCACAATTTTGTTCGGCCGGCGAGCACCGAGCTGCTGTTGTCGTAGCCGTCGAGCTTGTACGGGTTGCCGTCGGGATCGAGTACGGCTGTCCCGGCATCGATTACCAGTGGATTGTCCGGATCGGTCTTGCGATAAATCGTCAATTGCCCGAGCGGATTGAGCGCGATCAGCTCGGTCCGGCCGTCGCCGTCGATGTCCGCAATGGCCGGCCGCTGCCGCCAGACGGTTTCGAAATCGCCGGTTCCCTGCTGCAGCGGTGCGCCGTGCTCGAGCACAGGCATGCCGTCGTCACCGCGTCCGCTGTTGCGGAACAGGAACATCAGCCCGAGACTGCTGCCCAGGATCAGGTCGGGCGCACCGTTGTCCGTCCAGTCGCCGACAGCGGGATTGACGTATCCCCAGCCGGCTTCCTGCGGGCCCTGGACGTTGCCTTCCGGTCCGGGTACAATGCGGATCGGCTTACCTCCGGCGATCAGCGGCACCGGTGCCGCGAAGACAGGTGCGGCGGCCGTGCCGGTGTTCTCGATGAACTCGACATCCCCCTCTTCCGAGCCGACGATCAGATCCCAATCCGCGTCGCCATCCCAGTCGACGGGTACGGGCACGGCAAAGCCTTTGCCGCGCACGTCGCCGCCGCGGCTGCAGAACTCAGCTTCCGGGCCGAAGCGGGGCATGCCGTCGTTATCGATTCCGAGGAACGGCATGCAGCTGAATCTGGCGTTGTCGAGGAGGATGCGTGTGTTGCCGGCAGGATCGACAACCGCAGCCGCTGTCTGTGAGTGACGGGTGGACACGTGCCAGACATCGCCGTCGGCATCACGGACCGGTCCGCGGTCGATGTACTGCGGGGCGTTTGGTGTGCCGATGTTTTCGATATATTGGATTGTGTCGTTGCACTGGCTGCAGACGAAATCGGTGTCGCCGTCGCTGTCCAGGTCGACGGGACAGATGCTGGGAACACCAAAGAATTCTAGTGGCTTACCGTCCAGGTCGAGAAGTGGCGTTCCGCCGCCTTCGAACGCCGGTTCCTCACAAGTGCCGGTGTTGCGAAAGCGGTAGAGGTAACCGCGCTCGTCGCCGCCGCGCCAGCGGCCCTGTCCGTCATGCCTGGACCGAACGATGTCCGGCCAGGGTGCGGCGTCATATTTGCGTCCGAGATTCGGCGGGAAGTAGTCATCGGGGTAGCCGGCGAAACAGCCGCCGACCAGGTCGGGAACGCCGGTGCCGTCGAAGTCGACGAGGGCAATGCTGATCGGGCCGATGACGCTGTCTGCCGGCATTTCCAGCAGGCCGATCTGCGCTGCCCGCTTGAACAGGCGAACACCGCATTCCAGCTCGCACTCGTTGAGCCACACGGTGCGGTCATCGGCGAGACAGAGGAAGGCGTAGGGCCGCCCCAGCAACGCCGCCGAGCACATCGACCGTGAAATCGGTCCGGCCGTTGCCAGCCCGGTAGATTGAGACAGGAGTGTTGGGTCGGCGGCGCCGCCGACGTGGCGGTGTTGCACCAGGCGGCTGCAGATGCCGCGCAGGACAATCGTGTCATCGCGGATGACGAGCAGGTACTCGGTCAGGCCATCGTCATCGATATCCATCGGCACGGCATGACAAAACAGTCCCTCGCGCAACGGGACTCTGGCTTCCGGATGATGGGGAAGGCGTCTCATTGGATTCGGTCTATACCTCTATTAGTAAGCCGTCGTAACCGACGGTCACGCCGTGTGGTGTCCAATATGCCACCGCTTCGGAATGACTGAACTGGCCGTTGTCTCCCATGTGCGTACTGATAAACGGCGTGTCGTCGGCGATCATGCCCTCGTCTGTCAGCCGTTGTTTCATGCGCAGGAAGGACTCAGGTGAAAGATGGGATTCCCCTGCGGGTCGGCCGTCGGGACCATTCACGGTAAGCTCCATGATGACCGCGTCGAAGTTCATGCCTGCCGCTGCAGCCCACGTCTCTTCGCTCCAATAACCGGTGTCCCAGGCGAACAGCACTGTCTTCTCCTCAACGGTAATTACGAAGTTGAGGCAGGGGTCGGTTCCCGGATGGCAGGCCGCCAGGGTTTGCACCGCCAGCTCGCCGGCCTGAAAACTGCTGAGCGCCTCGATTTCGTGGAATGTCATGCGCCCGGCGTCAAAGTCGATGCCGGCTTCCGATTCGAGGCATTCGCGGACGCGCCAGTTGCCCCAGACGTGGAGGGGCACCAGGTCGTTGATATCGGAGATGCACTGGCGGCGCAAACTCAGCCAATAGGTGCAGACGTGGTCGTCGTGGGCGTGGGTGTACAGCAGGTGTTCGAGATGATCGAGTGTCTCGCCGAACTGGATCGCATGGTGGTTGGCGTCGGGGCCCAGGTCGACTTTATAGCGGACGGTCCCTGGGCCGTCGTCACCGAGATAGATGCTGGTCGAGCTGCGGGTCCGCAGGCTTTTGCCGCCCTCCGCGCGGGACACCGTGCAGCCGCGACAGGTGCAGAAAAACCGCGGGACCGGTTTCGCTGCCGCGGTACCCAGAAGGTGAATTTTCATATCGCTTCCAGAATTCGCTGTTCGTGTTAGTGTACGTCTACGGTAGTTTGCGCTCGGGTGCAGATCAAATCAGAACGCTTGCAAGGGTTTCGACATGAACACTGACATCGATGTTACGGCTATCTATTTCCCCTCCTGGCACGTCAACGATCATTATCAGGCGTGGTACGGACAGGGGTACAGCGAATGGGAATTGATCAAGAATACGCAGCCGATTTTTCCCGGTCATCACCAGCCGAAAGTACCGGAGTGGGGATACTTCGACGAAAGCGATCCGGCGTGGGCGGCGAAGGAGATCGATCTTGCTGCGGACCATGGGGTCACCCGGTTTCTGTTCGACTGGTATTGGTATTCCGGCGTACAGATCATGGAGGAAGCGCTGGAAAACGGTTTCCTGCAGGCGCCGAACCGGCAGCGCCTGAAATTTTCGCTGATGTGGGCCAACCACAACTGGGGAACCTTCCCGGCGATGACCGGCACGCCGGGTTTGTACCAGCAAGTCACCGACATCGAGGAGAACTGGCTGCCGATCCATCACGAGCTCGAGGACTTTGACCGGGTTGTCGACTACTGTTGCGAGCATTACTTCAGCCAACCGAACTACGCGACTGTCGATGGGCGCCCGGAGTTCGCCTTCTTCGATGTCTGGAAACTGAGGGATGACCTTGGCGGGTGCAGCGGGGCCAGGGCCGGACTCGAGCGCATGGCACGGCGCGCCGAAACCAACGGATTCCCCGGCATCCACTTCACGGCGAATGTCGGTTGTGTGAACGACAATGTTTACTGCTGCGGCTGGGATCGCGTGCATGAGTGTCACGACATGGGGTTCGAGACCGTGTTTGCCTACAACATGGTGCGAACGCCGGAGTACGACACATTGCCTGACGACATGCCGGTGGTCGAGTACGCCGATGTGATCGAGTCTCACAAACATTGCTGGGGCAAGATCGAAGCGAACGACGGCCACCATGTGCCGGTCGTGACATTCGGTTGTGACGTCACGCCCCGTTGGCATCGCGGTGTGACAATGCCATACGATTTCAAATCGTTGAACTACGAGCCGATCGTTGTCGGCAATACGCCGGAGAAATTCGGCGAGCTCTGCCGCCTGGCGCTGGCACAAGCGAAGCCGCATGGAACGCTGGGCCGCGGGATCATCATCAACGCGTGGAACGAATGGAGCGAAGGCATGTACCTATTGCCTGAGAAGCGCTATGGCACCGCGTATCTCGAGCAACTTCGCGACGCACTTGCAGATCTTGACACACAGTGAAGGCCAACGAGATCACTGCGCAGACCATCGACAGCTACCGTCAAAACGGATTCGTTCGCATCCCGAACATGATCACACGGGAAGAGGCTGAATTCTATTACGGCGTGTCGGAACGCATCATCACCGAGTTCCGGGAGCAACGCAACACGGTCGAGGCGCAGTTCGTGGATTTCGATGCCCTGGTGCAGATCGTCAATGTCTGGCAGATAGATGATGACATCCGCAAGCTGACGTTTCATCCAAATGTTGCGCGGGCGGCGGAGATACTCAGCGGCCGCCCGCTCCGTCTGTGGCACGATCATTTTCTCGCCAAGATGCCGCACAACGACGCCGCGACGGAGTTTCACCAGGACCAGCCCTATTGGCCGCACGCCGGCAGCCTGGATCCGATCTCCGCGTGGATCGCGCTGTGCGACGTACCGGTTGAACGCGGACCCATGACGTTCATCCCCGAGTCCCATCAAAAGACCGGTCTGCCGGTGCAGAGCCTCAACGACCCGCGGTCATTGTTCACGATCTGTCCGGAGCTCGAGTACTGGCCGCGCGTCACACTGCCGCTCAAGGCCGGCGACTGCACGTTCCACCACGGGCGTACAGCCCACATGGCGACGCCGAACCGCACCGATGTTTCCCGCCTGGCGCACGTCGTCATTTACATGGACAGGGACACGTGCTATCGGGAGTTGGCGCACGTGGTCACGGATCCGCTCGAACTGAAGGCCGGCGACCGGCTCGACGGTCCGCTGTTTCCGGAGATTCCGAATGAGTAAACTGCGAATCGGGATCGGCCGGTTCTGGCACGAGTCGAACAGCTTCTCCGGGGTGGTAACGAACCCGGCGAAGTTTCGTGATGCATCGATGGGCAGCGGTATTGCGGTTGGCGCGGCGGTTTACGATTACAAGGATCGTCACGATGAAGTAACCGGGTTCATAGATGTCCTTGGCAGCCGTGATGACATAGAACTGGCGCCGCTGATCAGCGCCGGAACGTTGCCGTCCGGACCCGTGACCGACGACGCAGTCAGCGAGCTCGAAAAGAGCCTGCGTGACCAACTGCGCGCCGCCGGCCGGCTCGACGGTGTCTGCCTGGCGTTGCATGGTGCGATGAGCGGCGATTCGATTCCGGACCTCGACGGTTATTTCCTGCAAGTCGTGCGCCAGGTGGTCGGGCCGGATATACCGATCGTCGCGCCACTGGACTGTCACGCTGTCGTCACGCAGGAGATGATCGCACTGACGACGGCGCTGGTCGCCTACCGCACACACCCGCACACTGACTTGTTCGAGACCGGGCAACGTGCGGCGGATATTCTGCTGCGAACGCTGCAAAACGAGATTCAACCTGTTGTCAGCCATCAGAAGATCCCGATGCTGTTCGTCGATGCCGGGACCGACGTCGATCCGCTGCGGTCGATCTTCGATGAATTCAGTGCCTGGGACAAGCTTGACGGTGTGATTGGCTGTTCGCTGTGCCCGTCGTTTCCCTATCAGGACAATGTCGAACAGGGTTGGACCGCCCTGGCAGTCACCGATGACGACCCGGAGCTGGCAGATCGCCTGGCCCGGCAGCTGGCGGAAATCGTCTGGGCCGCGCGCCATGAGCTGCTGCCCGTGCCAATGCTCTCGGTCGAGGCAGCGGTCGAGCAGGCAGTGGCAGTGCCGGGCTGCCCGGTTGTCATTACCGACTCCGCCGACAACGTCGGGGGCGGCACCTCGGGCGATACGACGACGCTGTTGCAAGGCCTGCTGGCGGCGCGGCAGACGGTTGACGGCTTGATCCTCACGCACCTGCCGGACCCGGCCGCGGTTGCGGAGCTTGCGGACGCGCAGCCGGGCGAGTCGGTTACGGTTGCGGTCGGCGGCAAGTGTGACACCCATTTCGGGGCGCCGGTCGTCGTCACCGGCGAACTGCTGTGCGTCGCCAGCGGTCCGATCACCAACGACGGCAAGTTCGGTCCCGACGCGATGATCGAGACCGGCAAGATCCTCTGCCTGGGCATCGACAATGTCCGCCTGGTCCTGACCGAAGGCGTAATCATGGGACCACAGCCGTCCCTGTTTCGTAAGGTCGGTATCGAGCCGTTTGAGGCGAAGATCGTCGCGCTCAAATCCGGCACCGGCTACAAGGTGACCTACGGACACGCGGCAAAGGCGGTGCTGCGGGCGGATTGTCCGGGTGCCATGTCGTACAACATAGAGAACTTTGATTTCAGACGTGTACCGCGGCCGATCTTTCCACTCGATCGCGAGATGCAATGGCGGCCATACGCAACCGGAGATCGTGCATGATCAATCCACTTCTCACAACGGACATTGGGGAACTCAACGGTGACGAGATTTTCAGCCACCTGCCGCCGACACGGGTTGGCGATTGCGACCGTGACTACATGAACGAAGTGCTGGATGCCGGCTTTGGCAATTGGGAATCCGCGGACATACAAGGACGCTTCGAGGCGGCGTTTGCCGAAAAGTTCGGGGTGCCGTATGCGGTCACCCACAACTCCGGTTCCGGCACCATGTTGTCCGCCTTGCTGGCTGCTGGCGTCGGGCCGGGCGACGAGGTGATCGTGCCGACGTTTACGATGCCTGCCAGCACGTTTGTCACGATTCAGTGCGGGGCAGTGCCGGTGTTGGTCGACAGCGATCCGCGAACGTTCAATATGGATATAGCTGACGTCGAGCGGAAGATAACGGAATTCACCAAGGCGATCATTCCCGTCTGCCTGATGGGATTACCGGTCGATTTCGATCCGCTCATGGCGCTGGCGCGCCGACACGATCTCACTGTGATCGAGGATGACGCCCAGTGTTTCCTGTCGCTGTACAAGGGGCGGCTCGTTGGTACTATCGGCGATGCTGCGAGCTTCAGTTTCCAGGGGTCGAAGCATATGACCAGCGGCGGCGACGGCGGCATCGTTATCGCTGCTGATGAAGCCTACGCGACCGGCATCCGCAAGGCGTGTATCCACGGTTTCCGGACGCTGACGGCGAAGCCGGGTTCGACATTGATTCCCCG
>DPYP01000381.1:11195-13981 GCA_003545375.1 Lentisphaeria bacterium
ATGTCGGCGGTGCAGGCTGCACTGGGCATGGCGCAGCTCGAGCGGCTCGACTACCTGGTCGGGGCTCGCCGATACATCGCGGGTCGTTACGAATCCGTAATCCGTGAAGAGAAATGCGAATGGTTGATGCCGCCTTACGTGCCGGAGGATATGACCCATTCGTATTACATCTACGCCTGTGTCCTCGATGAAGACGCACTCGGTGTCGAGTGGCGGGAATTTCGCCGCACCTATATCGAGAAGGGCGGGGACGGCTTGTACGGCAGTGCACTGCCGGCGCATCTCGAGCCGTTGCTGCGGACCATGTCGTTCTACGGCTCCCCGGAGCGGGCGCCCCAATTCGATCCGCGCTACAAGGGTGCAGTGAAAGGATACGATCCGGCCGACTACCCCAACGTCGAATCGTTCCGCAAACGGCTGTGTCAGTTCAAGACCAGCATGCAGACGCTGGAGAAAGTAGAAAAGGAAGTGGAAGCATTGCGTGCCACGATCCGCCACTACAACGGATGAATCCCGTCAGAGCAGGTCGTCGATCTTTAAGGTCTCGGCCGCTTCCGCGCTGTCCTTGCGCCGGAGCTCGGCCGCTTTCTGCTCCTCCTTGTCGCGAATCTTCGGGTTCTCGTACCGGGCAATGATGACTTTTCCGTTGTTAAAGACCCCGATTGAAATGCCGGCATTGCCGAGGGCCGTCGCGAGCTTGCGGTTTTTGAAATATTTTTCCTTGATCTTATCCTCCACATACTCCAGTCCCAACTTCTCGTATACATCCTCGGTGAACAACGTATGGACACGATACAAGCGATCGTTGACAAAACAGTATTGAAATGCGGCAATGGGCGCTTCGCCGGGCACCTGGTATATTTCGATCAATGGGCTGGTGCTGCCGGTGGCGGCATTCTGTTTCTTGACCAGCTCGATGTCGGGCTTGATTGCCTTGACTTCCTCGACTGACTGGCCCCACGTTGTGCCAGCGTGACCGGTTATAATCGCCAGCTCTTCAGCTTCCTGGGCGCCAGCATGAAACGAAAGGAGAATGAGGATGGTCGAAATCGTCGACAAACACAACAGCTTTTTCATGGAGAAACTCTTGGGGGTGAGATTTTTATTGTGTTACCTGGATTTTTTATGCGCTTTCGCGGCGAGAGCTGGAAAGCGCATAAAAAATCCAGGTTGGCGAGCGTCAATACTCAATATATGCATTTCTCGCGTGTGTACAAAGACTGGCGAGGTGATGGTTGGGGGGACAAGTTAACCGTCACGTCAACAACTGTAGGAAATACAAAATGACCAGATCCATCACAACGATGCTCGTTGCAGCACTGTTTCTCAGTTACAATCCGACTGCAGAAGCTGCCGATATTTCGGACGGCCGTGTCAACGTAACGCCCTACGCCAGCGCCGGTGACGGCACCAGCGGCAACCCGTGGGTGGACGCACTGCGCAACGCAATCGCAGTCAAGAAGGGCGACACGAATTATTACATGCCACACGGCCATTACAAGGACGAGTCGACGCTGTTGATTCCGTACAATGATGTCAGGATCGAGGGCGATGGCGGCCAAGGCACTATTGCAACAACAGTCCACTACGACAAGACGGATGGGTCGACGTGCTGGAAGTTTGCGCCGCCGGTCGGGCCGGAGGGGAAGCGCACCTATATCACCGGCATAACGGTTAGGGGCGTGGCATTCCGCGGCGCCGGCAAGCCGACCGGAACCTGCATCGAAATCGAAGCGTTGCGCCGCGGCTTGTTTGAAGATATTTCAATCTGGCGCTGGGACGGCGACAAGGAGAACTTCAGCAACAAAGGCATCTGGACCAAGGGCTGGGACACGATCACCTTCCGGGACATCAGGATCTATCGCACGCCCACATGTTTCTACATCGACAAGAACCCGAACTTCCACGGCATCGATGCCGATCATTTTGTGTTCGAGAACATGTACCTGGCATGCGGCAACCGCGAACGCGGCATAGCGATGCACTTCGTGGCGCCGCACATCACCAACGTCTCGTTGTTCGGCACCAATGCGATCATGCACGCGAACAAAGGCATTTATATCGAAAACAAAGGCAGCGGTGGCCACGGGTCTACGGTGTCATTGAGCGATCTCCGCATCGAGACCGGTTCGCGGCCCGATTGCTGGGGCATCTATGTCGACACCGATTACATCGTCAATTTCCTCTGCAACAACATTCGGGTCGCCGGGGGGTACAACGGTTTTTACTTTCGCGGCGCCGCCGCGTTGACATTGATGAACTGCTATGTGATGGGGGGCGACTATTACAAGGAAACCGGCTACGTCGCCTATGATATCGACGCGTACAAGGAAACGCCGCTGGTCATGATCAACGCCACCTATAACAAATCACCGAACCAGGGTTACAAGCCGGGCAAGACAGTCCAGATCAAGGACGAACTGCAAATCGCCGTGGGTGACGCGTTCCGCGTCCATCAGGACGGGGCGGATGTTTACGTCAACGGCATCGTGCCCGGAAATGTCCGGGCCAATCTGCCTGGCGCCACACCGGCTGCCGTCAGGGCAGCCGGGCCGCTTTTCCATGTGCCTTTTGATGATTCGCCCGAGCCGGCCGTGGCCGGCGGCGGCAAAACCGTTTCAATCGAAGGCAACGAGACCTATGAAGCGGGGATAAAGGGGCAAGGCATATTGTGCGGCGAGAATCAGGCCCAGTGCGAATACTCGACGGCGGGGAACTTCGATATCACGCAGGGGACGATCGCGTTGTGGTTCCAAAACCGAAACTGGCACAGCAAGGATGACAAG
>DPYP01000381.1:14368-18756 GCA_003545375.1 Lentisphaeria bacterium
GGACGTGTTCAGCGTGCAAGCCAATGTCAGGCATGAATCCGGGAAAGGCTGGGCCGCCAACACCACCGTGTATGCACGTGTCCCCGACATGGCTCCGGGCGGATGGCACCATCTCGCTGTAACCTGGGACGACAGTCACATGTCGATCTATTTCGATGGCACCCTGCGAACCCGTGGCCCTGACGCCGGCGAGACAATGGCCATGCCCGCGGCTGTCGGCGAGACGTTCACTATTGGCGATCAGGTGGAACGGACTGTGGCCCGCACGGACGACGGCGATGTCCTCACAGTCATCGACGAGCTGATGATCTACGGACGACCGCTGACGGCAAGAGAGGTGCGCCAGCACTTTGAGGAACCGCGAAAATGACCGGACCGGAATAAATTCAAATGACTGCAATACCCTGCCGCGCTTTCTTGCTTCTGCTCGCCGCACTGCTGCTTGGCAACAGCGATGTGAGCGGCCGCAATCTGGTTACCATTGCCAGGAAGAAAAATGCGATTGTCATCGATGGGAAACTGGACCACGATGAATGGCACGGTGCCGCCGCGCTCTACGGATTCGTCGACGACATAAACGCGGACGGTACGTTCTCGTCACGACAGAGCATGGTCTTTCTGACCTACGACGACGATGCGATCTATCTGTGCGTGCAGGTGCCGCTGGAAGCGGGGCGAACGCTGAAGAGTGCGGCGACGGAACGAGACGGCGCCGTCTGGACCGATGACGACGTCGAAATTACGCTGCAGCCTGGGAAGGGCGATTTTTATCGATTCCTTGGCAATTCCACCGGTGTATACCTCGACGGGAAGAATGCTTCGAACGACTGGGATGGCCAATGGAACTACAAGAGCACCGTCACGATTGACGCATGGACCGCGGAGTTGTCTATGGCGTTCTCAGAGCTGGGCCTTGACGGGACGCCGGCAGATGGGGACGTATGGGGGTTCAACGTCAACCACTCCTGGCAGGATCCGGCGCGTTGGACCTCATGGAATCGTGCCGAAGGCAGTTTCAACGCCCCGAATGGATTTGGCGAGATCAGGTTCGGCGCCAACGCACCTGCAGTTCGTCTGCTTTCCATAGGGACGCCGGCGAAGGGCCGGATCGCCTTCGAAGCGGAACTGGTCGGCGCGGCTGCCGGCAGCGGGAAAGTCGACGCCGTCGTGCAGATCAACGACAAGGTTGTCTATTCGCAGAGGCTGGACATCACACCCGATTCGAGGCAGACGATCCGGGTCGAGCAGGATCTTCTGGAAATGATTGAGCCGGGGAGATCGAACCTCGCCTTCCTCGTCACCACCGCCGAACAGCAGCCGGTTTACACGACGACAATTCCCTTTGCGTTCTACCCGCCGGTGGACCTGGGCTGGGCTTACTTCTCAGATCGACAGGTCCTGCAACTGGATGTCGGACTGAAGGGGCTGCGGGGTGGCGTCCGCAATCTGACAGCACGCTTCGCGGCGCAGAAGGCCGGCGATGCCGAACCCGCACTGACAAAGGAATACACATTGCCCGACGGGGAATCGGAGGCCGGGCTGACCGCCGGCCTGGAAACCCTGGTTGACGGCGAATACCGGATGAGCCTGGAAATCATCCGCGACGGCAAGGTCATCGGCGCCGATACATTTGACTTTCTGAAGCGCACTACCGACCCGTGGGACGGCAACCGCATCGGGATTTCGGAGCAGGTCCCGCAGCCTTGGGTGCCGATGACTACGGCGCAACGAAATATCGTTTCATGCTGGGGGCGGGATTACGCGTTCCGGGACTCTGTTCTACCCGAACAGATAATCAGTCTGAAGGAGGAACTCCTTGCTGCCCCGATCCGCATCGTCGGGGTGGCCCATGACCAGCCGATCGAGTGGTCGCGGCAACGGATGACGATCGAATCGGCCAGCGACGTCGAAGTCCGGCTGACTGGATCGGCGCGGAGCAAATACCTGGAGCTGCGGGTCCGGGTTGCCATCGAGTACGACGGCATGATGCGTGTTGACCTGGATGTAGCTCGCACCGAGGATCTGACCCCGCTGTCGGCGTTGGCACTCGAGATACCGATGCCCGGGGAACGCGCGGTCTTCATGCAGAACGCGCAGATCAGCGCCTTCGAACACACCGGCCGGCGACTCGATGAAAAACAGGGCCAGCTGTTTGGCCATTCGTTTCTGCACAATATCTGGCTCGGTGATCACCGGCGCGGCCTGCAGTGGTTTGCCGAGTCGGACAAGGAGTGGCACAACGGCGAGGGCGAACCAGCGATGGAAGTCGTGCGGGATGGCACGACCGTCAAGCTCCTGATCCATTTCATCAACGACCCCGATTTTCTGCTTGACTGGCCGATCCACTACACCTTCGGGCTTCATGCGACGCCGGCGAAACCTGTAGATCCGGTCAAGCGCCGGCGCTTCGTGCTGAACAACACGGGCGACCCATGGTTCGCCGACTATAACGCGTTCGCCTACCTCTGGCCCAATTTACGTTTGAAACCCGGCGACTCGGGAATGAAGTGGTTCGGCTTCCCCGAGCCGCTGCATCCGGATCAATACCGGGAGTTTCTGCAGGGGTATTGCCGCGACCGGGGCTGGCGTCCCCTGCCGTACGTGTATCAGACAACCTTGGGTGAAGAGAGCCCGGTGCTGCGCTATCACTACCAGTGGCTGCTGCAGCCGCGCTGGCGGTATCACGTGTCGGAGAGGGGGTTGCGGGGCTATGACAAGACGGAGCTTGACAAGGGGTACATGTCCCCCATGACCAAGATCTGTGTCAACCTTCCCAGCGTACGTGATTACCTGGTCCATACCTATGCCGAGTTCATCCGCGAGTACGACATCGCCGGCTTCTATGCCGATCATGTGCAACCGTTCGGTTGCCAGTCGAAAACACATGCCGGCGGCAGCTGCGTATACGAGGTCGACGGTGAGCTGCACGCACCGAAAAAAATATTCGCGACGCGCGAGATCTATAAGCGCATATACACTGTCGGCAAGGAGAAAAATCCGGATTTCCTCGTCGTTGCCAACATGAAGAAAAGTCGATTGATGGCAATCCATTCGTTCATTGACGTGGTGCTGGCCGGCGAGACTTTTGTCTCTATGCAGCACGAGGATTATCTCGACCTGGCCTCCTTCGACAGTGTTATTGCCGAAGACATGGGGACGCAATGGGGATTGATTCCCTGCTATCTGTTTTACACGCAGGGTGCCGATCACTATGATCCACAGGGTCCCAGGAGCCGGACCCTCGGCCTGTTCTTCATGCATGATATCTGGTCTTACATCGCCGGCGCCTGCCAGCCATACCGGCAGAAGGCGCTGGCGGTTTTTCGCGATGACTTCGATATCGGCGCATCCGATGTCGTCTTTCATCCCTATTGGGACAATGCTGCGTATCTCACCGCGGACACGGCGCTGCCCGAGGGCGTGGAAGTCTCGTTTTATCACCGGACCGAGGCGAACACCGCCATCTTCGGTGTTTTCAATACGAGTCGCGTCGATCATCAGGTAAAGATCGGTGTGAATCTGGAGAAACTGAATCTCAAGGCGGACATGCTGGCAATCATCGATCCCTTCGCCGCCGGTCCTGTTGATATGACCGCCGCGGGTGTTGTCCCCCTGTCGATACCGGGCGGACGGATCCGGTACTTTCGTATCGACCTGAAAGCGGCGCCGGACGCGGCACCATGGCCGTCGAGTGATACTCCGCTGCTGCTGCATGCGCCCTTCGATGGGGCGCCGGCGCCGGCCGTTGCCCGAGGCGGCAACACGGTTAGCGTCACGACGCTCGGCGACGACCGGAAAGTCGTTTCAATGGCAGGCAACGAGATCTATGAAGCCGGGATAATCGGTCAAGCGATCCTGTGCGGGGAGAAGCAGTCACGGTGCGAGTACCCGACGTTCGGGAACTTCGATATCACTAAAGGGACGATCGCCCTGTGGTTCCGGAACAACAACTGGAACAGCATGGACGACAAGGTCCACATGTTCTTCAACTCATCGGCGAAGCCGGGTTATTTCCGCATATACAAACAGGCCGATACCGGTGTGTTTGTCGTGCAGGCCAATGTCAGGCACGAATCGGGAGAAGGCTGGGGCGCCAACACCACCGTATTTGCGTCTGTCCCGCCCATGCCACCCGGCGAATGGCACCACCTCGCCGTCACCTGGGACGAGAGTCACATGGCGTTCTATATCGATGGTGCCCTGTGTGCCCGCGGGCCGGAAGCAGGCGCGACCATGGCCATGCCCGCGACGATTGGCAACACGTTTACTGTCGGCGATCATGTCGAGCGAACCAAACCGGGCAATGATGATGGCGAAGTTCGCACTTTGATTGATGAGCTGATGATCTACGGGCGACCGCTGACGGCAGAAGAGGTGCGCGAGAACTT
>DPYP01000282.1:0-559 GCA_003545375.1 Lentisphaeria bacterium
TTGGATTGAAGACTGTACCGCCGGGTCAAGTTCGACTTATTGAAGGGCGTTTACGAAATTGGCGGCGGCAACGGGTCCGGCATAACTCGACCTGATCGACACCGATATACCACGGCACCGCGCGCCGGCAGGACGAATACGACGGCGACAATGAACAGGGGTATATGGAGCGATGACTGCTTGAAGTAGGGCATTTTTCTATCCGCCATTGCACATTGAACGGGCGCGGGAATCCGTTATATCTCATAGGACAACGACTAATGGCTACTGAACTCTCGAAATTCATCGATAAAACGCCGCTCTGTGACACGCACGAGCACATGGCTAAGGAACAGCAGTATCTGGATAACAAACCGGATATCATACACGCACTGTTCATGAACTATGTACAAGCAGACTTTGAAGTCGCAGGTGTCGATGCCGATAAATTCGAAGCTTTCTTCAACCAGGACGACCCCGATGTCCGCGGCCGTTTCGAGGGTGTTTACCCGGCCTGGCAAGCGATCCAGCACACCGGCTATGGTGAAGCCGTACGCTTGATGGCGAAGCGCATCTACGA
>DPYP01000282.1:895-2810 GCA_003545375.1 Lentisphaeria bacterium
CCTGACAGCGTTGGCGCGGCGGCGCCCTTGCAGGAAGCGCTGGTGCAGCCCGGCGAGCGCCTGCGCCTCTTGAAGGAAGTGGCGAACCTCGATCACATCCAGACAGACGACTTCTCGTGGCCCTGCCTGCCCGACGCGTCGGGTCCGGACTTTTTTTTCTACGACATGACCTGGTGTACTTTCTGTAACGGCCAACTGGACGTTCCCGCACTCGTCGAGGAGACAGGTGTCG
This sequence comes from Lentisphaeria bacterium, assembly GCA_003545375.1. Classification (GTDB taxonomy): domain Bacteria; phylum Verrucomicrobiota; class Lentisphaeria; order JABSQK01; family CAJWLW01; genus CAJWLW01. The sequence continues at coordinate 1,128 of DPYP01000282.1, forward strand.
ACGTCAATGACCTGCCGTCGCTGCGCAACGCCATGCACGCCTTGTTCGACAAGTACGGCGCTGTCGCTGTCGCCGTCAAGTCGCAGCATGCCTATCATCGAACTTTGGCCTGGGAGGAACGTGCCGATGCCGATGTCGAGCCGTTACTGCAGAGGCACATCGACGATCCGAAAGCACTGGACGTGGACGAGCGGAATGCCTTCGGCGACTGGTGCTGGGCGCGCGGCGCCGAGCTTTGCGCCGAGTATGATCTGCCGTTCAAGATCCACACCGGCTACTACGCCGGCAGCAACAAGATGCCGCTCGATTTCATTCGCTGTGGGAATATGTGCAGCTTGCTGGCGGCCTTTGTGGATACGAAATTCGTGCTGATGCATATCTCGTATCCGTACAACGACGAGCTGGTCGCGCTTGGCAAGCACTATGCCAATGTCTATGTCGATATGTGTTGGGCGTGGTCGATCGACCCGTATACCTCGGCGGACTTCGTACGCAAATGGATTCACACGGCACCAGCGAACAAGCTGTTCATCTACGGCGGCGACACCTTCAACCCGGTGGCCAGCGTCGGGTACACCATGCAGGCGCGTGCCGGTTTGCATCGGGCATTACAGGCTGAAGTCGATGACGGTCTGGTAACGGAAAAAGAAGCAATCGCTCTGGCCGCACGGTTCATGCGCGACAACGCGTACGACTGCTTCCGCATCGAGGCGAAGCGCGCGACAATTGCCGGTGTCTGAAAGTGACCCGCGTTAGTGGCTGACCTGTGCGGTGACCGCTGCGAATTACTGTGGCGCCGGCGCAACGCAGCGATCCTGCACACCACAGTGAGACCGATCAATGAGCGACAACCGGACATTCACTGCCGAGTATCGGGACCGGGAAGTGCGCATTGGCTGAGGCTGAACTCCAACTTGCGCCTTTCCGCTTTGACGTGACGCCGCCGCTTGGGCATTCGATTTGCGGCGGTTGGATTCCCTCGGTGGCGAGTGTCAGCGACCCGCTCGAGTGTGTCGGGTTCGTCCTGCTCGGCGCCGGCAAACCGATCGTCATCTGTGCAGTCGATTGGTTGGCGCTGCTCAACAGTGCGCATCTGGCATGGCGCCAGACTTTGGCTGAAGCCGCCGGCACCCACGCAGATCGGGTGGCGGTGCACTGTGTGCACCAGCACAGCGCGCCGCTCGTCTGTCTCGATACGCAGGCGATCGTAGCGGCGGCCGGCGGCCTCGAAGACGTCATCCAGCTCGATTTCTTCGACGACTGCCTGCGACGCGGGCGCGAGGCGGTGGCGGCGGCACTCGCTGCACCGCGGCCGGTGACAAAGCTGGCGCACGGCCAGGCAAAGGTCGACAAGGTTGCGTCGAACCGGCGGGTCTATCGCGACGACAACGGTATCGTCCTCGGACAGCGCGCCAGCAGTGCGCCCGACGAATTCCTGCGCGGGCTGCCCGAGGGGTTGATCGATCCGTGGCTGAAGACAGTCGCATTCTACGACGGTGACGACAAGATCGCCGCCTGTCACTACTACGCGACACACCCGCAAAGCTACTATGGCGACGGCATCGTCAACAGCGACACTGCCGGCCTGGCGCGCAAACGACGGCAGGCGGAGGAACCGGACTGCCTGCATCTGTACTTCACGGGTTGCGCCGGCAATGTAGCCGCCGGCAAGTACAACGATGG
>DPYP01000176.1:0-388 GCA_003545375.1 Lentisphaeria bacterium
TCCCGTTTACGGAGGGAAAACTTGTTTCAGAGGGCTGCACGTCCCAATGGTGGTCCATGCCGTTGTCCGGACAGTTCCAGATCAAAGGCGTTTCGCCGTAGTTGAGCATATGGGGCACCAATTTTTCCACGAACTGCGGAGTCCCCTGCTGAGGTTCATAGATGAAATAGGTATCGTTATCGTTGGCGTAGTTGGTGAGCGCGACCGATGCCTGATGCAGATTGTTCATGCATAGTATCCGTATCGCTTTTTGCTTCGCCTTCCCCAACGCCGGCAACAGCATCGACGCGAGGATGGCGATGATAACGATGACCACCAGCAACTCGATCAAGGTAAATCCCCGATGACTGCGATATCTGTTACTCGTCACGGTTCTTGCGTTGATTTT
>DPYP01000176.1:721-7770 GCA_003545375.1 Lentisphaeria bacterium
CCATTGGTTTTCGGGGGTGAATACACACTAACTCGATGTCATTATTGTAATCATAATGGTTCGAAATAGCAATTCGAGTTTCACTGTCTCCTATTTATGCGCGGTGTCAGGAATCCCAGTCAAAATTCCGAGCGGACGGGAAACGACCAGCCCTTCTGATCTGCCCCACACCGGCGACATACGTCAGCAGTATTTTCCCCCGAAACAGTTGACGTTTGCCAGTCGGAGATCGAAGGTTCAAGGGAGTGGGGATAACTCGGCCAACTGTCAGGGAGAAATTCGGAAATGAACAGGCTTGTTGTTGGAGACTACATCGTAATCGGGGTGTACGTGATCGGTGTCCTCCTGCTCGGCATTCTGTTCGCCGGTCGACAGAAATCGATGAAGGAATACTTCCTCGCCAGCGGCAATATGCCGTGGTGGGCTGTTTCGTTGTCGATGTACGCCACGTTGCTGAGCCCGATCACTTTCCTGGGTGCGGCCGGCTGGATCTACCAGGAGGACAGCCGGTATTTTTTCAGTACCGCTGTGCTCGCCCTGATTACCTTTCCGCTCGCAGCATATGTCTGGGTGCCTATATGGGACCGCTTGCGGACGGTGACCATCTATGAGTATCTGGAGCGGCGGTTCCACCCGGGGTTGCGCACCTTTGGTGCTATCCTGTTCCCAATCCAGATGATCTTCTGGGTCGGCAATGGCCTGGTGGCGGCAGCGATGGCTTTCAGCTCGGTGAGCGGCATACCGATGCTGTGTTGCCTGCTGGGAATTGTCCTGTTAGGCACCGCATACACGATTCTCGGCGGGTCACGTGCCGTCATTTGGACCGACGTCGTGCAGTCGGTAATTTTTCTTTTCGCCTTTATCACGATCGGGCTGCTCCTGTTGAAATACTTCAACTGGAGCCCGGGGGAAATACATGCCATTGCGTCCTCTGAGAAATCCGCCGCCGGCTATGCAAAGACACAGTTGTTTTCCGCTGAATTCAGCTTGAGTGTGGAAGCAACGATATGGGCCTTGCTGCTGGCAAAGATCGTTGAAATTTTCACCTTCGGTTCCGACCAGAGAACGATGCAACGGCTGATGTCTACCGGCACCAGGCGGCATATGTTCAAAGCGGTAGTCGGACTCGCCGGTGTGCAGTTCATATTTTGGATGCTGGCTATTTTTGTTGCCTGGGGATTTGTCGCGTATTACAAGGTCAACCCGGAAGCCGCGAAGTTGATCATGCAGCCCGATGAGGTCATGGCCCGCTATGTCGTCGGACATCTGCCGATTCTCGTGCGGGGGCTGATTATCGCGGGTTTGCTGGCAGCAATGATGTCGACGTTCGACTCGGCGCTGAATTCGATGAGCAGCTCGGCGATCAGTGACTTTTACAAGCGGTATTTCGTGCCCAATGCATCCGATACGCATTACGTGAAATGTTCCCGCTACGCCACCCTTGGCTGGGGGCTCCTCGTGCTGGTGTTTGCGGTATGGCAAAGCGGGCATACCGACACCACCGTACTGAAGCGAGTCGGGCAGTTTAACCTCCTGCTGCTGCCCATGATCGCGATTTTTTTCATCCTTGGCGTGTTCACCAGGAGATGCAATGCCGGTGGGGCGCTGGTTGGCGCGCTGACATCGTTCTTGCTGGTCATGTGTTTCCAGGGGATCCCGGAGCTCATGGATCCGTTGGTCAACTATTCCATCAATTGGATCTGGCTGGAGGGGCTCTGTACGGTCGCAGGCTGCGTCACCGGCTACATCGCCAGCCTGTTATTCGCAGCACCGGCTGAAGAGCAGTTGAAGGGACTGACGGTCTACGAGAAATCCACACCACGCCCCGACGCAGTCTGAACAGCGAACACGGAACAGCCGCAGCCGATTCCGAAAGCATAACGATCGCGGAAATCCGTTCATTCGGCGAATTGAACGGGACCCGTCAACAGATACAGTTTCTTCTCCAACCAATCACCCCGATCCGCAGCGCTGGATATGCCCCGAGTTCAAAACGTCAACACGACCAGCATCTCCGCCGCTATCGAGCTCGGCTGCCGGACGATGCAGAGCGTCTTCAACGCCGATGACGATAACGTTCCGTTTTTCGGCTCGCAAGTGCGGCCGCAAACGGTTTTGGACACATCCTCCTGTCACAGCGAGGCGCATGTGCCAGGGCGCCACCTCAATGCCTTGCTGAACGCCGAGGATGCCCTGGGCATCGACATCGACGAGAGCGCCATCGATAACCACCGGCGCGCTGCGTTCCTGTCATTCAATGGCGAGCTGCCGCTGCCGCTCAACCGCCAGACGCTCAATGCGGAACCGCTCAGTTTCGCCCCGCACAACCTGCGCGAAGGCATGCACGCCCTCGGCGCGCTGGTGACTTTCCGCGACGACAACGATGCCCGCGCACTCGCCGAACGCTGCATCGACACGGTCAACGACTACTGGACCGCAGAGGACGGCTGGGATGTGCCGCGGCTGGAAAAGCTCGGACTCGAAATTCAGGGAACCCGGGACTTTATCTCCGGTGAGGGACGCATGATCGGGCCACTGGTCAAGTATTACCGAGCCACCGGTTACGGCCCGGCACTCGAACTGGCGCTGGTCATGAAGGAAATAGCCGTCACCCGATTCTTCACTGCGGACGGCAGCTTCGATCCCGACCGTTTCGTTACGAATCACATCCACTCGATCACCTGCGTGCTTTCGTCGCTGGCACAACTGGCGGACCTGCTCGGAGACGCCCCTCTGATGTCGATCGTCAAGGCGTTCTATGACAACGGCCTGTTACAGATGCGCGACGAGATCGGCTGGTCCCCGGAAATTGTCGGCCAGGAAGATTCGGATCACGGCGAAGCCAATAACAGCGGTGACATCCTCGAGACCGCGCTCATTCTGGGCCGCTGGGGCTATGCCAAGTGCTATCACGACGCCGAGCGTATCCTGCGCTGTCACCTGCTGCCGTGCCAGGTGCGCGATACGTCGTGGATCGTCGACCCACCGAACCCGGAGGGAGTCGACGGCCTGCGCGACGTCGCCGACCGCCACCTCGGTGCTTTCGGCTTCCCGGCGCCGTACGGCCATTCCTCCGTTGGCGCGGGCAAGGACAACGGCCGTATTTCGTTTAACATGGACATCGTCGGCGGCGTTGTCGGTTCGCTGTGTGAGGTGTGGCGCGAAGCCGCCCGGCGCGGACCTGCCGGCATTTCTGTGAATCTGCTGTTCGACGTCGACAACGACGCTGCCCGTCTTGAATCGCCATACACCAATGACTGCCTGGCGATCACACCGAAACGCTCCGGACCACTGTCGGTGCGGATGCCGCCATGGCTGCGGCCGGACGACATCACGATCGTCGACAGCAAACCGCCGCCACTGCGGACGAGGGACTATCTGTTTTTCAGCGACGTCGCCGCCGGCGAGACGGTCCGTCTGCGGATGCCGTTGAAGGGCAGCGAGCTCACCCTCTCGGGTGAGCTGCACATCCAGCCGATCCGCGTCGACCTGCGCGGTGACAGCGTTGTAACGATGGAAAACTTCGGGGCGGACCTGACTTATTTCGATGCATTATAATCGCTTGTTCATCCTGCTCGCAGCCCTCATGGTCACAAGTTCCAGTGCCGGCGATACGCCGCCGCGCGTGGTGCTGGATAACAACCTCAAATGCGTCGACCTGTCGGACCTCGATGGTGACCTGCCACTCGAACTGGTCGAGACACACCGGATTTTGCGACAGTCCGAGGACTGGGAACATTCGACCTGGAAAAATCCGAACTGGCCGGCCGGCGGCGGCGCCAGCCTCGGATATACGACCGTCGTGCGCAACGACCATGGGCCACAGCCGGACGGCAAATATTATCTCTACTATGCCCACCACGACCCGCGTTCCGGTATCGGCGTGGCGGTCGCTGACCAGATAACCGGACCGTATTCGAAAGATGTGACGGTGCCCGGCCGCAGCGACAATCAAGTGGTCCCCAGCTTCCACGCCGACAACCCTAACCCGGACGACCCCTCACATAACTCCAGTCCATGGGTGGTGTGGAACGAGGCCGCGCAGCTCTGGTTCATGTACTTCCATTACTTCAATCACGCCCACACCAAAACCAACTACCAGACCACGGCCCTGGCAACGACTGCGGATCTCGCCTCCCACCAGTGGACAGTCGAGCACGCCGACGGCACGATGCCGCCGTGGCGGCCGGTGCTGCCAGTGACCGACGCCGCATGGATGAACGAGGCGTCGTCATATCATGCCGTTCAATGCCTGCCGGACGGCCGCTGGCTGGCTTTCCTGCGCGGCACCTCGACCGACGGCACACCACCGTCCCTCGGATTCGGCACCTCAGCCGACGGCCGCACCTGGGAATACTTCACCGAGAATCCCGTCATCCACCAGAACGACGGCGGTGATGGCCGCGAAGGGGTCTATCGGCCGGCATTTGTCGGCTATCTCGGCACGACCGTCGCGGGGCATCCCGAATATCTGCTGGCTTGGCAGGAAAGCGTCGGGTTTGACGGCGACAACCGGCTCATTTTTGGCAGGACATCCGACTTCAAAACCGTCACCCGAGACCCGCGCGGTTATTCACGCTGGTCACCTGCCGACGGCTGTATCTCCCCGTGGCGTATCGGTGCGAGGTTGTATCTGTTTTCCGGAATGTACGTGCATGTCATGGAACTGCCGGTTGCCAATGACGATCATTAGCAACTGGCCCCGGTCTGACCGGGCAGACCTTGCATTTCGAAGCAAAACTCTCTATTTTCCTTTTCCGATATTGCGTAAATTCGGCAAGTGCACGGAGACACATTCATGAACATTGGAACCACCTGTTTTTCTGTCCTTTTCATCGTATCCGTAGCCGCTCTGCCGGCAGCCGCCGAGCGGGAAAGCGACGCCAGGGCCGTCATCGTGCCGGTCGCCAAGGCTGCCTACCTGAACCCGGACGACAAAAACGCTGTGAACTCTCTGTATCGTACCATGCTCAAGCGCAAGGACGGCAAAGTGAACACCGACGTCCTCATCGCGCTGGCGCTCGGCTGTACGCTGCACGGCGAGGACAAGGCGGCGGAAAAGGTCGGTAAATTCCTCGACAAGCTGTTGCCCGAGGTCGGCTACGAAACGCTCATCAACCAGATGAACATTCACGACACCTGTTCGAAATGCACCGGCACCGGCAAAAGCACGCGCCGCTGTGAAAAGTGCACCTCGTACAAGAACGGCAGGCCCGTCGCCGATGGCAAATGCATCAGAAAATCGTGCAAGAACGGCCAGGTTGCGACCACGACCGATGGACTGGAGGCGACAACGCGCAACTGTTCCAAGTGCCAAGGTAGCGGCAGCTGCCAGGCATGCGGCGGTTCCGGCAAACAACCCGGCAAGTGCCGCCGCTGCGCCGGTTCCGGCAGCGCACCGGCCAAGGAAAAAATCCGCGTCGCTTACCAGGGCGCCCTGGAGACTGCGTTGACCCGCCTCACCGAAGGCACCGACATGGTCTTCGCGGACGGCCGCGAATACTCGCGTGCACAGCTGGCCGCGGCCAATGAGGCACAGCGCCGAGCGGCGCAGAACGAAACTGCACGCATTGCCACCGCTGCGAAAGCCGATGCTGCACGGGCCGATGCTGCACAGGCCGCGGCCGATTTCACCAATCACCGCAACGCCAATGCCGAATCCCTGGGCAACTGGGTCTGGGCCCAGCTTGGCAAGAAACACCCGATCAAAGGCGCCAACCTCAAGCGCCGTGCCGATGTCACCGGAGCTCAGAAGAATTCTTTCTCCACCGACGGCCCAGCCTACGTCGTAGCCACCGGGCAGGGTCTCGGCAAGGGTAATCGTAATTACCAGCGGGTTGAACGGCTGACCTATGGCGTCCTGCACGTCGACGAGATGCATGGTGAAATCGAAGACAATGGCCGCGTCTACGTTGGGTTCAATCGGAACTCGACAACGGCAACCCTGCTGGCAGTCGACGCGCCGGGAGTCGATGCGCTCAACAGCATGCTCAACCCCGACGCCACCGTACCGGTCAAGGCTGCACCCGCCGAAGCGCCGTCACGCATCAAACCGAAAATGCCGGTAGTCAAGGGTGGCGACCCGCACATCTGGAACTAATCTGTAAAGACGGAGAATTGTAGACATGGAACGCCAGGCAGTCACTGACAGGTTCGACGGTAAAGTCGCGATCGTCACTGGCGGGTCCTTCGGGATCGGTCGCGCGATAACCGAAGAACTCTGTCGCGAAGGTGCCGCCGTGGTCTTCTCCGGGATCGAGCCGGAAGGCGCCGAGACAGAGACCGAGATGAAGGCGGCTGGATACAACGTCCGGTTCTGCCTGGGCGATCATATGCAGGAAAACTTTTGCCGCACAGTCGTCGACACGGCCGTCGAGACGTTCGGTACCGTCAATTATCTGGTCAACAACGCATTCTCCTTCAATGCCGCCGGCCTCGACGCCACTGTCGAAGACTGGGAGCGCAGCCTGTTCGTCGGCCCCGTCGGCTATGCGCGTATGGCCCAATTTGCCGCGACACCAATGAAAACCGCCGGTGGTGGCGCAATTCTCAACATCTCAAGCATCTCCGCCAATATCGCCCAGGGCGGCCGCTGGACCTACAACGCTTCCAAAGGGGCCGTGTCGCAATTGACCCGCTGCCAGGCGCTCGACCTGTCACCGTTCAATATCCGTGTGAACAGCATCAGCCCGGGCTGGACCTGGACACGTGAGGTGATAAAAGCCGCAGAGACCGCCGGTGGTGGAATCGAGAAATGGGATCCGGTGTGGGGTAAATTCGCTATGTTGCGGCGCTGCGCCGACCCGATCGAGATGACTGGCCCGGCACTGTTCCTGCTCAGTGACGACGCCTCGTTCATCACCGGCGCCGACCTGCCTGTGGACGGCGGCTACAGCGCCATGGGGCCGGAAGGTCTGGGCGAATCCTCGAGTTTCGCCGGCAGCGACTGAACCCCGGCAGCGCAAACCCCGGGAACGCCGGCACGTGTCGCCGTACAGCCACCCGGGCGAAGCCGCGTCCGGCCTGCTTTTCGGGTCTCGAAATGAAGG
>DPYP01000176.1:8162-11004 GCA_003545375.1 Lentisphaeria bacterium
AGTTTCTTATACTTTTAGTATTATTCCGCGGAAAAACCCGCGTTTTAATCAACTTGTGTGAGGAATAGGACAATGAAAAAGCTTCTTGGATTCGTTATTGCAGCATACCTTTTTACACCTGGCGGTGTATTGGGTGACAATGAAACCATTTGCCCAGAGGCAATCACCGGCGGCGGCGGTGCCTCAAGCAACGGCAGTTATTCTATCTACGGCAGCATCGCCAGCACCGGCGGTGTCAGCACTGTTGCCGACGGCAATACGATCGAATCCACGTTCATCCCGCAAACGCTCTATGGTTGCATCTGCCAACCCTGCAACGTGCTGGTTGACAGCGTCTTCACCGACCTGTGCTCACAACTCGCCAGCGCGTCAAACCTGACTGCCGCTCAGGTGCTGATTGGAAGCCTGATCGATAGCAGCGTCAGCCCCGTCGACGTCTGCGATGACAGCGCCGTCCCCAGCGTTGCCGATTCGGCAGCGTGCGGTGCCTACATCCAGCAGGTTATCAACGATCATATCTCCACCGTACTTACCCCGTAAGATCGGCAGTTAAAAGACTTCGCAAAAAGGCTTTCAGGAATTCCTGAAAGCCTTTTTTGTGCCCACGACCAAAACACGCTTGGCAATAAAAAAGGTTATCAATTACCTATGGCGAACTTGAGTCCGGCAACCCAGTCCCACAATCCTTTGCATCACAAGCGATGTGCGATTATACTAAATTTTCCCCTGATTTACCTGTGCCCCTCCCCCCCCCGTGACTATTGAGGTTTTTCCATGACTGCCAAGGAACTCAGACGCAGTTACATCGAATTTTTCAAAAGCAAAGGCCATAGCGAAATCAAGAGTGCTTCGCTGGTGCCGGAGAACGACCCGACGGTTCTCTTCACGACAGCCGGCATGCATCCGCTGGTGCCGTACCTGATGGGACAGCCGCATCCTTCCGGAATCCGCCTGGTGAACTACCAGAAGTGCATCCGCACCGGCGACATCGAGGAAGTCGGCGACGACGTGCATCTGACCTTCTTCGAAATGCTCGGCAACTGGTCGCTCGGCGACTATTTCAAACAGGAAGCGATCGAGTTCAGCTTCGAGTACCTGACCTCCAGCGACTACCTTAACTTCCCTGTCGACCGTCTCGCTTTCAGCGTGTTCGCCGGTGACGACGATGCGCCACTCGATCAGGAGTCCCTCGACAAATGGCAGTCGCTCGGCGTCGCCAAAACCCGTATCGCCAAACTGCCAAAGAAGGACAACTGGTGGGGCCCGGCCGGCCATACCGGACCGTGCGGACCAGACACCGAGATGTTTTACTGGACCGGCGACGGGGCGGCGCCCGAAACCTTCGATTCCGAAAACAAGCAGTGGGTCGAGATCTGGAATGACGTCTTCATGCAGTACAACAAGACAGCCGACGGTACCTTCGAACCGCTCACGCAGATGAATGTCGACACCGGCATGGGCGTCGAGCGGGTTACTGCCATCCTGCAAGGCTGCGCCAGTTGCTACGACACCGAGCTGTTCACGCCGCTGTTCGATAGACTCAAGGAGTTATCCGGCCATGCCGATCCGCGCCAGGACCGCAGCGGCCGCGTCGTTGCCGAGCACCTGCGGTCGGCGACCTTTATTCTGGCAACAGACATCACGCCGTCCAACCTCGGCCAGGGTTATATCCTGCGGCGCCTCATCCGGCGGGCAGTGCGTGAAGGTCGCCGGCTCGGTATCGCTACGGGCAGCCCGTTCTGCACCCAGATCGGTGAGGTCGTAATCAAAGAGTACTGCGATATCTATCCGGAACTCGCACAACGCAACGATGTCATCCTCAAGGAACTCGAGCTTGAAGAGGAACAGTTCGCCGCCGCACTCGAACGCGGTGAGCGCGAATTCAACAAAATGATCGATAAATTTCCACCACACGTCGAAAAGAAAATCATCAGCGGTCGCAAAGCCTTCGACCTCTACCAGACCTATGGCTTCCCCCTGGAACTGACCGTCGAGATGGCCGGTGAGCGCGATTTCACGGTCGACGAAACGGGCTATAACAAGGCCTTCGAAAAACATCAGGACGCTTCACGCCTGGATGCCGAAGACAAATTCAAAGGCGGCCTGCAGGATCATTCCGAGCACACCACCCGCCTGCATACAGCCACCCACCTGCTGCACCAGGCGTTGCGCGACGTGCTCGGAGATCATGTGGCGCAGAAAGGCTCGAACATCACGGCAGACCGGTTGCGCTTTGATTTTTCGCATCCGGAAAAGGTGACGAAGGAGCAGCTAACGGAAGTTGAAGCGATCGTCAACAAGCATATCGAGGCGGGCCACCCAGTGAGCCGCGACGAGATGACTGTGGACGAAGCAAAAACAGGCGGCGCCATCGGGCTGTTCGAGGAACGTTATGGCGAACGCATCAGTGTCTACACGATTGGCGACTACAGCAAAGAAATCTGCGGCGGCCCGCACGTGGAAAACACGAACAAGCTCGGCAGTTTCAAGGTCAAGAAGGAAGAGAGCTCGAGCCGCGGTGTACGCCGAATAAAGGCCGTACTGAGCTGATTGCCATCAGCCCGCTCTATTGGGCGCCGTATTGGGCGCGGTAGGCAGCGATTTTGCCGCGCATCTCGTCGTCGATCAGGACGCGGCCGGCAATTTCGCGGCCGTCCAGAAACTCAATGATTTCATCCAGCGTAACGATCGCACAGGTCTGGATACCCAGTTCGTCCTGCAGCTCGTCCAGTGCCGAGCGCTCGCCCTGCCCACGCTCCTGGCGATCCACCGAGACAATCACACCGACAATCTCGACGTCGGCGATCGCCTTGAGCAACGTCAGCGACTCGCGTACCGATGT
>DPYP01000126.1:0-496 GCA_003545375.1 Lentisphaeria bacterium
TTTCTTTCGTTTTGAAGTATTTCTCGTTGATCTTTTCCTGAATCACCCGGTAGCCCTCTGGGTCGGGACCGTCCTCGGGCCGGTTCGGCAGTTGAAAGTCCACACTCACCTTAAACAGTTGGTCGTAGATAAAGTAGCATTTCGCCCCGACCATCGGCTCACTGCCTTCCAATAGATAGACTTGGGGCGAACCTTCCTGGCCCTCCACCTTTCCACCGGGCAGAATCTCCTGCACCTCGGCCAGAGGCTGTCCCCATTGGGTCTTACCGTACCCCTTGAGAATTTCCGGCTCTTCCGCGCCACCGATGTTTACCAGTGCCATGGACGTGATCAGAATACACAATTTCTTCGTCATGATTGCCTCCTGTGATTCCAGTTAACTTATACCCGTATACCCGCTTTTTCACACTTGCCATCGGCATTGGCCGGGGGATTCGGTGACGTCGTTGCGGATTGGTCAATCCTGCCGCCACCGGTACGGGGCATGCCGGCTCTC
>DPYP01000126.1:866-7133 GCA_003545375.1 Lentisphaeria bacterium
ATCGGCAATGGCTCGACTTCGACAGCCAGCGCTCAAGGCCCCTGTTCAATGCTCGCGAGTTCTGTCAACAACCGTCACGCCCTTCTTGAAGATACTCCGGCCAACCATGCCGGGGGCTGTAGTCATCCGGATCGGTGATGGTCGCACCAGGGGGTGCAGGCACGGGGCCGTCGAGGAGAGGATCGTTCGTTTCGCGCATCCATGCGTCGAGCCGGTTTCGCATCTCGGCCGCGGTTTCCTGGAGATCGGCACGCTCGATGACATTGCAGCGTTCGTCAGGATCGAAGACCAGGTCGAATAACATCTCTTCCGCAGCCGTCTGGTCTGTCCAGCCATTACGGTACCAGAATTCCTTTGATGGACCATCGTCTAAATTCGACAGCACGACCCTGTCACGGCCGTCGAAACGTCGGATGTATTTCCAGCGCGTGGTACGGACACAGCGAGCCGGTTCGTAGGCCGCATGATAGGTAATTTCCGCGAACACGGCATCGTTGATTTCGGTTTCCGTACCATCGATCAGCGGCATCATCGACCGGCCCTGCACCCAGGGCGGTGTTTCGATCCGTGCCAGATCGCAGATGGTTGGATACAGGTCGATCTGGGACACCATCGCATCGACAACCTTACCACCGCTGAACCCGCCGGGGCCGCGCATGATCTGCATTACCCCAATACCGTGATCCGTGAGTGTGCTCTTCATGCCGGGAAACGGGATGCCGTGATCGGTGGTACAGATCACCAGCGTATCGTCTGCCAATCCCTTGCGGTCCAAGGCTGCAAGCACCCTGCCCATACAGGTATCGGTGCTGCGCACGCTGGCCTTGTACATCGCCATGTCCTTTCGGGTTTCCTCTGTGTCTGGCAGGGGATTCGGCGGCCTGACATAGCGGTCATCGTCGGGCTCGAAGAGCGTGTGGAAATCTTCTTCCCGTCGGTGCGGAGCGACGTAACCGACGGACAGAAAGAACGGCTTGTCATGCGAGCGGCCGAGAAACTGTTCGGCAGCGCTCGTGATCGTTTCAAAACCCTCGTCTTCGGTCAGAAATTCGTCGTAGCCGATACACTCCCGGGTTGCGCAGGGGGCGACATGCTGAAAGCCGGCAATGGCCGTGGTGTATCCTGCCTGGCTCAGCGGATGAACGATGTGCTGCGAGTAATCGGAAAGGGCGAAGCCCCGGTGCGCCAAGCCCAGCATGCCGTTGCAGTGTGGCCATTGCCCGGTTACCAGCGCGGCGCGGCTCGGCGAGCAGGTCGGCGCGGCGGAGAAAGCCTGCCGGAACAGCACCCCCTGCTCCGCCAGCTTCTGGATATGGGGCGTCTGGATCGCGTGGCCGTAGGGCTGCACATAGCGACCCGCATCATGGCAGTGCAGGTACAGGATGTTGGGTTTTATTGGTGGCTCCACGTAACATCCTCTCCGGCTGTCATACACATGGCATGACGCCATCGTATACGGTTCGATTTCGACAAAGTTACAAGTCAGTTCCTGCCCGATCGGATCGCTTTCGTTCAACCGGTCCGGGATTATGATCCGCGCCGTTTTTCCCCGGTCCTCTCCAGTCCCGTGTTACGTAACGGAAAATCCTATGACTGGCCGCCTGGTTTTGAGTTGTCAGACGCTAACGATAGCCCGCCGGGTTGTCCTCGAGCTTGCCGTGGTAGACCGGCGCCGGGACGTCCGGTCCTATGCCAGGCGTAAAAATTACGAAGTCGTCATCTGGGGTGTACTTGGCATGGCCATCGACGAAAGCTGCATTTGCCCCGAAGCTGTGTCGCTGGATGTCAACACCATAGCCGCGCCAGTTAATCCAGGAATTGTACCTGGGGCTGCCGGCACCTAATTGGCGAAGATTGCCCGCTCCGTCAGCGAAAGCGAGCGTGTTGCCCGGTAAATCGATGTTGTCCACTTTATACCAGTTCTCATTGAATAGCCCCGGCAGGCTTGGGCCGGCTTGATGCCAGCCCACATTCCAGCCATTGTAGCCATAGGAAATGGAATCCCTGCTGACGCCGATACCAGGACTTACTTTGTACCCGGACTCATGCCCGTCACTCGGACAGACATATACCCCAACACCAAACATGTCGGCGCCACAACCGACATCGTGCGCCGAAGCGAAATAGCTGTGTAGGAAGTGCAGCCAATCCAGATCTGCGGCACCCGGCGGAACACAGTAACCGGGTCGCCACAGCTGTGAATCAACTGAGCAGGGGGGCACTATCCCGTCGGCATCGTCGGTGTACATGGCAAAGCCGAGATATATCTGTTTCAAGTTGCTCAGGCATACTGCCTGGCGCCCTTTTTCTCGTGCCAGGTTGAGCGCCGGCAGCAGCATCGAAGCGAGGATGGCAATGATGGCGATGACCACCAGCAACTCGATGAGCGTGAAACCAGATCTTTGTTGCGGCACAATGGGACGCTGTTTCATGGCAGAATCGGGGGAAGAGAGAGCCAATGACAGGTGTTGAACTGACTTTTCGATAGCCGATCATTTCAAATTCCCTACCCCCCGTCGTGACCCGTAACACCCACGTAAGCAAGATGCCGTTCTGCGCTGGTCGGAAATCAGAAAAAGGTTATCGATACCCCGCCGGGCAGGTCGTGCCGTCATAGGACATCCATCCATTATAGGCGGGAAACGGGATGTCGGGTGAAATATTCGGTACACGAATAAGGAAATCGTCATCCGGGCAGAACTGTGCATGACCGTCTATGAAAACCGCGTTACCGCCATTGCCATGTCGCTGTATGTCGACGCCGTAGCCATACGAAAAAATCCAATTGCTGTACCGCGGGCTGGCGCCTAACTGCCGGCCAGCTCCCGCCCCGTCCGCGAAAGTAAGAGTCAGACCAGGCGACGGGATAGTTTCCATCTTGCGCCACGTAGTCTCGTCCGGAAGAGGACCGTTGGTCGACTGGTGGGACCCCACGTTCGAGGCATTGTAGCCATAGGAGATGCTATCGCGGTCAACACTGACTGGATTAGAATTGGGCTTGTACCCGTGCTCATGCCCATCGCTGGGGCATATAAAAATACCGATGCCGATAATGGCCCCGCCACAATTACCAGTATTTTGGTCCGAACCTAAATATCCTGATATAAACGCCATCCAGTCTCGATCACAACAAGCACAGTACCCCTTCGACCAGCTCGGCGCATTGACAGAACAGGGCGGCACGACACCATCTTCGTCGTCGGAATACATGTAAAAGCCCAGATATATCTGCTTCAGGTTGCTGATACATACCGCCTGTTGCCCTTTGCCTCTTGCCAGGTTCAACGCGGGCAGCAGCATCGAAGCCAGGATGGCAATGATGGCGATCACCACCAGCAATTCGATGAGCGTGAAACGCGAACGAATTGCGCCGCTTCGAGGCCTGATTAAATTCCTTGGCGCAGTCGAAGGACGCCCCAGAAATTCAATTAGGGTGAAGCCGTATCTCCGTTGAGCCGATACTTTCCTCTGATTCATGGCTGTACTACTCCAAGCGAGTGGAATCGCAATCAATCTGGCCACCAAAAAATGGACACAGTATAAGGCACTGCCACCATAGCGTATAACATAGTAGCCGGGCCGCTAAAGACAAAAGTGCATCGGTTGCCCGCTTTTTTCAAGGTATCGAGGAAAGGCGGTTCGCGTGCACGGTGCGAGCGGTCGCGGGCATTGACAACACACTTTCCCGCACAGCCATCAATTCACGTACAAGGCGTGGATCCGGATGTCCTCCGGCCGCGGGCAGTCTGGCCCGACGGGGCCGAGGGCAACAGCCAGGCGCAGCGGTTGGCCGGTGGCGGGCAGGGCGTTCTGGCCACCCCACTGCACCGGTACGCGCAGGCCCGACTCACGCACCAGCGCCGCATCGGCGCCGGAATATCCCGCCAGCGGCCTGAACTCGAGATCGAGCAGCTCGACGCGCACCATGGCGTACTCGCCGAGTCCCGATACATTGAGAAACACCCGCGTCTCGCCGTTATCAGCACAGACTGGACAGCTGATCAGTCGCGCTTCTTCTCTCGGATCATCAGGCGTGACATAGCCGAACCGGTCGCGTTCCCAAGTGGCCAGCCGCACCTGCCCGTCATGCCGCCAGAGGGCATACCAATAGAGCGACAGGTCGCCCATGTTCGCCATGCCCTGCCCCTGCATGAGTGCCGGCCCGTAGCCAATAGTCGAGTCCAGCTCCTCCCGGGCCGGGATGAAGCGAAAGCCGGGAATCGGCTCACGGAAATGCATGGCGTCGTGACTGATCAACAGTCCCAGATCCATTGTTACGTAACGCCGGTCGCCCGCCGGCTCGCCGTGCCACTGACCGTAGATCCCGAGGATGACATTGCCCCGCGCGTGCAGGGCCGCACCCAAGTGGACCTCCTCGCCGGTGCGCGTGCGGTCCTCGGTGCTGGGACCTTCGATCAAGGGGCTGCGCTGCAGGCTGAGGACAGTCGCCTCGCTCCAGTGTTCGAAGTCGTAGGAGGCGTAGGTCAGCATTTGGCGAAAGCGCCCGGGATGCCCGCCCCCCTGGCCGTTGACGTAGTAGCAGCCGTTCCATCTGATCAGCCCGGACTGCTCGAGACGGGGGCCGACCGGATTGCGCGGGCTTGGCGTCCAGTGCAGGCCGTCCGGGCTGTACGCCACGCACATTCGATTCCCATAGCAGCCGGCTTCGTAATTGATCTTGAAGCGCCGACTCGGATCCGGGTCTTCAGGATCGTAAATGACGGGGCCGGCGGAGATGTCCTCGTCCTGCGGGAAGTCTACGAGGTTGTTGGCTTTTGATCCCTTGTAATCAACCAGGCCCAGGGCCGGTTTTTCCCAGTGCACGCCGTCGCGGCTCACGGCGTAACAGAGTCGTCCCGATTCTCCCACGTAGTTCACGGCTACAGTGTCGCCGTGGATGCGCCCCATATACCACATCCGCAGCTCGTCGCCTATGCGGATTGTCGTGCCGTAGTATTGGACCTCTTCGTCGTGCGCCCCCGGCGGCCCGTTGGCGAGGACGATCGGGGTCTTTTCCGCCCCGGGTTCGCCGTGGATACGGCTCTTGCCATGAATCAGGTGCATTCGCAGGTTGCGGCGAAAGGGCAGGCAGGTGTCATCAAAGGCGAAAAGCACCGCCGTTTCAACCTGCATTGTAGGGACGCCGCCGGCAATTTCGATCATCACGAGTTCTCCTGAATTTCCATGGCCGTTCGCAAACGCGTTACGGTGAATTGAAGCATTGCCCCATCACCTGTCGAATTTGATATCCGCCAGGCACACGGCGTTGTCGGTCTCGACCATCGTCCTGATCTGCTTGATAATCGCCGCGTCGCCGTCGGGAAAGTAAAACCGCCGAGTTCACCCGAATGGATCGCAGCAAGCGGTCCGAAGGCCCTGGCCATTCTGTTGATCGGAAACACACTGTGGCTGCGCTCTCAGTCCTCCGAGGCGACCAGATCCAGCTTACGCCTGAACAGCGGGAGCTTGCCACAGGTCTCTTCCTTAACCTCTGCATCGAAAATGTCGGCAATTTCGGCGTGCTGTTCATCGGTCAGATCAATATCAAACGCACCGAGGGTAGAATCCAACTGCCGCAACGAACTGAATCCGACCAGGGGGGAAGTTACCGCGGGGCAGTGGCGAACCCAGGCGATAGCCAGCTGCGCGGGCGTCACCCCCAGGCCGTCGGCGAAGGCTTTGAACTTGTCGAGAGCATCGCCATGGCGCTCCATCAGTCCCTGCGGCCGTTTCTTCTTGTGATCCAGGGCCCCGCGCGAACCTTCCGGGACGGGGCCGTCCTTGGTATACTTGCCTGACAAAACCCCCATCAGCAGTGATCGGTATACGGTGATCGCAACGTTGGTCGTCTTCGCCTGGGGCAGTATCTCGACCTCGATCCCGCGCTCGATCGGGTTATAAGGCACCTGATGACAAGTCATCGGCGCCCAGCCTTCGACTGCGGCGATCCCGTTGAAGTGTTCGACCAGCCATGCCGGACAGTTGCAGCACCCGATGGCCCGCGTTTTACCGGCCACGACCGCGTCGTTGAACGCCGACATGATCCCCCGCGGGTCCATGCCCACCTTGGGAAAATGCATCAGGTAAAGGTCGACGCAATCCGTCTGCAAGCGTTCGAGGCTCTCGTCGAGGCTTTGGGCGATGTCTTCGGTCTCGGTGAAGGTCGGAAGCTTGGTCGCGATGACCGCCTGGTCGCGCTTGCCTTTCAAAATGCGGCCCAGCATCGACTCGCCCTCGCCGCTGCCGTAGGCCGCCGCGGTGTCGATA
>DPYP01000607.1:0-11137 GCA_003545375.1 Lentisphaeria bacterium
CGAGGAAAATCCAGACCTCAGCGTAGGCGTTGTTTCCAAGGTCTATCCGATGCGATCCCACACCGTGTCTGCTGAAGGCGGTGCGGCGGCGGTGATCAAACCGAATGACAGTCTGGAAGATCATTGCTACGATACGATTTCCGGTGCAGACTGGCTGGCCGATCAGGATGCCGTAGAAGCATTCGTCAACGAAGCACCCGAAGAGATGATCCGCCTGGAGCACTGGGGTTGTCCGTGGAGTCGTGAACCGGATGGGACCGTGGCCGTGCGGCCGTTCGGCGGCATGAAGATCGAACGCACCTGGTTCGCCGCCGACAAAACAGGCTTTCATATGTTGCATGCGCTGTTCCAGACGGCGCTCAAGTTCAACAACGTGACACGCTACGACGAGTGTTTTGCCACCAAGCTGCTGATCCACGACGGACGCTGCCAGGGGGTCGCTGCGCTGGAGCTGCGGACCGGTCAGATCCTCCCGATTGCCGGCAAGGCGACTATCCTGAGCACTGGCGGTGCGGGGCGCATTTTTCCTTTTACGACCAATGCTGCGATCAAAAACGGTGATGGCATGGCGATGGCCTACCGCGCCGGCGTCCCGCTGAAGGATATGGAATTTATCCAGTACCATCCCACCGGTTTACCCGGCACCGGTATCCTGATTACCGAAGCATCGCGTGGCGAAGGTGGCATCCTCGTCAACAAAGACGGATATCGTTACCTGCAGGATTACGACCTCGGCGAGGCTCTGGACGTAAACGACTCCCAACATCCGCGCAAACGTACGATGGAACTGGGACCGCGCGACCGCTTGTCGCAGGCGTTCGTGCAGGAGCAGAAGAAGGGTAACACGATCGAGGGGCCATACGGCCATTATGTGCATCTGGATGTCACCCACATGGGCGAGAAAAAAATCAACAAGAAGATCCCCTTCGTTCGCGAGCTTTGTAAAAATTATGTCGGCATTGATCCGGTTCATGAGTTGATTCCGGTGCGGCCGGTGATTCATTATGTCATGGGCGGTGTCCACACCAACATCGAAGGCGCAACGCCACTGCCCGGACTATACGCCGCCGGCGAATGTGCCTGCGTGAGCATCAACGGTGCCAACCGGCTCGGTTCCAATTCGCTGACCGAGCTGTTGGTCTTCGGAGCGCGGGCTGCGCGGGCTGCGGTTCGTTTTGGTGGCGAGTGCGGCGACATCGATGCCCAGATGATCATTGCCGGGGCTCAAGAGGAACAGCTACGGATCCGCGAGCAGTTCTTCCAACCCAAAGGGGGCAAGGAAACGATTGCCGGCATCAGGTCGCAGCTGACGGGCACCATGGAGAGTGGTGCCGGGATCTATCGCAGCGAGGATTCACTGCGGAAAAGCTGTGATACCATCCGTGACCTGAAAGAGCGCTTCGGCAGTATTGAACTGGCCGATCATAGTCTCACGTTCAATACCGAACTGACATCGGCATTGGAGCTGGAATTCATGCTGGACGTTGCCGAGGCGTTGGCACACAGCGCCCTGGCACGGACGGAATCCCGCGGTTCGCATCAGCGTACGGACTACGCCGAGCGCGATGATGAAAAATTCCTCAAACACTCGCTGGCGTACAGAACCGACAGCGATCCACGTGTTGAATACCTAGACGTGGTCATCACAAAGTGGCCACCGGGAGAACGTATCTATGGCAGCAAGTAATACCGAAACGGATAAAATGGTTACCCTGGAGGTCTTTCGCTTCCAACCGGAGGAGAACGACGAGGAGCACTACTTCGATCGGTACGAAGTTCCGTATCACGAGGATTGGGTGGTGCTGGACGCGCTGAATCACATCAAGGATGAAATCGATGGGACATTGTCGTATCGCTGGTCATGCCGCATGGGAGTCTGTGGCAGTTGCGGCATGATGGTCAATGGTGAGCCGAAACTCACTTGCGCGGCCTTCCTGCGCGACTACTATCCTGAGCCGATCCGTGTCGAACCACTGGATCACTTTCCGGTGATCCGTGATCTGGTGATCAACATGGATGGGTTCATGGAGAAGCTTGGCGAAGTCAAGGCATGGCTGATTCCGAAAGAAGAACGAGATGTTTCGCAGGGAGAATATCGGCAGACGCCCGCTGAGCTGGCGCACTACAAACCGTACAGTATGTGTATTAACTGCATGCTCTGTTATTCGGCGTGCCCGGTATTCGCTCACAATTCGGATTTCGTGGGGCCGGCTGCTATTGCCCTGGCTCAGCGATATAACCTCGACTCGCGCGATGGTGCCGCCGATGAGCGGGCCGAAGTGATCTTCAGCGACGAGGGCATCTGGGAATGTACATTTGTCGGCGAATGTACCGAAGTCTGCCCGAAGAATGTTGATCCGGCTGGTGCAATCCAGCAGGCCAAGGTGACCGCAACTATGGACTGGTACCGCAACATCGTGCCGTTTGGATCCAGGAAGTCAACCGAAAAAGAAAGTCAATAGGTCGAGAAATGGTGGATCAGCCTGGAGCGGAAAAAAGCAAAGAATACATTCGATCCATGCCGAGCAATTGGTGGATGAAGAAGAAGTCGTATTCGCTGTTCATGCTCCGCGAACTGACCTGTGTTTTTGTTGGCGGGTACGCGTTGTTTTTGCTGATCCTGGTCGCTTGTGCAGCAAACGGTCAGGAGGCATTCATCGCGATGTTGAACAACCCGGTGAGCATCGTGCTTCATGTCATTGCCCTGCCGATGGTCATCTACCACAGCATCACGTGGATCAATCTGACGCCCAAGGTATTAATCATCTGGCGTGGTGAGGACCGGGTAAGTTCGACGTTGATTGCGGCGGTTCACCATGCGGGGTGGATCGTCTTATCGATTGTGATTTTTGTGATCGTCAGGGCAATTGCGGGGACGTAAGCAGTATGGCCAAATCTAATGAACCAATTTGGTGGTCATTGTTTTCTGCCGGCGGTGTGGTCGCCGCGTTCTTTCTGCCAATCACCATGATTATCACCGGGTTCGCGGTGTGGGCGGGCTTGATCAGCGAAAGTGGTTTGTACGATTTGTTACACCATTGGCTGACGCGGATTTATCTTTTTCTGGTGATTTCCTTGCCACTGTTTCACTGGGCACATCGATTCCGCTTCGCGGTTGCGGATCTCGGTCTGAAAGATAAAAGCGGTGCACTGCCGGTCGCCGTGTACCTGGCAGCAATTGTCGGGTCGATTCTGGCACTTGTCTTTTTGATCAGGCTTTAATTTCGCAGGACAACGTTGCGGACCATGCGAAGTCGCCGGGCAAGTGGAAACAGAGGCAAATTCCCGCAGCGGATGTCGACCGCATGTTCCGCACCCGCCTCCCGATCGACAATCCCGCATGCCCATCGGCTGCCGTTGCGTCGGCTGTCAGTGAGAGCCGCGTAGCTGGCGATTGCCGCCCAATAGTGGACAGCGGATCGAAGGGTGTCGAGAGGACCAGCCATCGGCGGCGTGCGGTTCATGAATTATGCGGGTTAAGCCGTTTCGTACTTACACGTGCCCGAATCTCGGTTTGCACGTGCCTTTCAACGGTCGGCTTTGCCGTACCACCGTCTTCTTCCCCCCATAAGATTGTAACCTCGGTCCCGTCTATAGCCTCTTTTTCGTCGATCATTGCCAGTGAGAACCAGGAGCGAACGTTTGCGGTGTAGACCGCGTACGTTGACAGTCCGACCATCTGATCGTTGTGCAACACTTGGTCAAAAGGCAGAGTTGCATATTGCGAACCTGGCATTTCGAGATGCTTAAATCTATCGCCTCCCTCAAGCACACTCGAAAATATGCGAAGGACATCTTCCTTGTTCCAGTTCAGCCAGACTTTGCTGCGGTGCGGATTATCCGCCATTTCTTCCAGGGATTCACGGCCGATGAAATCATGGTCGAATTTCACATGCTTACCATATCCGAGATCCCAGGGCGTCTGGTAATAATCCTGTATGTTATCCGAATGAAAACTGCCGCCCAGGGACGCATTCGCCTCGAACCCGTCCGCGCTCAGCCATTCACGGTAGGGCTTCATCTTCTCACCAGCGTAGACCGCGGGTGTGGGTGAAGGGATCCAGCCGGATTCAATGGAAACGGTTGAGTAGGCGCGACTGCCAACCTGCTTGAGCCCGAGCTCCTTGCCCGCCTGTAGCAGTGCAGCCTTGACCTCTTTCCCTTCTCTGTATGGCCCCCAGAGCTCGAGACCGCGCGTGCGGGACATGCCATGGTTCAAGGCACGAACCGTTTTGCCGGCAATTATAAATTCGCACATGTGGAAAAATTTAACATCCGGGAGTCGCCCTTGATTCGCTTTCTCCAGAACCTTTTCCGCATTCGGGCCCTGGATTTGATATCGATACGTAAAACGGGGCTTGTCATTGCTTACGCTTCGTTCATCGCGTGTAACCTCGACATCGTAATCTCCGGTCTCAGCGTGAAAAGCTACCCAATTCTGGGCAGAGGGACGCCCAACAATACTGATTTTATTTTCTGCGTGATGAAAGAGAATCGCGTCCCCAATGACATATCCATCGTAATTGCAGGCCACAAACTGCTTTGCCCTGTTTGGTCCAAAGTTCCTGAAGCTGTTTACACCTATATCAGACAATAACCGGTATACGTCCGGACCTTCAAAGTAAATATCTGTCATATGATAGGAAAGGTCCATAAGAACTGCTGTGTGTTGCCATGCTTCCTGCTCGTCGCGCCAATTGGTGAACTCGCTGGGAATAGGAAAGACATAGGGACCAATTTGCGAATTGCGAAGCATCTCTACCGGATTGCCGGTGGCCCTGATCTTCTGTTCCAAACTCTGAATATTCATGATTGCCTCCCGTGTGCGTCTTCACCGCTCGCGACGAGGTCCGCCTCGACCGCACAGTACAATTGCAAAAGAGCTAAATCGATTCCTTCACCGCGCGGTATCCCGCGGCGGTCGCAGCCAGAGATTCCTCGACGTCGGCATCGGTGTGGACGGCGCACACGAAGCCGTGGTGGTTGGCGTGAAAGAAAACACCTTCGTCGACGACCGCCTCAAAGAAAACCTTGCGCACGGACCGGACGGTGTCCGGGTCGTCGTAGTGAAAGGCGAAATCGGGTGTCGGCGCCAGGCCGACAGCTTCGATGTCGACACCGATGTCCCGCGCCAGGGCGTTCTGACCGTCGATCAGTTTCCGGCCGATATCCCACATCGTGGCAATGACGTCGTTCTCCTCCATGAACCGGATCGTCGCCAGCGCCGCAGCATACTCGATGGCGTTGGTGCAGTGGGTCGACGACATCCAGGTCTGCCCGATAGTGTCCATGTATTCGGCGGGGCCGACCAGTGCCGAGATCGGGTAGCCGTTCGACATCGCCTTGCCGAAGGTCGCCAGATCCGGCGTGACGCCGAAATATTCCTGCGCACCGCCGAGCGCGAAATGGAAGCCGGTCCGCACTTCGTCCATGATGAACAGTGCGCCGTGCTGATGGCACAGGTCGCGGACGCCTTCGAGAAAGCCGGGCTGCGGTTCTTCGACTTCGCAGGCCCACATGATAACGCCGCAGATCTCGCCAGGGTTCGCTTCGAAAACCGCCGCCAGACTATCGAGGTCGTTGTAGTTGAACTTCAACGTCAGGTCCAGCACGTCCTGCGGAATGCCGGGGTCGACCTTGCAGCACCAGTCGTGCCAGCCGTTGTAGCCGAGCCGGATGATCTTGTCACGGCCGGTGACCAGCCGCGCAACCCGTACCGCGGCCGTCGTCGCGTCGGAACCGGTCTTCAGAAACAAGGTTTTCTCGGCGCACGGAATGAGCTCGACCAGCTTCTCGGCCAGGTCGTTCTGCAACACCGGCGGCAGTTGCTGGGTGTGCCCTTTTTCAATCTGCTCGATCGCCGCTGCGTTGACAACCGGATGGCTGTGGCCGAGCACGATGCAGCCGAAGCTCAGGATCCAGTCGAGATAACAGTTCCCGTCGATGTCCCAGATACGGGCGCCCTTGCCGCATTCGCTGAATATCGGATAATCGCACGGTGCCATCAGCGCCGGCGCACGGGTCTGGGTCGTGCCTTCGGCAACAACCTTGAGGGCGCGTTCAAACTCGGCGGCGGAATTTGGGAATCGTTCGTTCATCAGGATGTGGGGCCTCGGTCTGTCTGTTAAGACAAAACTCGTGGCCGGGTAGTTTACCGTAAAGAGCGGCAGATTGGAAGATTCCGACGAGGAATATCCTCCAACCTTCCAACCTTCCGACAACGCGGTATACTACCTGCCACACGTCCATCACACAGAAAGCCTTTGCCGCGCAATTTCGGACTACAACTGGATATCCTGTTTCGCGGCCACTGAGTTCCGTTTCGACATGCCGCTACAGCACGTCAAGCAGAACTGCAACGAAACAACCTTGATTCTCCGCGAACGGTCGCCTCGGCTGGAATGCTGCGTCACGCTGGACTTCGCCAGACTGACGATAGATCCGGTACAATAAAAACGGACACGAATCGCCATGGATAAACTGAACGGCCAGGTTGCGATCATCACCGGCGGCGGTGTCGGTATCGGCTTCGCCATCGCCGAGGTTCTCGCCGAGGCGGACATCGACGGTATTGTCATTGCCGATATCGAAAATGCGGAATCCGCCGCAGCGGACATCAGTAAGCGTTTTTCCACCGATGCCATTGGCATCACCACCGACGTTTCCGACTCCGCACAGGTCGAGGCCATGGTTGAAGAGACCATCCGCAAATTTCAGCGCGTCGATATCCTGGTCAACAACGCCGGCATCGCCCCGACCGTCCCCTGGGACGAGGTGACGGAGGCCAACTGGCGGCATGTACTCGACGTGAATCTGAACGGCGCCTTCCTCTGCACCCTGGCAGTGCTGCCGTCGATGTCCCGGCAGAAGTCCGGACGTATCGTCAGCATTTCCTCGGTCGGCGGCTTCCTCGGCAGCGTCTGCGCGCACCCCGCGTACGGCGTCTCGAAAGCCGGTCTCATCGCCATGACCAAGTCGCTGGCGAAAGCCTACGCCATCGACGGCATCCTGGTAAACGCCATTGCACCCGGCAGTATCGACACACCGTTGTCGCGGTCGTTCAGCGAGGCGCAGCGGCAGGAGTTCATCGAAGCATCGCCGATGAAGCGCCAGGGCACTGCGCGCGAGCTGGCGGACGCAGTTTTTTATCTCGTATCAAATCGCTCAACCTACGTCACCGGCGCCACGCTGCACATCAACGGCGGCTCACTGCTGGTGTAACCCCGAACAGGAGAGAGAGAAAACCATGGCAAAATACGCCAACTGTGTGATGGAAAGTGACCAGCATCCGCTGTGGGAAGCACCCGATGGATCACGCCAGGTGTCACCGCTCATCACGAAAGATCATTGTGGCGCCGAATCGTGTTGCTCCGGCCTCTGGTGGCTGCATCCCGGCCGGGAGGGCGCGCCGGACATCCATCCCAACGCCGATGAAATCTACTATGTGGTCAGTGGCGAAGGACGTCTGCTGCTCGGTGACGAGGCGTACACTGTCCGCAAAGGCATGACGATCTTCATTCCCCGCAACGTGACGCATCAGACGTTCAACACCGGTGACGAGGATCTCTGCTACTACTGGATCTTCGCACCGCAACCCTTGGAAGCCGCCAAGCAGGACGCTGAGGGCTGGAAAAAACTGAGGTAACAAATCATGGCAAGCCTCGAATCGAAGGTTGCAATCGTTACCGGCGCTGCCCAGGGCATCGGCAGAGCATGCGCGATCCGGCTGGCAGCCGACGGTGCCAAAGTCGTGGTCGCTGACATCCAGGTCGAAAAGGGCAAGGGGTTGGCGGCCGAGCTCGGCGATTCCGCACTCTTTCACGAACTCAATGTCGCCAGTGAAGAGCAGTGGGCGACAGCAATCGCGACTACCGTGGAGAAGTGGGGCAAGCTCGACATCGTCGTCCACAACGCCGCTGTCGTCACACCCGCCTCGGCCGTGCAGGACACGACAAATGAAGAATTCGACTTGCTCATCGACGTCAACATCCGTGGTATTTTCTTCGGCTGCAAACTGGCGTACCCGGAGCTCAAGAAGTCGAAGGGCTGCATCGTCAGCATCGCCAGCATGGCCGGTGTTTCAGGCCAGTTCGAACACGCCGTCTACGGTGCCACCAAAGGGGCCGTCAACGCTCTGACCAAGTGTATGGCGATCGACTGGGCGCCCGACGGCATCCGTGTTAATTCCATCTGCCCCGCCTGTGTCCATACAGAGGCCATGGAAAGGTACGTCGTCGATTTGCCCAACCCCGAAGAGGCACTCCAGAAATGGGCCAATATCCACCTGATAAAGCGTCTCACGGACCCCGCCGAAATCGCCGCGGTCGTTTCGTTTCTCAGCGGTGACGATGCCTCGTTCATTACTGGCAGCAACATGCCCGTAAGCGGCGGCAGCGAGTGCGGCTACAATATTTCACAGTGATTTTTCAACATGCCTGAATTCCCGATCACCGATACGCATGTGCATCTGGCCGGCAAGGACGCCCTCCAGTATGCCTGGCTGGAAGACAACGGAGCGCTTTCCGGCACCTACGAGCTTGCCAACTACGACATCGCCTGCGGCGACATCGACGTCGGCAGCATCGTTTTCATGGAATGCGGCGGCGAGCCGTATGCCAACGAAGTCGAATGGGTCATGACACTCGCCGAACAAGACCCACGCGTCAAAGGTATTCTGGCACGGATTCCAATCGAGGAAGGCGAGCCAATCGTTCCGACACTGGAAGCCTGGGCAGTAAATCCACTGGTCAAAGGCGTGCGCCGATTGATCGAAAGTGAGGATGTCGAGTTTTGCCTGCAACAAGCCTTCATTGACGGCGTAAACCTACTGCCGCAGTTCGGGCTCAGCTTCGACATCTGCATCAATCACCGCCACCTCGCGAACGTCCTTAAGTTCGTCGCGCAGTGCCCGGACGTGCAGTTCATCCTTGATCACATCGGCAAGCCCGGCATCCGCGACGGCCTGTTCGAACCGTGGAAGTCGGAGATTCGCCAGCTCGCTGAATTCCCGAACGTCACCTGCAAAGTCTCGGGGGTGGTGACCGAGGCGCATCACAATAGCTGGACCCGCGACGATGTGCGGCCCTATGTCGAACACGTCATCGAATGCTTCGGTTTCGATCGCGTCACTTACGGCAGCGACTGGTTCGTGCAGACACTGGCGTCAACCTATCCGCGATGGGTAGAGACACTCGACTGGATCGTCGCCGATTGCAGCGACGATGAACAACGCAAGCTCTACGACACCAATGCTAAAAGAATCTACCGGGTGGACGACTGATGGATAAACTCTTCGATTTCTCGGGACGACGCGTCGTCGTAACCGGAGCCAGCCGCGGCATCGGCCGTTCAATCGCCGAGGCATTCGGCGAACGCGGCGCCGATGTTGCCGTGCACTATTGTTCCTCGGCGGATGCAGCGGCGGAAGTTGTCGACTGCATCACCGCGTCCGGTGGCAAGGCCTTTTCTGTCCAGGCAGATTTGATCGCGGCCGACGGCGCCGCCAAAATAGCGGATGCTGTCAAGAACCGCTGGGACAGCCTCGACATTCTGGTCAACAACGCTGGTGATGTCGTTGGGCGCTCGACATTGGCCGAAGCCGATGACACGCATATTGAACAAACGCTCGACCTGAATTTGAACAGCGTCGTCGACCTTACCCGCCGGCTGATACCGCTGCTCGAGAAGGGGCAGGCACCGGCCATCGTCAACATCACGTCGATCACCGCCTTCAATGGTGGTCAGGGCGGCGTCAGCGTGTATGGCGCAGCCAAGGGCGGCATCCTCGGCCTCACCCGCAGCCTCGCCGTTGAACTGGCTCCGACGATCCGCGTCAATGCGGTTTCGCCCGGTGTGATCGTCACCGACATCCATCGTCGCATAACAACCCCCGAACGCCTGGCGGTGGTCGCAGAGAAAACGCCGCTGGGCCGCAACGGCGATCCCGACGAATGCGCCGGTGCCGTTCTGCTGCTGTCCGGGGCTGGCGGTTCCTTCATCACCGGGGATGTGATCCATGTCAACGGCGGTCTGTGGATAGGATAACTACGCCACAGCTGAATATCCTAATCATCCTCTGCAATGAACTCCGGCACCAGGCGCTGGTGATTCACGACGGCGCAAGCATTGGGGTTCGATGGCTCGCGCAACGCCTGTCATAAACGCCGTGCAATGAACGGCCGCGGAGATTCGTTCTACTTCATCCCGCGTCCATCAGCCCTTTCATGTATCCGATCGCCCACAACCGCCCCAGCATCGTGTACCCGGCCAGGTCGGTCGATTCGCCTGCCAGCACCGGCACGTGGTCCGGGCGGATCGGGCCGTCGAAACCGATCTCCTCGTACGCACGGATGCACGCCGCCATGTCGGTCTGGCCGCTGTCGTGCCAGGTCTCCGTAAACTTCGGCACACTGCCGATGACATCGCGAAAATGAACAAATCCGATGTGATCGCGGAAGCGGTAGATGTTCTCGACTACGTCAACGCCCATGGAACTGAAAACGCCCTGGCAGAAAGTGATCGCGTTGGCCGGACTCGGCACCAGTTCGACCAGGCGCTGCAGCTCGTCCGGGGACGTCATGATCTGGGCGTCGCCGAGAAAGGGCGACATCGGCGGGTCATCCGGATGCATCGCCAGCACCACCCCTGCAGACTCCGCAACGGGTAGAATCTCTCTGAGGAAATCTTCCAGATTCTCCCACAACTGCGATTGCGTTGTCGGTTCTTTGCCCACATTCCAGGCATGACCCGTTTCACCGTTTACGTCGAGCACTTTGGCGCTGTCGACCTGGTCGATATCGAACTGGCTGACCAGCGAACCGCCGCGGTCGGATACGTCAACGCTGGTACGGCTCCAGTCGCCGCCCGGCATCCAGCAATAGCACCAGACGGGGATTTCTAGTTTCCCCATACTCTGAAGCATGTCCGCGACGGCTTCGATCTGGGCATCGCGATTGGGACCGCCGTGGATGATGTCGTCCATCGGCACATCGTTCTCGATCACCGTCAACTGCAGACCGAAGGACGCGATATGACCGTGCACCTTCTCGAGCGCCTCGAAACCGGGCCCCGGATAATACGTCACGATATCGGTGACACCGATCTGCCGGGCGAGAACGAGTTTCTCGTCGGTCAACGG
>DPYP01000472.1:0-1003 GCA_003545375.1 Lentisphaeria bacterium
GGTGCTTCAACCTCGGGCGTTGCAGTTTCCGGCAGCTTTGGGACTGTTGCCCGCGGCTTCGGAGCGGTCGGCTCGAGAACCTGCCAGACGATGGGCTTGCGCCCGACATGGGCAGAGGATGAATCCTCGACCGTGACAGCGGGCTCCGGGGTGGAAATTGGTTTGGGCGCTGGTGGCGCGTCCTCGATCGGGTCGTCGGCATCCGGGACATCGATCAAAGGCGCATCCAATTCATCATCGTCGGGTAGCGGGTCGGCAGTCTCGACTACGGGTTCAGGCGGTAAAAGTTGTTTGACTTCCACCGGCTTGTATTCGATGCCCATTGCCGCAGCCAAACGCTCATGCGCCCTATTCATCTTACCGAGCCGCTGCGCGACCCTCATTTCGGCATCCGTCAGGTGTGTCTGTTGGTGTTCAATATGGGTCGTTGCCTTGGCCAGTGCCCGCTGATCGCGTTGCAATGACCGGATCAATTGGAGGCGTTCGGTTCGGTTGTACGCCTCGTTAGCCATCTCGGCTTTCGATTGAAGGTTGTCGTGCAAACCAAGGGCTTCCGATTCCAGAAATTCGATTTCCGACGTCAAGCGCGCCATTCTGTCGACAGTCGACGAAACCTTTTTCTGTGCCCGTTCAACCTCGGAGATCAGTTTCGAAATTTCCCTCTCCGACGTGGCCGTCGTGATCCCGATACTGAGCAACAGCACTGCGGCAGATAGTGGGAGTAGTTTGAACATGGCATTTACCCCGCATAATATGGGTTGTAAGCCGCGTTGCATGAACCTGGCCGGTCATCCCGTCTTTGTATTGGGCGGCTTTGGTCATTAAGATAACCGCGCTCTGCGCCCACTGCAAAACAAAAAGAACCGGATTTCTCCTGAATGCGTCCTGATTCATGAAACGCTATGCGTCAATTTTTGCCGGTCTCGTCGTCGTTCTGCTGCTCCTGCTCGCGTTGACTGTGATGCTGGACATTGATATTCTCAACGATCCCGAGCCGTGGATG
>DPYP01000472.1:1331-5772 GCA_003545375.1 Lentisphaeria bacterium
GCGAACGTTCGGGCGAGGTCGCCCTTGTCGGGGTCGGGCTGCTGCTGGCAGATGTAGTCTTTCCGGTGCCATCTAGTTTCGTAATGACCGCGCACGGTCGCCTGTTCGGACCGGTCCTTGGCACCCTGCTTTCGCTTGTCGGCAGTATCGGATTGACTATGGTGAGCTACAGCATTGGCCTCGCCGGCGGTCGCTGGATGATACGTGTCGTACCTGAGACGGAGCGCGCCGCAGTCGAACGGCTGCTCGGCCGGTGGGGCATCGGGCTGATCATTGTGACCCGGCCGCTGCCGCTGTTTGCGGAGTCCGTCGCGGTCATGGCCGGCGCCTCGAAGATGTCGGCCTGGAAGGTGTTGCTCGCCGGTTTTGTTGGATCGTTGCCGGCTGCTGTCTTCTACGCGATTGCCGGGGCACAGGCGCAGGATGCGGTCAGCAGCACGGTTGTGATTGCCGTCGTCTTCGTGGTGGCTGCTGGTTTATGGTGGTTCGCCAAAGGCACTGAGGTCAGCCCGACATCAGAATGATGCGACGACGTCATTGGCCGCCATGCGCCGGCCAACGGTGAGGGAAATACTTAGGGAAGGACAGTAATGACAAAAGACAATGCCATCCCATCCGATCAGCGCGGCGAGTTGCTATACAACGGCATCCGGCTACCGGCGCAGTGGCCCCCGCGAGCGGTTGATCGATCCGGTCCGAGGTCGGCGCCCTACCTGTCCGATCCGCCTGAGGTGATTCCGATCGATGTCGGCCGCCAGTTGTTCGTCGATGATTTCCTGATTGAAGCAAGCGACCTGGAGCGCACGTACCACCGGCCGACGATCGATGCGCGCGGTCCGGTGTTCAAACCCGAGACGAAACTGGAATTGGAAGGCGTGATTCCCGGCGGTGACCCGGCCATGTACATGCGGGACCTGGGGCTTCCCTGGTCTGCCGGCGACGCGGCGATGGATCGGGTGCCGCAGCGCTCCGTAGCCGCGCCGAACAGCGGTGGGGTGTGGTTCGATCCGCAGGACCGATTATTCAAGATGTGGTACATGGCGGGCTGGTTCTCGGCTATCGCCTATGCGACCAGTGCCGATGGCATCATCTGGGAGCGTCCACCACTTGAGTTCGTGCCTGGAACGAATGCCTTGTTCGAGGACATGGGCCACACCGACTCGACACTGGTCTGGCTCGATCACGATGCCGCCGATGCCGAGGAGCGCTTCAAACTATCGATCTACCGTAAAGGGCCACGGCGGCGCATGGAATTCTGCACCAGCCCCGACGGTATCCACTGGCGCATTCGCAGTTGCGTCTACTATAAGTACGATCCTCTCGGCACGGTGCCGCAGTTGCAGTATTCCTCGCTGGACGGCGTCAACTGGTCTGCCGAAGACGTTGTCAGTCGACTCGATGACCGCACGACGTTTTTCTACAATCCCTTTCGGCAGAAGTGGGTGTACAGCATTCGCGCCGGCAACATCGCGGGCGTTCGCACGCGCCACTACCGCGAACACGATGACTTTGTCGAAGGGGCGAAGTGGACTGACGACAATGCCGTATACTGGACCGCCGCCGACGAGTTGGACTTGCCTGAGCCGGGGATCGACCAGGCAGCGCAATTGTACAACGTCGATGCCGTGGCGTACGAGAGTGTCATGATCGGGCTGTTCGCGATCTTCCGCGGACCGGACAATGCCACCGCATTTGAGCTGAACGTGCCGAAGCTCAATGACCTTTCAATCGCGTTCAGTCGGGACGGTTTCCATTGGGACCGCCCGGATCGGCGCCATTTCATCGCCGGATCGCGCCAACCGGGGGAATGGAACCGCGCCTACATCCAATCCGCCGGTGGGTGTTGCCTGGTCGTCGGCGACGAATTGCGCTTCTACTTTTCTGTTTTCTCGGGCGTTTGCCCCGACGGCAGAGCCGATCTCTATGCCGGCGGCAGCACGGGGTTGGCCGTCCTGCGCCGCGACGGCTTTGCCTCGATGGACGCTTGCGCCGGCGCCGGTACGCTCACCACGCGGCCGGTGACGTTCGGCGGCAAGTACCTGTTCGTGAACGCGGACACTTCCGGCGGCCGACTGGAAGTCGAGCTGCTCGACCGCGAGGGCAGGGTCATCGAGCCGTTTACCCGGAAGGGCTGTGTCCCGGTCGCAGCCGACGTCACGCGGCAGCAGGTCACCTGGGTGAGCGTGCAGGACCTGTCCGCCGTTGTGGGCCAACCCGTGCGGTTCCGCTTTCACCTGAACGCCGGCCGACTGTACGCTTTCTGGGTCAGCCCCGACCCGTCGGGCGCGAGCCACGGTTATGTCGCCGCCGGCGGTCCCGGCTTCACTGGCGCGACTGACACCGCAGGCGCAGCGGCGAATACTGACGCGTAGCCGCGACAATGATTCCCTTGGCCTTGAAACGCCTCTTCAGGCTACCCTCCAAGAAGCAATTTCATATCTTTACGGCGTGTTGCCCAAATCTAACGCCTCGGATTCAGACGCGTAAACTATTGTCATGAAATAGATTACGTATGGGGCGAGGCGATTGCGGTCGATGCCCGGAATTTCACCCGCTGAGTTGCAGGATCAGTTTGTGTGCAGGAGCGTCAGCAGCATTTGCTCGACCGCATGCGTGCGCCGACTGTCGTTGCGGCGGCGATAGACCTGACGGAGATTGTTCAAGGAACGCAACAGGATGTAGCGCGGCGTTACCGGCTTCAACTGGCTGTCATCGAACGTATGACCGGATTGCTCGACCAGTTGGATGCAGTCGAGATAGGACAGGCACATGCCGCGGCGGAAGGGGTCGTAGGCCGCCAGTGGTTCGGTGGATTCCAGCAACACGATGAAATGCCCAGGCAGCCCGACGCCCCGCAGGGGTACGTCGAGACGTTGTGCTACCAGCAGATAAATCGCCGAGAGGCTGACCGGGATGCCAACGTGCTGGGAGAGGACGCTGTCGATGAAACTGTTCTCGGGATCGTAGTACTCCGCCTGGTTGCCGGTGAACCCGCTTTGGTCACCCAGCACCTGTGCAATGGCGTTTGCTTTCTCCAGGTGATTGTTCGCGTCGCTCCTGTCGAATTCCTTGCCGCAGGCATCCGCGAGATCTTCCAGGCAACTGTCGATACCGGTTGGATCAAAGTCGAGGTGCGCAAACTCGCAAAGGAAATACATGACGTCGGTGAGTGACATCGGCTGCTCGCGCCAGTCAAGCAGCCGGGTCGTGAGGCGTTGCCAAATGCTGTGGTGCAAGGCGTAATCGAGTTCGGCCGCGATATGATCGGGCTGCAGTCGACTTTCATTACACAACTGGCGGAGTTGAGCTTCGGGCATGCCCGAAAGTTTCGTACGCATCAGTTCGCGCACATCGCTGGCATCGTCTGCGAGCAGCGTGAAAATCGCCTCGACAGTCTGTGTAGTCGCTTCCATCAGAGTATATCTCGGGATTGGTTGGGCGTCGAGAATCGACTCAAAAGGTACAGTACGACGTAACCTATTGTCATACAAGCGGTTATTATGGAAGAAGTGGCCCTGAACAAAATGGTGATTTATTTTGGTTTGTTCCTTGCGCGGTGGCGGTTAAGCATCTATAGTTCGTTTTCCCTTACGGAAATTTGGCGGTTTTCTGCGCTTTTCCGCGAGGGTTTTTTGATCTTTGACAACTGAACAGTGCGATGTGCGAGCGCTTCTGATTAAGACCTAACGGAGAGAGTGCTTGTCGATGCATGCGGCTTTGGCCGTGTGTGTTACAGGTTGCTTTTTCTAGGTTCAATATTGCCATGGAGAGTTTGATCCTGGCTCAGAATGAACGCTGGCGGCATGGATTAGGCATGCAAGTCGAACGGAAACGATGGGAGCTTGCTCCCAGGCGTCGAGTGGCGAAAGGGTGAGTAACGCGTGAGTAACTTACCCCAAGGTTGGGGATAGCCCCGGGAAACTGGGATTAATACCGAATGTGGCGGTCTGCTTTCGGGCGGATTTGCTAAAAATTTATTGCCTTGGGATTGGCTCGCGTCCGATTAGCTTGTTGGTGGGGTAACGGCCTACCAAGGCTTCAACCGGTAGGTGGTCTGAGAGGACGATCACCCACACTGGGACTGAGACACTGCCCAGACTCCTACGGGAGGCTGCAGTCGAGAATCTTCCGCAATGCGGGAAACCGTGACGGAGCAATGCCGCGTGAGGGATGAAGGCCTTCGGGTCGTAAACCTCTGTCACCCGGGATGAATTTTGACAGTACCGGGAGAGGAAGCCACGGCTAACTACGTGCCAGCAGCCGCGGTAATACGTAGGTGGCTAGCGTTATTCGGATTCATTGGGCGTAAAGGGTCCGCAGGGGGTTTGGTAAGTTTGGTGTGAAATGCCAGGGCTCAACCTTGGACATGCATTGAAAACTGCCAGACTAGAGTGCAGGAGAGGAGAGTGGAATACCAGGTGTAGCGGTGGAATGCGTAGAT
>DPYP01000034.1:0-3754 GCA_003545375.1 Lentisphaeria bacterium
ACCTTCGAGGTCGTCCACGAAACGCCCGGACAAGAAGGCGTTGATACGCAAGCGCGACCGACACGCGCTCAGGTAGCCCGCCAGTTCTTCTTCTGCCGTACCGCCGGGTTCTCCGTAAATCACGACGGCGTCTGTGGACTCGTCGTCCTCGAGCATGGCGATCAGTTCGGTGAATGTGGCGCCGATGATTGCATCGCCACCGACTCCTACCGCGATGCTTTGGCCGATGCCATGAGTGGTGAGGAAGCTGGCGATCTCGGTGGTCATGCCGCCGCTGCGCGACAGCACCGCGGTGCGCCCCGGCAGGAACGAGCGCTGGACGTTGTCGATACGACCGCCGATCGTGCCGAGTTTCGCTATGTGCGGACGGATGAGCCCGAGGCTGTTCGGTCCGACGATCGTGCACCCTGCCTGTTTCGCCTCGGCAATGATCTTGCAGGTGTCCAGCCGCGGTATGCGCTCGGACATGATCAAACAGAGTTCGACGCCGTGAGCCAGGGCTTCGCGCGTTGCTTCGAGGACGGCGCGTGCGGGTACCGAGACAATTGTCACGGTCGGTGCATGGTTCGCTTTCAACTGGGCAACTGAATCGTAAACGGGAATACCCTGCACCTCCTGCCCGCCCTTTCCGGGGGTGACGCCGGCAACGATGCGGCTGCCGTATTCGAGCATGTCTGTCACCATCGCCCTGGCTTCGCGACCGGTGATTCCCTGCACCATGATTTCGGCTTGTGGATCAAGCAGCATGGTCACCTCGCTGGACGGCCAGTCGGGCGCATTCGTCGAGTGATACTTCACGGCCGCAGAACGGGACGCCGGCGGCGGTGAGAATGTCATGCGCTTCCTGCTCGCGATTGCCGGGTACACGGAACACGGTTATGACGTCGGCAGGTTCCTGCCCGGTCTGTCTGACGCCCGCCACGACGCCGGCAGCGATGTCGTCTGCCCGGGTGTTGTTGACGACGTTCATGACGACTGCCAGATTGGTGACTCCCGGCTTCGACAGCAGCAGTTCGGTCACGGCGGCAACTTTTTCCGGTGTCGGGTTGCCGCCGACCTCGCAGTAGTTCGCCGGCTTGCCGCCGTGGTCGAGAATCGCGTCGAACACGGTGAGGCTGGCACCGCCGCCACCGATCAGCAGTGCCAGGTTGCCATCGAACTCCACGACGCGCCCGGCCACACCGCGGTGGTCCATGGCGTCGATCCGCGCCGCTTCCAGTTCGAGCGGGGTCGGCGGGCGGCCCGTATTTGTCGAGGCCAGCTCGCCGAGCGGCGCCAGACGCTCCTGTTGCCTGTACATCGCGTCGTCTTCGATCTCGACATGGGCGTCGAGCCCGAGCAGTTCACCGTCCGTCTGCTCAACGAGCGGATTGATCTCGATGAGCACCGCATCCGTCTCGAGGAAGGCGTTTGCCAGTTGCTCGAGCAAGGTGGCAGCTGCTTCGAGCGTCCGGCCGTCGAGGCCGAGTTTCGCCGCCATGCTCCGACTGTCGTCGGCTGCCAGGCCCGAGCTGGGATCAAAGGTTTGACGAGCGACGTGCTCATCCGACAGCTCGACATCAATGCCGCCGCCGGTGCTCAACAGCGCCACGGGCAGTCTATCTGTGGTGTCCCAGGCGATGCCGGCATACAATTCGCGGCTGAACCGGACTTTCGATTCCACCGAGACACTGGTCACCGGGACGCCGCGCAAATCCGTGCCCAGCAGTTGCTCCGCCTCACGTGCAGCGGCTTCCGGTGTCTCTGCACTCCGTACCGCACCGGCCTTGGCGCGACCGCCAAAGGGTACCTGTGCCTTGATCATGACCGGGCCGCCAATACCGCGTGCCGCCGCCGCCGCCTCAGCCGCCGTAGAGACGACTACGGAATCGGTGAAGGCGATACCGTAGCCGGACAGCAGTTTTCGACTTTGATGCTCGACAAGCCTCATGGCGGATGAAGGTAAGGAACCGGCCGACGATTACAAGAGATCGGGGCCTGTTATGGTTTGGGTATCGGGATACATTCCCCTAGGCAGGACGGATTTCGGTGTCCGCCATTTGAGGTATTCAGATCATGATGGACGGACATGGAGATCCGTCTTGCCAGAGGCCATGACAGATGCGCATCGCGATCGGCGGTATCCAACATGAAAGCAGCGATTTTTCTCCGGTCGAGACGCCGCTTTCCGAATTTCTGGCCGACGGCAGATGGTTCGATGCCGAAATGCTGCGCCGCCGCCCGGGCGACACCAATACGGTTATTGACGGTTTCATCAAAGGCGTCCGCAAACACGGCGTGGAGATGGTGCCGCTTTTCTGGACGCACGCACCGTCGGCGCGCCAACCGACATTCGAAACCCACCAGTCCCTGAAGGCGCGGCTGCTCGAACCACTGCGTGCCGCGCTGCCGGTCGACGGTGTGCTGCTGAGCCTGCATGGCGGGTATTCGGTGCAGGGTCTTGACGACGGCGACGGTGACATTCTCAAGGCGGTGCGACAACTGGTCGGCCCGGACTGCCCGATCATAGCCGTGCATGATCCGCACTGCAATGTCGGTCCTGACATGATCGAGAATGCGAATGCTTTGATCATCATGGACACCTATCCGCATGTGGACATGGCAGAGCGTGCCCTCGAGGCGACGGCGCTCATGGTCCGCACAATCCGTGGCGAAATCCGGCCGACCATGGCGTGGTGTTCGCTGCCGATGTTCTGGGCGGCGTCGAAGATGATCTCGGCCGAAGAGCCGATTCGCTCGGCCTATGAATGTGTCTTCGAGATCGAACGGCGGCCGGGTGTGCTGGTGGCCGGTATCGGGCTCGGGTATCAATGGGCTGACAACCCGACGGCCGGGGCCAGCACGATTGTCGTCACCGACGGCAATCGACAATCGGCGCAGGAGACAGCGGATGAGCTGGGGCGCTGGCTGTGGGAGCGTCGAGCGGATTGGCAGCGACAGCCGGTGGCGCCGCCGGCGGCGCTCGATGAGGGCGAATGTATCGGACGGTATCCGATTATTCTGGCGGACCAGGCCGACAACCCCGGCGGCGGCGCGCCCAGTGACAACACCGAGATTCTGAGATTGTTCATCGAGCGTGACCTGCAGGACGCCGCTGTCCTGTACATTCGTGACCGGGAGACGGTGCAGACTGCCAAGGCGGCCGGTGTCGGGGCGACAGTCGATGTCGAGGTCGGTGGCAAGTCACATCCGCTGTCGGCGCCGTCGGTGCCGATGCAAGCTGAGGTCCTTGCTGTGAGCGACGGGCGATTTATTTACGACGGCCCCATGTGGGCGGGCAGCGAAGGCAACCACGGTGATTCGGTGCTTTTGAAACAGGACGGCATCTATGTCGCCGTTATTTCCGAGATGTACCAGCCGATGGATCTGGCGTTCCCGCGCAGCCTCGGACTCGATTGCCGCACGCTGCGCTATATTTGTGTCAAATCGACCGGGCATTTCCGCAGCGGCTTTGGGCCGATCGCCGGGTCGATCTTCAATGTTGATGCGCTGGGGGTGTTTACCCAGGACTTTGCCAAGTTGCCGTTCGAGCGACTCGGACGTAAAATATACCCGATTGATCCGGATGCTGCCTGGTGATTGCTGCCAGGGCGTGAACGTCAAAGATCGTACGCAAATGCCGAATGTTAAATGGCAAATTGGAGAATAGACAGATGCTGATTTATGACATACCGCGTACAATCGTGCGACTGCCGGAGCGCGCTGCGTTGCCGGTGAATGCGGGCAAAGACCTTGCCGGCTCTGAGCTTTAGAA
>DPYP01000478.1:0-733 GCA_003545375.1 Lentisphaeria bacterium
GTGTTGATCGGCACTGCATGACCTTAAACCCAGAAGTTTACGAACTTAATGGATCCCTCAAGTTGAGGATCTTTCACAGGGACTACCGGAGCGGAGGTGAACTTGCGCCAGAAATTCCAAAAGAAAATACCGCCGATCCCGAGCCAGCACGTCACGTCCAGCCAACTGAACGCGAAGCTTTCGTGAAAGTTCGGCGCAATCAGCCAGTAATGGTCGTACCAATGCACCGCCAGCAGCCACACCGCAGCAATCACCAGCGCCTTCGGAGAGCGTTTCGTCAGACTGCTGAGCAGGAAAAGGAACGGAATAGCAAAATGGCAGATCACCAGCATCAGACTCGCCATCCCCCAACCGGGACCCCCGCGTACTTTGAAGAAGCCCGTCTCCTCAGGCAGGTTGGCGTACCAGATGAGGAAGAACTGCGAGAACGCGATGTACGACCAGAACACAACGAAGGCAAAGAGCCATTTGCCCATGTCGTGGTAATGCTCATCGTTGATTTCTTTCGTCAGGATGTTCTTGCTGCGCAGGTACATCGTCACCAGCACGCAAAACGCGGTGCAGGACAAGTAGGCGCCGGCAAAGATGTAAATGCCGAAAATCGTCGAAAACCAGTGGTAGTTCAGCGACATGATCCAATCGAAAGCAGCCAGAGTCGTAGTCGCGGCGAAGAGAATCAGGCCCGGTGCGCTGATCATCCGCATCCGCACGCTGAGCGCCTCCGAGGGCGCCT
>DPYP01000478.1:1072-4968 GCA_003545375.1 Lentisphaeria bacterium
GCGCTATACAGCAACCGGGCAAGGATGAACCAGATGACGAAGTAGACGACGGCGCGGAGACAGAAGAACTTCGGACTCAGCCACGCCTCTTTCTTGAGGAAGATCGGATCGTTGGCCTCGCTGGCGTTTGTCCAGTGGTAGAGGTCCTGCATGCCCCACAAGGCGATCGGGATAAAGAAAATGATCAGGATCGGCAGCGTCACCATCAAGCTCTCGTACATCCGCCGCATCACGACGCTCCAGGTCGCCCGCACCAGGTGATGCACGAGCGTGGCGAAAAGGCCGCCAAGACCAACCGTCACCCAAAACGTGAACGCGTTGAGGTAGGATTGGAAGAACTGCGTCACCCTGCCGATCGTGTGACCACTGCCCTTGTTCACTGCGTGGTCGTCCGTCGCGACCGGCGCGGCAGTCTCTGCCGCCGCCTGCATGTGGAGCACGTTCGCCGTGGCGCGGGCATGGTCGGAGCCACCTTCCTTGGACGCCGTAAAGACACCGATGAAGCTCACTGCCAAGGCAATGATGCCGATGATTCCGGCGACCCGCCCCGGTCCCGCCGCCCCGGATAATCTGTAGGTTTTACTGTCAAGTTCCATTCGATCTTGCCCGATTAGCAGGCCGCGCTGTCAACGGAGAACCTTTCTCAGCCCGCCGGCTGCAAATGCATTTCCCAGGCCGGCGCCAGATGTGTGGTGATATAGCTGTCCAGACGGTCGGCATACACCGGCCACGGTCGCAGCAGTTCAATAGCACTGCCGCACAGGCGGCTGATTTCCGTCAACACAACGTTGTCGCTGCTGCCGGTCTGCTGTGCCAGTGTGAATTTGCGGCGCTTGCGGTCGGTCCCCAAAGTTTTGCCTGCCAGCTGTTCGACGCCGATTTCGTCGAGCAGGTCGTCCGCCAGTTGATAGGCCGTTCCGACGCGGTAACCAGCCTCGGCCATCGCCTCCGCCATAGTCGCATCCTTGCCGCAGCACTCGGCCACAAAGGCAAACAACGCTCCGGTCTTGCCACGGGCAATCGCGATGCAGGTCTCTGCATCCACCGCGCGGCCCTGAAAAACCATTTCGTGTATCGTTTCCGTCGCACACACTTCCTTGACCCTGGCCACAAACAACCGGGCCTGGTTCAGATCAGCGCCATCGAGCATTAACTCGATGGCGCTGCTGAAAAACAAATCTCCCAGCAGGATGGCGCCGGTCTGGCCCACTTCCTGCCACAATGTTGGTTGCTGCCGCCGCAAAGTGGCGCCATCAATCACGTCGTCGTGATAGAGCGTAGCGGTATGGATCAATTCCGTTGCGGCACAGGCACGCGCGACTGCATCCTGGTCGCCGCTGCCTTGTGGACACAACGCCAGGCCCAACCGCGTCCGGAGCATTTTCCCAGGCAAAACGTGTCGCCGCAGTGACTCTATCCGCCGCCGGTCGACGTCGACGGTGACAAACGCCAGGGCGCCGTCGAACGTTGCCTGAATGTGCCCCACCGCAACGTCCAAAAACTGTTGATTGTAGACGCTGTCCACGCTCGATTCCACTGTCGGGTTTTGCGAGAATTTCACCGCTGTAAAAGCCTGTTTAGACGGCCGTTTTTGCTTGGCGGAATTCCCTAAGTCAAATGCGTAAGCTATGGTCACCGACATAAATAACAAGCAGTTCACGGCCGATTCTGGCAAAAAAAATGGGGTAGTGGCAAATGCCGACTGGCGATGGTACGATTAGGCATGCGACCTGTGTTCCATGCCGGCTTCATCACTGCCAATCTGCTGCTGAGCACTGTCCCGCAGGCAGACAACGCGGGCACTATTCTGCAGCCGAATTCCGATTGCCGTTTCCACCGACAACCGCAACCGCTGCACCCGGCAGCGACTACCGAAGACTGGCCACATTTCCTCGGACCGCGTCACAACAATCACTGCCGTGAAACACATCTGCGCCGGGACTGGCCGGACGCCGGGCCAACAGTCGTGTGGGAAATGAGACGGGGCACCAGCTACGCCGCCCCCGCGATCCGTGGCGAATACCTGGTCTACCCGCACCGGATCGGCAACGACGTGGTTATCGACTGCCTGCACCCCGCCACCGGTGCCCGGTACTGGCGCCACACCTGGCCGACCGAATACCAGGACCACTACGGCTACCAGAACGGCCCGCGCGCCACCCCGGCGATAAGTGACGACGGCTTGGTTTACGTCTACGGCACCGCCGGACACCTGGTATGCCTGCAGCTGACAAGCGGCGAGGTCAGATGGCAGCGGGACATCGCCGAGGAATTCGGCGGGCATCGACAGTTTTTCGGAACGGCTACCTCGCCACTCATCGAGGGCCCACTGCTTAT
Source organism: Lentisphaeria bacterium (assembly GCA_003545375.1). Classification (GTDB taxonomy): domain Bacteria; phylum Verrucomicrobiota; class Lentisphaeria; order JABSQK01; family CAJWLW01; genus CAJWLW01. The sequence goes on from DPYP01000478.1 coordinate 3,410, forward strand.
CATTAATATTGGCGCGCCCGGCGGCCCATGTGTCGCCGCCTTCGACCGACACAGCGGCGAGCTGGCCTGGCGCGCCGGCGACCAGTGGGGCCCCAGCTACGCGACGCCGGTGCCGGCAGACATGTACGGTCGCCGGCGCCTGTTCGTGTTTGCCGGCGGCAAGAGCAAGCCGCCTGTCGGTGGACTGCTGAGCCTGACATCCGATGACGGACAGATCTGCGACCGCTTCGCCTGGCGCAGCGAGACCTACGAATCGGTCAACGCTTCGAATCCGGTGGTCATTGGCAATCGCGTCCTGATTTCGGCGTCGTACGGTGTCGGCACGGCGATGCTCGAGGTCCAGCCGGACGGTACTCTGGAAAAGGTCTGGACCTCGCAGCTCGGCACCCACTGGAGCACCGCCGTCGCGCGCGGCAACCATATTTATGCAATCGACGGCCGGCACGAGCGTACCGCCGAGCTCGTCTGCATCGAGGCAGCCACCGGCAAAGTCGTCTGGCGCGAGACGCCGGAGTGGACGGATCGCATCGACGACAAGGCCGGCGGGCGCGACGCAAGAATGCGAATTTTCCGGGGCTCCCTCCTTTCGGCCGACGGCGATTTCCTCTGCCTCGGTGAGTTCGGGCATTTATTGTGGCTCGACCTGCAGCCGTCCGGCTACCGCGAGATCAGCCGCACCTGGCTGTTTCCGGCGCCACAGACGTGGACACCGCCGGTCATCAGCCGCGGTCTGCTCTACATCTGCCAGAATGAGCCGCGGCTGGACAATGGCGGCGAGCGACGATTGCGTTGCTATGACCTGCGCGCGCCTTGATACGCAATTTCATGGGCGGTGGCTACCTGTCGGCGTTATGGAATCGTGCAGCACAAGTGGAAATTCGCCGTTTGGCAAGCGCCAGAGCATTGCTCCTGAGAAGCCACTTCCAGCAGAACCTTGAATCGTGGAGACAAGCTATAAATTGATGACGAGGTATCAATCAAAGTGACGCAGCAATGCCAATCAAATTTCGACCCGGCCCTGACCGCTGCCATTGGCGCGGTGCTGCCGGATTCCACCATCGTGCGTGCCGGGGTCGCCACGACGGTCCGTTACTTCGACGTTGCCGGCCCGCGCCGTCTGCTGCCGGCCCATGTCCGCCAAATTCAGGGCCGGCTCGAGCACCTCACCGTCCTCACTGTGACGGACGCCCGTCATGGCACTGACTATGTGCAACGCCTCTACGTTGCGCCTGCGGCCGAGGCTGTGCAGTTCGCAACGCGCGCGGCAATCTGTCGCAGGCCGATGGGCAAACGGAGTGTCGCGAGGATCCGCGAATGGGGCAGGACGGTATCGCTCGACCTGGGTGGTGCGCAGCTCTCGATCGACGGGGCTGTGAACGCCTGGCACCGGTTTCTGCGACCGTTCAGATTCCAGCGCACATTGCTGCGGTTGTCGTGCGACACGCCGGAAATTGAGGGCCGGGCTTTTCATCAGGCAACGACGGCAGCCGGATTCGAATGTGTCAACGACCCGGGCCTCAGTGACTGTTCGACCGCATGGGTGAGTGTCGTGGACGCGC
>DPYP01000403.1:0-7430 GCA_003545375.1 Lentisphaeria bacterium
GGATTTATCGCCGAAGGCACAGGCAACAACTTCTTCATGGTACGGAACGGACGCGTGTTGACACCGAAAGGACACAATATCCTGCGCGGCGTCTCGCGTATGAACTGTATGGAGCTGTGCGACAAGTTCGGCATCGAAGTGGAAGAAGCCGACATCGAACCGTACGACGTGCGCGAGGCAGATGAGGCCTGGATCACCAGTACGACTATCTGCATGCTGCCGGTAACGCGTTTCAACTTCCAGCCGGTGGGTGACGGCCGGGTCGGACCGATCTACACGAAACTGCTCAACGCATGGTCGGAGCAGGTCGATTGCGACATCAAGGCGCAGGCTGAGAAGTTTGGAGAGATGCTGAAAGCCGGCGCCATGTAATCGAAAACTCACTACGATCGAAAAAAGGAGGACCTCACATGGCTTCGCTGAAAATCACCCACATTGGTCATGCTTCATATCGTTTTGAATCGGAAGCCGGCACGGTCATCTACCTCGATCCGTGGATCGAGGGCAATCCAAGTGCGGATATGGCGTTAGCGGATATCGACCGGGCGGATGCCGTCGTTGTCACGCACGGCCACATGGATCACCTCGGCGATTCTATCGCTATCTGCAAGGCAACGGGCGCGATATTTCTCGGCAGCTACGAACTGCAATTGCTTGCGGAAGCCAACGGGCTGACGATGGCCGCCAACGCGTCGATGCCAGTCGGTATCGGCGGTACGCAGAGGATCAAGGACGTTGCAATCACCGCAACGCAAACACATCATTCGGCATCAATGAGCATGCCGGAGACTCCGACGCACCCGAACGGAATAGTCTTCCACCCCGACGGCGGTGTTTCGGGCATGATCCTGGCATTCGATAATGGCATCACCGTGTACAATTCATCGGACACCGGCGTTTTCAGTGATATGCAGCTTATCAGCCAGATGTACGGACCGCAGATCGCCATTCTCCCGACTGGCGGCGTGTACACCATGGGGCTTCGCGAAGCGGCACGGGCTGTGGGATTCATCCGTCCGGAAATTCTGATTCCCTGCCACTATGGTGAGCAGGTCGGCCAGCCGTGTGACATCGACGCCCTGACTGCGGCGGTGGCGGTGCTGGCGCCGGCCACCGACGTCGTCACGCTCGAGGCCAATGCCACACTCACCTACACCGCAAGCTCGTATGAGATTGCGGGATAAGCCAATGGCACTCTTGATCCATGGTCCGGCTCGAGAGCTTATCGAGCAATGCGCTGTGCCGCAAAACGAATCATCGTCAGGATTGACTGCGAAGATACTCAATACTTGACCGGGCACCTTCTTCAAAGCCGGCGTTGCGATAGATCTTGAGAGATCCAAAGCCCTCGTACCCGATTGACTGCAGTGCGTGCAAGACAGATTTGAAGTCAACATTGCCACTGCCGAAAACGCCCCCGTTGCTCTCGCAGATATGGACATGGCGCAGCGATTCTCCACAGCTGTAGATCGGCTCCGTCATCGACGTCTCTTCAATGTTCATGTGAATGGTATCGAGCATCGGCTTGAACGCCGGCACATCAATCGCCGCGATCAATTGCCGCACCTCGGCCAGCGAATTATTGAAGCCAACCTGCAAATGGTTGACCGGTTCAATGACGATCTCTATGCCCTTCTGCTCGGCAGCCAGGCCAACCTCCCGGAGCCCTGCGGCAATACGCTCGTTGGCTACAACCGGATCCGCTTCGTCGCTCCGCAGCCCCTGCATCAGCCCGACGACCAGGATGGCATTGAACCGGTCGGCAATCGGCAAATAACTTTTGAGGCGATCCACTGCGCCCTGTCGGCAGTCCGGGTCCGGTGAACTCAGGCAAAGCCCTTGTTCATAGGCTGGGCCTGTCAACATCGACGGTACAACCAAGTCGTTGGCTTGCGCGGCTGCTTCCAGCTCGTCGAGACGTCCGAGCACATCATCCGTCAGATTCAGTTCGACACCGGCGTAGCCGCAACTCTTCAGAAAGGCAAAGCCCGCCGGCGGATCCTGTTCAATGTCTGAAAAGTCGATCAGAATGTAGCTGTAGGGAATCATTTGCGGTCCAACTGGTTTATGTGGAGTGGAATTTTCATTCTTGCAGAAAGGCTGGACTGCGGCCCGGCGATCTAAATCTCGAATCCCCAGTGTTCGCCATAAATGCGGATCTCGTCCGCCTTGCCGCGCAGCCAGTCAAGACCGTAGGCGTTCAGACCGACGAGTGAGCCGATATCCGTCTGGTCCCGAACGCTCCCGGCCCAAATCGCTGTTGCAGCCTCGAGCCGGTCCACGGCGCTTGCCAACAAACGGGCGGATTGTCGCATCTCGTCATTGTGTGCGGTGACATCGAATTTTCCGCCACGGCCGGCCGACGTCTTCAATTCCTCCGCGGCATCGTAGCGCAGGCGTGCCTGGCGAATCAGAATTGCGGTCTGCATAAATAATCCTCCGAAACGTACAAACGCCAGCAGGTCTCCGACAAATTGCTTGCCACGCGGCGCGCTGAGTTGCAACGCCGCCTCGATGTGCGGCTCGATTTTACCTAAACTGTCGATCAATTTCTCCCAGACCGGAAAATAGTCCACGACATACGGCCAGTCCTCCCAGAACTTCAAGGTCATACGCGGCATCATGAATCCGGTACCGATCACAAAATCGAATTGCGGTGCAAGCTTCTCCAGCGCGCGGAACGCCTTCATCATCGGGTCGACAGACGCGGGCCCACAGATTTTCTCGACAAGGCGCTCGGACGATTTTCGAGGTGTCAGGCGACTGTCCCAGGCGGCGTCCACGAGGTAACGCATCATGGGTTCGTACTCACTGATATCGAACTGACGGAAAAAATAGCCTTTGGCTCCGTGTCGGCGCATCGCACGCACCGTCGTATGCAGTGCCGAAAAATTGAACTGCGGCAGAAACCCGACGTTGTCATCATTGATCGTGGTGGTGACATGGAAGCTCATCCCACTCTCTCTGGCGCAAGCAAGGCGGTCCATGCTGGAAGCAACACTCGACGTCGTGTAATCGCCCACGCGAAGAAATTCGAAACGCGCCGAATCGAAAATGTGCGGGATCACCCCCAGCAAGGCATCGCTCATCAGTGACGCGTAGACCTTCATATCGGGATTGATGCGCTGCACGACCTGGTGCTCGTTGAGCACCAGGTCAAGCAGCCGGACGGTGGCCACCGCACCGAGTGCCTCGCGCACCGAGCGTCCCGGCTGCCCGCCAACTTTGTGCCCGGCAGCGGCGGCTTTGATCTTGTCAAGCGAAAATTCAGGTTCCAGCTTGTGACGCCTCGACAGTTGCTTCCAACAAACCCCGATGCCGCCGGCATTCGGAGGAAACTCCGCCGGGCTCAGCAGGACACTGTCAATCTCCGGATACGTCTCGAGCACCGCGGTGAGCCATGATTCGACCATCTCGACATAGACGGGATTCAGCGGCGTCATCAGGTGGCCGACCTCGCTGTTGCCAGTGTCGGCGTGCAGGCCCAGGGTTGAGTACCTTTCGGCCGCCATGATCGATTTCGGTATACGGTGCTTCTTGCTCCAGCGAGCCAGATGCTGTTGGAACTCGTCCGGGAAGTAGTTGAAGTTGTGCGCCATGATAAACTTCAGCCCGCGCTGATGCGCCGCGGCGATGATGCCGTGCATCAGCCGTTGACCGGCAGCAAGCCGCTCCGAATAGGTCTCGGCCCCCTGAAAATCAGGATTCGTATAGTGCCCGAGCCGCCCGATGACATCGCGGCCAATACTGCGCTTATGGATCACGTGCCTGAAACCATAAACCAGATCGACCTGGGTACGTTCCACACCTCGAAACGACCAGTGCCACCATGGCTGATGCGGATAGGTCGCCGCGATTACGGTATTGAATCGCAACTTGACGAGTTGATCGAACAGCTTCTCATGGTCATTCAGGGACCAGAGAATACCGCTGTTGAGCATATCGTTGATAATGCGAAACGTGCGCTGCTCGAAGACAGGTCGCCGGACAACGTTGAGCTGCGGCAGATGAAACGGCCCCAGCGTCCCGGGCTCCGGCATAACGTCGCCCTGGACCAGGAAAGTCACGCCCCACTGCTCGATCAGCTCGTAGGCCGCCCACAGCACCGCGATCGGCGAACCACCGCAAATCTCGAGCGATGTACCGTCATCGCAGCGGATGGCGTAGCCTTCCTTGCCTAATCGGGTTTTCCTGCCCGGGCCGGGAGAGGACTCCCCAGTCCCGAGCACAATCGTCCTGCCGGCCTTCCGCCGCACCTCTGACACGCTCGGGGTGAAGCCGAACAACTGGCGGACGTACTGACGTAACTCACTCGCGGCACGACGCTCGAGGGCATGGGCATCCGGACTTATCTGGATATGCAGGGATTTGGAAGGCATCAACGCTCCGGTGGTTAAAAGTGAAGAAGTTGTTGGTTGACGATCAGCTTGACTGCTCCGGTTTCGGCTTGGCCGCTCTCCACTCGTCAAGGCGCACAGAGCCGCGGCGGCGCTGTGATTCTTCGGCGGCAAAACATACCTCAAAAACCTGAAACGCCACAGAGGGTGCCAGGCTTGGCGGTTCGTCGTCGATTACTCGCCGAACAACGTCGGCCAGCTCGTCGTGGGTGTTGTGGACCAGCTTCAGACGGTCCTCGTCAAATTCATGGCGCGTCTCGAGATAGGGCCGGGTTTCGCCATCGCAATCGTAAAGAAACAGATCGAGAATACGGGAGTCGTGGAGATGCAGGCTGCCCTTCTCGCCGATCAATGTGTGGTCGAAATAGTACCCGGTGCCGGCGCCGTCTATGCCTTCACTCTGGTCTTCTGCTGCCGTGCTGGCGCGACAGAACGAAAAGGTGATGACACCGGTCGCGCCGTTCTCCGTGCGCATCCCGACATGCACCGTGTCAGTGGTCTTGAAGTAGGACAGTACCGGGTCGGCCGCGAAGACATCGACTTCGTTGATCAGCGATCCGGTGTACCATTGGAACAGGTCGATGTAGTGCGACAGCTTCTCGGCAATCAAGCCGCCGGATCTCTCGGCCAGCCATTTCCACCCTTCGGGATGTTCCAGCCACACGGGCCAGAGGCTGGAGAAATAGTTCATTTGAAAATTGCGGATCCCGCCGACCCGTCCACTGTCGACAAGTTCCTTCGCCTTGCTGTATAGGAGGCTGTATCGGCACTCGAAGCCGATCTGCAGGAACGCGCCTGTTGCCTCCTGAACGCGCATGATGCGGCGGCACGCGTCGATGCTGTGCGCCATCGGTTTTTGCAGCAGGACCGCTTTGCCGGCGTTCATGGCAGCGCAGGCAACCTCATCATGCCGATCGTTCGGCGTTGCCACATAGATCAGATGGATATCGCTGCGATCGACAACGGACGCCCAGTCGGATTCGACGTCTATGCCGAAATCGTCACGTGCGCGTTGGGCGCGATCGGGCATCGGTTCGCAACCGATGGTCAAGTCAATCTCCGGGATATCGACGGCATCACGAACCGTCTTATACCCCCTGGCCCCCAAGCCGATCACTGCGAGGCCCAGGCTCATCGAGCCGACTCAAAGTCGCGAACATAGCGTTCGGTCACATCCTCGAGCGTCCCGGCAAAGAAGTATATCTTGCCGCGCACCGTGGCTTCCTCGCCGGGTTCGAGCATACCCCACTCGGGGTTGGCGTGAATGCACGATGGCCACATGTTGAAGTTGCCGGTCACACTGCTGCAACGGTCCAGGGCAATCGCCAGCATAAAGCCGGCCGTGGATCGTTTCGCCATCACGCTCCGGGCGCAATCCTTGGCACCGGCCATCCGATGGTCGGGAAACTCGCCATTGACAGATTCATTGATGCTGACGAATCGATCGTCTGGCCAGATAAAAGTGTTGCAGCCGTCGAAATCGTGGAACTCACAGGACGTGCCGGCCTGCAGACAGAACAAAGAAAGGCCGTCACTTGCGGGTTCCGCACCGATGTTTGTGTAGGTAACCTCAAACGCGACTTCGTCGCCTTCGACAACCAGGTGTCCGCTGAAGTCTGTTGCGTATTCCCGCTTCAGTTCAATCGGGGCATCCCAGTGAAAACGCAGTTCGGTGTTCTCCCGTACGGTTTCCCATGCAGTGTAGCCGGGCGGCCGACGCTTCGACCCGTGTCGCACAAATTCCGGGACACGAAAGATCGGGCTGCCCATGCCGACGTCTGGTTCACAGATCGTATCCGGATGGGTGATATTCACCTGAGCACGACCGGCAACAGGCGAAATGTGGAGTTCTGTCATCGAGTTACATCCAACGTTTGAGATATGCCATTACTTCACCGCGCATGGCGGCGGATTCAAAATGTCCGATCTCGTAGCGCAGCAACTTCCACGCCTCGGGCGCACCGGCCCCGGCGTAGGCTTCCTGCAGCTCCGCATCGATGCGATCGAGGCCCGCCGGTGGCGTGAGCCGGTCAAAGTTGCCGGCGAGCGCCAGGTGCGGACGCGGTGCGATGAGCGCGTTGATCTGACCGGCGGAGAAGTGCTTCAGCAGGCTGGGGACGTAGTAATAGATGCCATGCCCGTCGAGCCCCTGGGCGTCGATCAAAGCATCGAAATCCGTCAGGCAGCAGATATCGATGCATACCTTGATGCGAGTGTCCAGCGCCGCCAGCCACCAGCCCATCGTGCTGCCCATGGAAATTCCCAGCGTCGCGATCCGCTCGGCATCGACGTCCGGGCGGGAGACCAGATAGTCGACCGCCCGCAAGCTGTCGTACATCATCATGCCCCACATCACCTGCCCGTGCCAGAGCATGTGCTTGAAGATTTCCGCCTCCGTCCTGCCACGCCGCTCGCCGAAGGCCCAGGTGTCGAAGCACAGTGCTGAATACCCTGCAGCAGTCAACGCCTCGGCGTATGGCGGATCGCAGAGCGCTTCCCGCCCATCCAGCAGCTCGTCCTTGCCGAGCACGTAGTCGCCGCCGTGGGCATGGTTGTACAGCACCGTCGGCAACGGTCCGGACTGTTCATGCGGTCGCACGAAGCAGGCCGGCACCGCTTCGATACCGTTGAGGTCGAGAACGAGCCTCTCAAGGACATAGCCCGGGCGCGATTCCGTCGCCACGGTGGAAACTGAAATCTCACGATTGCGATCGGGCAGATCGCCCAGCAGCTCGTACAGTTGTTCTCTTTGTGTCATGAATGTTTCTGCCGCAGAATCTTCGCTGCAGCGACCTGGTTGTTGATCTTCGTGTAGACTTCGTCGATCGGGACGACAGCCCCGGAGCCGGGAGCGAAACCACAATCAGGGTTGAGCGTGATACGCTCGGGCGCCAGATACTGCATGGCCCGCTCGACCCGCTCGACAATCGTCTCCGGTGAGTCGATCTGTCCGGGCTCGACACTGACGCAACCCAGGCCGATCTCGAAATCTTCGCGCAACATCTTGAACACTTCCATGTCGCCGGCTTCCGG